>NZ_JAGGOL010000034.1 GCF_018614525.1 Streptomyces sp. ISL-11
GGCCGGGGCCTCGGCGTACGCGGCGCCGCCCGCGCGCTCGCGCGCCGTGCCGACGGCACGCAGCCGGTCCACCGCGCCCTCCATGGCGAACTGCGCGGCGCCCAGGCCCTCGACCACATAGCCGCGGCGGGCCTGCCCGCTCTCCTCGAAGACGGACAGCACGCGGTACGCGGCGGAGAACCCGCCCTCCACGCCCTCGGCGGCCACCGCTCCCCGGGTCACCACACCGTGCCGGTCCAGGAGCGTACGGGCCAGGGCGTGGGCCCGTACGGTCGGGTCGGGTTCGGGCGCGGGCAGCAGCGACCAGCGGCCGGCGACGGTGGGAGGGCCGCCACGGGACGCGGTGGGCCGCAGGGGGACGCCCCCACGAGCGGTGAAGGAGCCGTAACGGCCGCGCGGCACCGACCGTTTGGCCCGGTGCGCGGTGGAGCCGGCCGTCCGGCCCGATCCGAGGTACGAGCGCAGCGGCGCCAGGGTGTCGTTGGTGAGGCGGCCGGACCAGGCGAGGTCCCAGACGGCCTCCGCGATCCGCGGTTCGCCGCTCTCGGGGTCCGTGGCGCGCACCCGGTCGGCGATCTGGCGGAAGAACAGGCCGTAGCCGCCGGACAGCGCCTCCAGTACGGCCTGGTGGAGCGGGGACAGCTCCAGCGGGTGCGGTGCGGGCAGCAGCAGGGGCGCGGCGTCGGCGAGCAGGAGCGAGACCCAGCCGTCCTTGCCCGGGAGCGCGCCCGCCCCCGCCCAGACGACCTCGCCGGCCGCCGTCAGCTCGTCGAGCATCGCGGGGGAGAAGTCCTTCACGCGCGCGGGCAGCACGAGCCTCTCCAGGGCGGAGGCCGGTACCGGTGCACCCTGCAACTGCTCGATGGCGCGCACCAGTCCGTCGACGCCGCGCAGGCTGTGGGTGCCGACGTGCTGCCACTGAGGGAGGAACGCGGCGAGCGCGGTGGGCGCCACCGGCTCCAGTTCCTGCCGCAGCGCCGCGAGCGAGCGGCGGCGCAGCCTGCGCAGGACGGTGGCGTCGCACCACTCCTGGCCGATGCCGGAAGGGTGGAACTCGCCTTGGACCACGCGGCCGTTCGCCGCGAGGCGGTGCAGCGCGCCGTCGGTCACCGCCGGGCCGAGACCGAACCGGGCGGAGGCCTGCGCCGAGGTGAACGGGCCGTGGGTGCGGGCGAACCGGGCGAGGAGATCCCCGAGGGGGTCCTTGACGGGCTCGGTGAAGGCTTCGGGGACACCGACGGGCAGCGCCGTGCCCAAGGCGTCGCGGAGCCGGCCCGCGTCCTCGACGGCCGCCCAGTGGTCCTGTCCCGCGACGCGGACGCGGATGGCTCGCCGGGCGTCCGCCAGGTCACGCACCCACCGCGGGTCGGCGCCGCGCTCGGCCAGCTCGGCGTCGGTGAGCGGCCCCAGGAGCCGCAGCAGGTCGGCGACGCTCTCGGCGTCCTTGGCCCGGCGGTCCTCGGTCAGCCACTGGAGCTCGCGCTCCAGCTCGGTGAGGACCTCCACGTCGAGCAGCTCGCGCAGCTCGGCCTGGCCCAGCAGCTCGGCGAGCAGACGGGAGTCGAGGGACAGGGCGGCGGCACGGCGCTCCGCGAGCGGCGAGTCGCCCTCGTACAGGAACTGGGCCACGTAACCGAACAGCAGTGAGCGCGCGAACGGCGACGGCTCCGCGGTGGTCACCTCCACCAGCCGGACCCGGCGGGCCTCGATGTCACCCATCAGCTCGGTCAGCCCGGGGACGTCGAAGACGTCCTGGAGGCATTCGCGGACGGCCTCCAGGACGATGGGGAACGAGCCGAACTCCTCGGCGACCTGGAGCAGCTGGGCGGCGCGCTGGCGCTGCTGCCACAGCGGGGTGCGCTTGCCGGGGTCCCGCCGGGGCAGCAGCAGGGCCCGTGCGGCGCACTCGCGGAACCGGGCGGCGAACAGGGCCGACCCGCCGACCTGGTCGGTGACCAGCTGGGCGACCTCGCCCTTGTCGAAGGTGACATCGGCGGCCCCGACCGGGGACCGCTCCGCGTCGTACTCCCGGCCCTGGAGGGCCGGGTCCGCGTCGAGCAGGTCCAGTCCCATCACGTCCGCGTCGGGAAGCCGCAGCACGATGCCGTCGTCGGCGTGCATCACCTGGGCGTCCATGCCGTAGCGCTCGGCGAGCCGGGAGCCGAGGGCGAGCGCCCAGGGGGCGTGCACCTGGGCGCCGAAGGGGGAGTGGACGACGACCCGCCAGTCGCCCAGCTCGTCACGGAAGCGCTCCACCACGATGGTCCGGTCGTCCGGCACATGGCCGCACGCCTGGCGCTGCTCGTCCAGATAGGACAGCACATTGCCCGCCGCCCAGGCGTCGAGCCCGGCGGCGTCGAGCCGCGCGCGGGCGGCCTCCGGCGCCAGCCCGCCGACCTCCCGCAGGAACGCGCCCAGGGCACGGCCCAGCTCCAGCGGGCGGCCCAGCTGGTCGCCCTTCCAGAAGGGCAGCCTGCCGGGCACGCCCGGAGCCGGGGTCACCAGGACCCGGTCGCGGGTGATGTCCTCGATCCGCCACGAGGTGGTGCCCAGGGTGAAGACATCGCCGACCCGGGACTCGTAGACCATCTCCTCGTCCAGCTCGCCGACCCGGCCCCCGCCCTTCTTGGGGTCCGTGCCCGCGAGGAAGACGCCGAAGAGGCCCCGGTCGGGGATGGTGCCGCCGGAGGTCACGGCCAGCCGCTGCGCCCCGGGGCGCCCCGTGACCGTACCGGCCACCCGGTCCCAGACCAGGCGCGGCCGCAGCTCCGCGAAGGCGTCGGACGGATAGCGCCCGGCGAGCATGTCCAGGACGGCTGTGAAGGCGGATTCGGGCAGCGCGGCGAAGGGAGCCGCCCGCCGCACCATGGCCAGCAGCTCCCCCACGTCCCAGGTGTCGACGGACACCATGGCGACGATCTGCTGGGCCAGGACGTCCAGCGGATTGGCGGGGACGCGCAGCGACTCGATGGCCCCCTCGCGCATCCGCTCCGTCACCACGGCCGCCTGCACCAGGTCTCCGCGGTACTTGGGGAAGACCACACCGGTGGAGACCGCGCCGACCTGATGTCCGGCGCGGCCGACGCGCTGGAGCCCGGAGGCGACCGAGGGGGGCGACTCGACCTGGACGACCAGATCGACCGCGCCCATGTCGATGCCCAGCTCCAGGCTGGAGGTGGCGACGACGGCCGGCAGCCGGCCCGCCTTGAGGTCCTCCTCGACCAGCGCCCGCTGCTCCTTGGAGACCGAGCCGTGGTGCGCGCGGGCGAGCACCGGCGGCGCGCCCCTCGCCGCGCCGGACTCGGCCATCAGCTCGGCGGGGGAGTGGTGTTCGGGCAGGGGTTCACCCGTGGCCCGCTCGTAGGCGATCTCGTTGAGCCGGTTGCACAGCCGCTCGGCAAGGCGCCGGGAGTTGGCGAAGACGATCGTGGAGCGGTGGGACTGGACCAGATCGGCGATCCGCTCCTCCACGTGCGGCCAGATCGACGGCTTCTCCCTGGCGTCGCCTTCCTGGACGGGCGAGGCGCCGAGCTCGCCGAGATCCTCCACCGGAACGACCACCGAGAGGTCGAACTCCTTGCCCGAGGGCGGCTGGACGATCTCCACCTTCCGCTGCGGCGACAGATAGCGTGCCACCTCGTCCACCGGCCGGACCGTCGCGGACAGGCCGATGCGCCGCGCCGGACGGGGGAGCAGGGTGTCGAGGCGCTCCAGGGACAGCGCGAGGTGCGCGCCCCGCTTGGTGCCCGCGACGGCGTGCACCTCGTCCAGGATGACCGTCTCGACACCGGCGAGCGCGTCCCGCGCGGCCGAGGTGAGCATCAGGAACAGCGACTCGGGCGTGGTGATCAGGATGTCCGGCGGGCGGTTGACCAGCGCCCGGCGCTCGGCGGGCGGGGTGTCGCCGGACCGGATGCCGACCCGGATCTCCGGCTCGGGCAGTCCCAGGCGCACCGACTCCTGGCGCATGCCCGTGAGCGGGCTGCGCAGATTCCGCTCCACGTCCACGGCGAGGGCCTTGAGCGGGGAGACGTACAGCACCCGGCAGCGCTTCTTGGGCTCGGCGGGCGGCGGAGTGCTCGCGAGCCGGTCGAGGGAGGCGAGGAAGGCGGCGAGCGTCTTGCCGGAGCCGGTCGGAGCGACGACCAGGACGTCGGAGCCCTCGCCGATCGCCCGCCAGGCGCCGCTCTGCGCGGCCGTGGGCGCGGTGAACGCCCCCGTGAACCAGGCGCGCGTCGCGGGGGAGAACCCCGCGAGACCTCCCGCCGGGTCGCCCACCGAATCCGCCGCCGTACCGGCCGCCACGTCGTCCGCCATGCCCCCCATCGTGCACCGCACCACTGACAATGCCCCGGAACCGCAGGTCAGGGAAGGTATGGGCGGAAGTGGCGGCCCGGCTCAGGGTGCGCCGGCGGGTCCGCCGGATCCGGTGTTCACAGGGTCCGCCCGTAGGCGCGCAAGGTCAGCAGCGAGGCGATCGTCACCATCGGCCGGCCCTCCAGCCGGGTGCCCGGGGCCCACGCGCGCCACCGGACCGGCCAGCCGCCGTCGCCCTCCTGCGAGGCGGCGAGGAAGTCCAGCGACCGCTCCAGCTCGGCGTCGGTGAACCACGGCCGGGCCAGCGAGCCGGGCGTACGGGCGAAGTCGTGCGGGAAGTGGAGCTCCTCCGGCGCGTACCCCTCCGAGACCGGGAAGTCGCCGGTCCGGGCGGGGTCCAGGACCGCCAGCCGCTGCTCCCGCACGGTCCGTCCCAGCCGTTCCGCCGCCGCTTCCGCGCGCGGGCGGTCGGGGGCGCCGTCGAGGAAGGCGACGGCGGCCTGCACCTCGTACGGGTGAGTCTTCGCCCCGGCCCCCAGGGCCTCGACGGCCGCCCAGCAGAAATCGGTCGCCCGGAACAGCCACGCGTGCCAGACCTCGTTGCGGTGCAGCAGACCCACCACCGGGCCGGTGGCCAGGAGATCGCTCGGCGGATCGTCGACCACCAGCAGCCACGGCGCCGCCGGATAGCCGCGCAGCGACGGGTGAAGCGCGGGCAGGGCCCCGTCGGGTGTGGAGACGGCCGTCAGATAGCGGCACACGCGCTCCATGCGGCGGTCACCGCAGCGGCCGATCTCGTCGAGCACGTGCAGCGCGTGCGCGGTGTGCAGTGGCTGGCTCACCGGCCCGCGCAGATCGGGCTCCAGGGCGTACCCGTACCCCCCGTCCTCACCCAGATAGGCGGTCAGGGCCGCTTCGACGGCGTCGGGGCTCCCGTCCAGGAAGTGGAACGCGAATCTGCGCTGCTCCAGAACGCGGGCGGTCAGCCAGATGAACTGCTCGGCACGGGCTACGGGGGATGCTCCGGATCGGGCCATGCACCGACCGTAGGACGGAAAGCGCCACCGGTCAGCGGCTCGTGCCCGGCAGCACTCTCAGGGGCGGGATACTGGTCGCATGCGGTTGACGGTCTTCTGGCAGCGGATGGGCGATTATTTCGGCGTGGCGTACGCCGACTCCTTCGCGCGCGATCATGTGATGTCCGAGCTCGGCGGGAGGACCGTGCACCAGGCCCTGGACGCGGGCTGGAATGCCAAGGACGTGTGGCGGGGCGTGTGCCGGGCGATGGAGATCCCGGAGGACCGGCGCTGAGCCGCCGGGGCGGGAAGCGGCTGTCCGGCTGATCCCGCCGGCGGCCGGCCGACCCGTCCCGCGGACGTCCCGGCCCCCTTCACCCGATAGTCCACACTTGCCCCGTGGCAGCAGACGACACCGCCCCGGACAGCACTCCACCACGCCCGCCCGACGCGGATGCGCGCATGCCGCGCTGGCTGCCCCGCGCGATGGTCGTGGCTCTCGCCCTCTTCGCCGCGTTCCAGCTGGCCAGCTGGGCGTTCCACCAGCTCATCGGCCTGCTGATCAACATCCTGATCGCGTTCTTCCTCGCGCTGGCCGTCGAGCCGGCGGTGGACCGGATGGCCGCCCGCGGCGTGCGCCGCGGGCCCGCGACCGGCCTGGTCTTCCTGGCCGTCACCGTGGTCGCGGCGGGTTTCTTCACCCTGCTCGGCTCGATGCTCGCCGACCAGATCGTCACCATGGTGGAGAACTTCCCGTCCTACCTGGACGCCGTGATCCGGTGGATCAACCGCACCTTCCGCACCAGGCTGTCCCGGCTCGAGATCCAGCAGAGCCTGCTGCGCTCGGACTGGCTCCAGAAGTACCTCAAGAACAGCGCCAGCGGTGTGCTGGACGTCTCCGCGACCGTCCTGGGCGGGCTGTTCCAGCTGCTGACCGTCCTGCTGTTCTCCTTCTACTTCGCGGCCGACGGGCCACGGCTGCGCCGCGCCCTGTGCTCCGTCCTGCCGCCGAACCGGCAGGCCGAGGTGCTGCGGGCCTGGGAGCTCGCCGTCGCCAAGACGGGCGGCTACCTCTACTCGCGCGCCCTGATGGCGCTGATCTCCGGCGTCGCGCACTTCGTCCTGCTGGAGGTACTGGGAGTGCCCTACGCCCCGGCCCTCGCGATCTGGGTCGGTATCGTCTCCCAGTTCATCCCCACCATCGGCACCTACCTCGCGGGCGCCCTGCCGATACTGCTCGCCTTCACCGTCAACCCCTGGTACGCGGTGTGGGTGCTCGCCTTCGTCGTGATCTACCAGCAGTTCGAGAACTACCTGCTCCAGCCCCGCATCACCGCCAGGACCGTGGACATCCATCCGGCCGTCGCCTTCGGCTCCGTGGTCGCCGGCACCGCGCTGCTGGGCGCGGTGGGCGCCCTGGTCGCCATCCCGGCGACCGCGACGCTCCAGGCGTTCCTCGGGGCGTACGTGAAGCGGTACGACGTCACGGACGATCCGCGGGTCCACGGCCGGCGGCGGCGCGGGGGCGGGCCGCACACCCCGGTTGCGGAGCGGCTGCGGCGGGCGGTGCGGGCGCTGCGGCGGCGGTGACGGCGCGCCGGTGGGGCGCGCTTGACACCAAATTCGAACATCCATTCTCATGGGTGTTCCGGGCCTGCTGGGAGGCTAGTTATCCACAGGCTGGGGCGGTGCCCGGGCCCATTGTCAGTGGCAGGCGTTAGCGTCGTTGACGTGAAGCGATCGACTCAAGCAAACCGGGTGGAACCCATGGCAGGAACCGACCGCGAGAAGGCGCTGGACGCCGCGCTCGCACAGATTGAACGGCAATTCGGCAAGGGCGCCGTGATGCGCCTCGGTGACCGGCCGAACGACCCCATCGAGGTCATCCCCACCGGGTCGACCGCTCTCGACGTCGCCCTCGGCGTCGGCGGGCTGCCGCGCGGCCGTGTCGTGGAGGTGTACGGGCCGGAGTCCTCCGGTAAGACCACCCTCACCCTGCACGCCGTGGCCAACGCGCAGAAGGCCGGCGGCACCGTCGCGTTCGTCGACGCGGAGCACGCCCTCGACCCGGAGTACGCGAAGGCGCTCGGCGTCGACACGGACAACCTCATCCTCTCCCAGCCGGACACCGGCGAGCAGGCGCTGGAAATCGTGGACATGCTGGTCCGCTCCGGCGCCCTCGATCTGATCGTCATCGACTCCGTCGCCGCCCTGGTGCCGCGCGCGGAGATCGAGGGCGAGATGGGCGACTCGCACGTCGGCCTGCAGGCCCGGCTGATGAGCCAGGCCCTCCGCAAGATCACCAGCGCGCTCAACCAGTCCAAGACCACCGCGATCTTCATCAACCAGCTCCGCGAGAAGATCGGCGTCATGTTCGGCTCGCCGGAGACGACGACCGGTGGCCGCGCGCTGAAGTTCTACGCCTCGGTGCGTCTGGACATCCGCCGCATCGAGACCCTCAAGGACGGCACGGAGGCGGTCGGCAACCGCACCCGCGTCAAGGTCGTCAAGAACAAGGTCGCACCGCCCTTCAAGCAGGCCGAGTTCGACATCCTCTACGGCCAGGGCATCAGCCGCGAGGGCGGTCTGATCGACATGGGCGTCGAGCACGGCTTCGTCCGCAAGGCCGGCGCCTGGTACACCTACGAGGGCGACCAGCTCGGCCAGGGCAAGGAGAACGCCCGCAACTTCCTCAAGGACAACCCCGACCTCGCCAACGAGATCGAGAAGAAGATCAAGGAGAAGCTGGGCGTGGGCGTCAGGCCCGTGGCCCCGGCGGGCGAGCCCGGCGCGGACGCGGCGGGTGCCACGGCCGAGCCGGCGAAGTCGGTGCCGGCTCCGGCGGCGAAGTCCACCGGCAAGGCGGCCAAGGCCACGGCTGCCAAGAGCTGATCCGTGACACGGCGATCGGAATACCCTCCGCCGTGGGCGGAGGGAGAGCGGCCGGAGCCGGGCACGGACGACCGAACCGACGGTGATGCCCCGTCCTCGTCGAGGGCCGGGGCCGGGGCACCACCGCGGCCCGAGGAGCAGGCGCGGGCCATCTGCCTGCGCCTGCTCACCGGATCCCCGCGCACCCGCAAACAGCTCGCGGACGCGCTGGCCAAGAAGGGCATCCCGGCCGAGGTCGCGGACGAGGTGCTGTCCCGCTTCGAGGAGGTCGGGCTGATCGACGACTCCGCGTTCGCGGGGGCGTGGGTGGAGTCCCGGCACCACGGCCGGGGCCTGGCCCGCCGTGCCCTGGCGCGCGAGCTGCGCACCAAGGGCGTGGACTCCGCGGTGATCGAGGAGGCCGTCGGACAGCTCGACTCCGACCGGGAGGAGCACACCGCCCGGGAGCTGGTCGACCGCAAGCTGCGGTCCACGCGCGGCCTGGACCGGGAGAAGCGGCTGCGCCGCCTCGCCGGAATGCTCGCCCGCAAGGGATACCCCGAGGGCCTCGCCCTGCGGGTGGTGCGCCGCGCCCTGGAAGAGGAGGGCGAGGAGCCGGAGCTGCTCGACCACTACCTGCCGGAGGACTGACGGCCATGGATGCCGGCCGGCAGGGCGGTCGTGGATCCGGGCGGTCGTGGATCCGGACGGTCGGGATACCGGGCGCCGGGCATCAGCCCGGCCTTCAGGGGACGGCCCGCAGGGGGCCGACCTCCACCGGGTCAGCTCCCCTCGGCCGCACCCACCCGTCGCACCGGCAGCCCGGCCGCGCGCCACGCCTGGAAACCGCCGATGAGATCCGTCGCGTGGTGCAGCCCCAGTCGGCGCAGGGACACGGCCGCGAGGCTCGACGCGTAGCCCTCGTCGCACACGACGACCACCCGCAGGTCGTGGCGGGTGGCCTCCGCCGCGCGGTGGTCGCTCAGGGGATCGAGCCGCCACTCCAGTTCGTTGCGCTCCACGACCAGTGCCCCGAGGATGAGCCCGTCGCGCTCCCGCAGCGCCGCGTAGCGGATGTCGACCAGCAAGCCGCCCCCGGCCTGCGCCGCTGCGGCTTCCGCCGGGCCGAGCCGGTCCAGGCCCTCACGGGCGGCCGCCAGCAGCTCCTCGACCCTCATGCCCACTCCTCCGGCCACTCGACCTGCTCCAGGCGCAGCACCTGACCCGCCCGGCTGTACCGCCGCATCATCGGCAGCGGCGGGAAGTAGGCGTGCACGGACACAGCGTGCCGCGCCGTCGACGGGTTGAACACCTGGTGCACATGGTGCGGACCGAACGCCCGCCCGCGCCCGTCGGTGAGCCGCCGCTCCCGGTCGATGCCGTCCGCCAGTTCCAGCACCTTCCAGCCCTCCGTGGGCAGTTGCGCGGCGAGCGACTGTTCGGTCAGCCGGCCGGCCGCCGCGGCGAAGGCACCGTGCGAGCCGCCGTGGTCGTGCCAGCCGGTGCCCGCACCCGGCGGCCAGCCGATCAGCCATGCCTCACTGCCGCCCGGCCCCTCCAGCCGGATCCAGGTACGGCCCTCGGGATCGAGGGGGAGCGAGGCGATGAGCGCGGCGTCGGCGGCGGTCCGCCGGACGAAGTCGAGAAGACCGGCAGCGGGACCCGGATCGGGGCCGGTGGCCACGGCGGTGACCGATGGAGCGCCCACCGGGGCGCCGGCGGAGCCGGGCGCGGGCAGGCGTACGGGAAGAGACACAGGAGACCGTCCTGAGTGATCGCGAAGGAGCGCGCGGCACTCGGCACGGCCGCGCGACGGGGAAGCGGATCAGCAGGACGGACGACAGACGCAGCCGGCGTAGCGGAGCAGGTCGAGATGGACCCTCCGCCAGAAACGCGCGCCGCTGTCAGTCACGGTGAGTAGTCCACCACGGTCGTCCGGGCACGGTCAACGATTGGCCGTGGCCTCACTGGGGGTTCCACCGGGCGCGCCCGTGGCCTCCGCACCCCTGCCGGCGGCCGATGTCCCCGGCGCGCCCGCGGATTCGCCGGACGTCGTCGGCGCCGCCGACCCGCCCCGTACGGCGTCCGCGCACCCGTACAGCTCCGCGGGCCGCACCCCGGACAGCGCCGCGACCAGATGACCGTCCGGCCGCACCACCAGCACCGTGTGGGCCGCCGCGCCCGGATACGCCTCGGCGACCAGCAGCTCCGCCCGCATCGGCAGGGCGCCGAGGGCGGCGGACAGCCGCGGCATGAGCCCGGCGCTCAGCCAGTGCCGCCGCTCCCACACACCCGTACCGGGCGCGACCAGCACCACCAGGAGATCGCCGCCCAGCCGGGCCCGCAGGCCCACCACCGATCCGTCCGGCGCGGTCACCGCGACGTCCTCGACCGGCGCTCCGGGGACCGTGGCCACCGGCACCGAGCCCGCCGGTGGCGCGGCCGGGGCGAGCGGAGTCCGGGTGTGGACGAACGGCGCGCTCAGCGGCCCGCGCCCCAGGTGCCCCTCGGTGAGCAGTTCGTCGTGTCCGCGTACGGCACCCGGCACCAGTGTGCGCCGTACCGTGCGCCACCCGCCCTGGTCCCGTACGGCCGGCAGGAACCGGTCGGCCGCCCGCAGCCGCGCCACGATCGCCCCGCGCCGCTCCACCTGATAGCTGTCGAGGAGGGCCTCGGACGCTCCCTGGTGCCAGGCCAGTACGAGCTTCCAGGCGAGGTTCTCCACATCGCGCAGCCCCTCGTCGAGCCCTTGGGTGCCGAGCGCCCCCAACAGGTGGGCGGCGTCCCCGGCGAGGAAGGCGCGTCCGGTGCGCATGCGGCGCGTGAGCCGGTGGTGCACGGCGTGCACACCGGTGTCCAGGAGCTCGTACGGCGGCACCTCCCCGCACCACGAGCCCAGGGAGTCCCGCACCAGCGTCAGGAGGGCGTCGGGGGTGACCAGGTCGTCGCCCGGCGGCAGCAGCCAGTCGAGCCGCCACATCCCGTCCGGCAGCGGACGGGCCGTCACCTCGGGGCCGCGCGGCGGCGACCGGTGCAGTACGGCCTCGCCGGGCCAGGGCAGTTCGGCGCGGAGCGCCGCGACCGCGTACCGCTCGACGGCCGTCCGCCCGGGGAACCGGGCGCCCAGGAGCTTGCGGACGGTGGACCGAGAGCCGTCGCACCCCACCAGATAGCTGCCCCGCCAGGGCATCCCTTCGCTGCCCCGGGTGTGCACGGTGATCCCGGCGGGGTCCTGCCGCAGGGTGTCGACGCGGGCGCCGGGCACGATCCGGACCTTGTCCTCGCGGGCGAGCGCGGCCCGCAACTCCCGCGTCAGCGCGTGCTGCGGGACATGGAGAGGGGACGGCTCCCCGCCGTCCTCGGGGTCCTCAGGGTCCTCGGGGTCCTCCAGGGCCCCGAACGGCACCCGGGCGACCAGCGCGCGGCGGCGCAGGGTGCGCCAGCCCGCCCACCGCGTGCCCTCGGCCGCGCCGCAGCCCAGCCGTTCCAGCAGGGCGGCGGTGTCCGGGCGCAGGACGGCGGTGCGGGAGAGGCGTTCCTCCCGGGGAGCGGTTCCGTCGGCGGGGGCCTCGTCGAGGAGGATGACGGGCACGTCGTGGCGGGTGAGGCAGAGCGCGAGCGTGAGACCGACCGGACCGGCCCCGACGACGATCACCGGGTCCACGGCACGGCTCCCTGTGCCCCGCGGCGGACGGCCTCGCCGTGGGCTCCGCGGTGCGTACGCGTCGTACGCACCGGGCGGTACGCACGGACGCCGGGAAAGGGAACACGGTGCTCGATCACAGAACGTATGCAACCCATTGCGGGTGCTTGCGTCAAGCGATCAGGCCCTGCCACGCGTCGCGCCGGAGCGAGCGCGCCCCGTCGGCCGGCCCGGCCGACGGGGCGTCACCCACGTGTGTCCCGCGGGACCGACGGGTCCTACGCGCCGGAGCCGCCGGTGGAGTCCGCCGCGACAGCGGCTCCGGGGACGACCATCACCGGGGGGCTGCCCTTGCGCGAGCGCTTCGTGCGCCGTTCGACCCAAGTCGCCAGGGAGGACAGGGCCAGGCACAGCAGGATGTAGATCGAACCGAAGACGATCACCATGGGAATGAAGGCGTAGACGCCGTTCACGGGCGGTGTCTGTTGGGCGAACGCCTTGCCGACGAACAGCAGCTCCTCGTAGAGGATGATGAAACCGAGCG
The DNA here is from genome assembly GCF_018614525.1 of Streptomyces sp. ISL-11. GTDB lineage: Bacteria > Actinomycetota > Actinomycetes > Streptomycetales > Streptomycetaceae > Streptomyces. The sequence goes on from NZ_JAGGOL010000034.1 coordinate 12,392, forward strand.
AGGTGTCCTTGAGGGTCACCACCAGCTGGCTGATGATCGACGGCAGCATCGAGCGGATGGCCTGCGGGATGAGGACGCTCGCCATCACCTGCGTCTTGCGCAGCCCGAGCGCGTACGCGGCCTCGCTCTGGCCCTTGGGCACGGCGTTGACGCCGGACCGGAAGATCTCCGCCTGGACCGAGCCGTTGTAGAGCGTGAGCCCGATGACCAGGGCCCACATCGGGTCGGACGTGAAGATACCCGCGTACAGCAGGAAGATCATGATCAGCAGCGGCATGGCGCGGAAGAGTTCCACGACCACCGTCGACACCCAGCGCACCGGCTTGTGGTCGGAGAGCCGGCCGGCGGCGAGCACCGTGCCGAGCGCGACCGAGAGCACGGCGGCGATGGCGAACGTCTTGAGCGTCGTCAGCAGGCCGTCGACGATGCGCTGATGGGTGTCGGTGTATTCGTAGTCGTCCCACAGCTCGGCCTGGAACTGCCCGGTGTCGTCCAGCTTGTAGACGACGAAGGCGATCAGGCCGAGGATCGCGACGGTGGAGATCACCCCGTAGACCCGGTTGCGGGCCCGTGTACGGGGTCCGGGTGCGTCGTAGAGGATGCTCGCGCTCATCGGGCCACCGCCAGCCGGGTCTCCAGCAGCCGGAAGAGGCCGCTGATAGCGAAAGTGATGATGATGTAGCAGACCGCGATCCACAGGAAGATCACGTAGATGTTGTAGCCCGAGGCCGCGTTGAGCGTCTTCTGCACCGAGCTCAGCTCGGCCACGTTGAAGCCCGAGGCGATCGCGGTGTTCTTGGTCAGGGCGATCAGCAGGCTGCCGATGGGCGGGATCGCCGTACGGGTGGCCTGCGGGAGCACGATCTGGCTCAGGGTCTGCGTGAAGGTCATCCCGATCGAGCGGGCGGCCTCCGCCTGTCCCACCGGCACCGTGTTGATGCCGGACCGGATGGCCTCGCAGATGAACGCCGAGGTGTAGCAGCCCAGCGCCATGACGGCGAGCCAGAAGGAGTCCCAGCCCTTGAGACCCAGCGCGGGCAGCCCCAGGGTCACGGCCAGGAAGAGGAGCACCAGCGGCGTGTTGCGCAGCAGGGTCACCCAGGCGGTACCGAATATTCGCAGCGCGGGCACCGGAGAGACGCGGAACCCCGCGATCACGGTGCCCAGCACCAGGGCGAGCAGGGCGCTGAGCGCCGTCAGCTCGACGGTGCCGAAAAAGCCTTCGCGGAACATCGCGAAGTTGTCCGACAGAACGTTCACGTCAACTCTCCGGAAATCGCGTGGCGTGCCGCCACGGCCGCGGCGCCCGGTGCCCCGGGGACCGCTGGGGTCCAAGGCGCCGGCCGCCGCGGAACCGATCAGGCGTGGGCCGCTGATCAGTAACGGTCGACCGCGGGCGGGTTCGGGGCCGCGACACCGGAGCGGCCGAGCGTGGCGTCGAACGCCTTCTTCCAGTCGCCGTTCTTCATGTGGGCCTCAAGGGCGTTGTTGACGGCGTCGCGCAGCGCCTTGTCGTCCTTCTTCAGGCCGACGCCGTACGGCTCCTTGGAGAACGGCTGGCCGACGACCTTCAGCGCGCCCTTGTTCTCGGCGGCGTAGCCCATGAGGATCGAGTCGTCCGTGGTGAGGGCGTCGACCGTGCCGTTGACCACTTCCTGCGCGCACAGCTGGTAACCCTGCTGCGCCTTGACCTCGGCGGCCCCGTACTTGGGGTCCTTGATGCGCTTGAGGGGGGTGGAGCCGGTCGCCGAACAGACCTTCTTGCCCTTGAGGTCGTCCGGGCCCTTGATGTCGCTGTCGGCCTTCACCAGCAGGCTCTGGCCGGCGATGAAGTACGGGCCGCCGAAGCCGACCTGCTTCTTGCGCTCGTCGTTGATCGTGTACGTACCGACGTACAGGTCGACGCCGCCACTCGCGATCTGCGTCTCGCGGGCCTCGGAGGGGATCGTCTGGAACTTGATGTGGGCCTCGTCGAAGCCGAGATCGGCCGCGATCATCCGCGCGATCTCCACGTCGAAACCGGACCGCTTCTTGGTGCCAGGGTGCTCGAAACCCAGACCGGGCTGATCGGCCTTGGTGCCGATCGTGATCGTCTTGCCCTTGATCTTCTCGAAGACCGGCGAGTCCTTGACGTCGGCGGCGGTGTTCACCTTGTAGGTCGGCACGGGCGGCGCGGCCTTGTCGCCCGCCTTGTCGGCCTTGTCGTCGGGGCTGCCCGACTTGCCGCAGGCGGTCGCGGACGCGGTGAGCGCCAGCACCACGGCGGCCGCTGCGGCGGTTTTGCGGAGCATCATGGTGAACATCCTTTGCGTCTGCGGCTGTTGCGCGGCGGTCGGAGCGCCGATGGTGGTCGCCCGACGGACGCGGGTCCGTCGGGCCGGTGGGAACGCGGAAGGCGGGCGGTCAGTGGTGCAGGATCTTCGACAGGAAGTCCTTCGCCCGGTCGCTGCGCGGATTGCTGAAGAACTGGTCCGGCCGCGCCTCCTCGACGATCCGGCCGTCGGCCATGAAGACCACCCGGTTCGCGGCCGAGCGCGCGAAGCCCATCTCGTGGGTGACGACGACCATCGTCATGCCGTCCCGCGCGAGCTGCTGCATGACCTCCAGCACCTCATTGATCATCTCCGGGTCCAGCGCCGAGGTCGGCTCGTCGAAGAGCATCACCTTCGGGTCCATGGCCAGCGCCCGGGCGATCGCCACGCGCTGTTGCTGGCCGCCGGACAGCTGGGCCGGATACTTGTCCGCCTGGGCGCCCACACCGACCCGGTCGAGCAGGGCGCGGGCCTTCTCCTCGGCCTGCTTGCGGTCCGTCCTGCGCACCTTGACCTGTCCCAGGGTCACGTTCTCCAGGACCGTCTTGTGCGCGAAGAGGTTGAACGACTGGAAGACCATGCCCACATCGGCGCGCAGCCGGGCCAGCTCCCGGCCCTCCTGGGGCAGGGGCTTGCCATCGATGGTGATCGATCCGGAGTCGGTCGTCTCCAGGCGGTTGATGGTCCGGCACAGCGTCGACTTCCCCGACCCCGACGGGCCGATGACGACGACGACCTCGCCGCGCCCGATGGTCAGGTCGACATCCTGGAGCACATGCAGCGCGCCGAAGTGCTTGTTGACGTTGTGCAGGACGACCAGCGCGTCCGCGGGGGCCGCCGCGGCGTCCTTGGTCACCGATACTTCGCTCATCGGCGTTCCTCGCTCCATCCTCCTCGGTTGGGGAGGACCCTAATGAGCGGCAACGACCAGCGTCATTACATCTGAGCTGAAATTGAGCATAACGATCCGGCCGCAAAGGGACACACCGCGTGAAGGGGGCGCACGGTGCGCACAGGGGTGGTGTGGGAGTACCGGCTGCATAACGGAAGCACGCTCACACCCACAACCCCCTTGACGGGGCAGGTGTCCATCAGCGTGGATGCGGTGTTGCCGGAGCACACACCGGCTGGACGGGAGGAGGCGGATGAGACTGCTGCTCGTGGAGGACGACGACCACGTCGCGGCGGCGCTGTCGGCGATCCTGGCCCGGCACGGCTTCGACGTCACCCACGCCCGCAGCGGCGAGGAGGCGCTGCGGGCGCTGCTGCCCGACGACGGCGCGCCCTTCGCCGTCGTGCTGCTCGACCTCGGCCTGCCCGACCAGGACGGCTTCGAGGTCTGCGGCAAGATCCGCAAACGCACCGCCACCCCCGTCATCATGGTCACCGCCCGCGCGGACACCCGATCGAAGATCCACGGCCTCAACCTCGGCGCGGACGACTACGTGGTCAAGCCGTACGACACCGGGGAACTCCTCGCCCGTATCCACGCGGTCGCCCGGCGCACGCCGCACACCGAGAGCGCCCCCGACGAGACGCACGACTCCGTCGCACCCCAGCCGCTGCGGCTGGGCGCGCTCACCATCGAGCTCCCCAACCGACAGGTGTCCGTGAGCGGCATGGTCGTCGCGCTCACCCGCAAGGAATTCGACCTGCTGGCGCTGCTCGCCCAGCGCCCCGGTGTCGTCTTCCGCCGCGAACAGATCATCAGCGAGGTGTGGCGTACGAGTTGGGAGGGGACCGGGCGCACTCTTGAGGTGCACGTCGCCTCACTGCGCGCCAAACTCCGGATGCCCGCCCTCATCGAGACGGTCCGCGGGGTCGGCTACAAAATCGTCGTCCCGGCCGCGTGACGGCCGGCCGAACCCGTGCGCACCCGACTCCTCCCCCTCCTCATCGTCCTGCTGGCGGGCGTCCTGCTGGCCCTCGGCTTCCCCCTCGCCGGCAGCATCGCCGCCGCCCAGCAGCAGCGACTGGTCGTCGACCGCATCGACGACACGGCCCGGTTCGCCTCGCTCGCCCAGTACGTCACCATCCGGCCCTTCGACCCCGAGGCGCAGACCGACGAGCGGCTCACCACCCTGAGCACCGAACTGCGCCGCTACGAGAACCTGTACGGCATCAGGGTCGGCATCTTCTACCGTGACGGGCGGACCATGGCCGTCGCACCCGCGCACTGGCCCATGCCCTCCGACAAGGAGGGCCGGCGGGCCTTCCAGGAAGCCCTGGCCGGTCGCCGCAGCCACGATCCCGCCCAGGTCTGGCCGTTACGGCACGGCCGGATCACCGTCGCCTCCCCCGTCATCCGCGACGGCGACGTGGTCGCCGTCGTCGTCACCGACTCGCCCACGGGCCGGCTGAGGTCCCGGATCCTGCACTCCTGGCTGCTGCTGGTGGCGGGCGAGACCGCCGCGATGCTCCTCGCGGTCGCCGCCGCGTTCCGGCTCACCGGGTGGGTGCTGCGGCCCGTACGGACTCTGGACGCCGCCACCCACGGCATAGCCACCGGGCGGATGAACTCCCGGGTCGCGGTGCACAGCGGACCGCCGGAACTGCGCCGCCTGGCGCGGTCCTTCAACGAGATGGCCGACAACGTCGAAGAGGTGCTGGAACAGCAGCGCGCCTTCGTCGCCGACGCCTCGCACCAGCTGCGCAACCCCCTGTCGGCCCTGCTGCTGCGCATCGAGCTGCTCGCCCTGGACCTGCCCGAGGGCCACGCGGAGATCGCCTCCGTCCGCGGCGAGGGCAAGCGCCTGGCCAGGGTCCTGGACGACCTGCTGGACCTGGCACTGGCCGAGCACGCGGCCGCGGACCTCCAGCTGACCGACATAGCGGAGATCGTCACCGACCGGGTGGGCGCCTGGTCCCCGGTCGCCCACCGGGAGCGGGTCACCCTCGCCTACCACGGGCCCGCCGCCGTGACCGGCTGGGCCGATCCGGTGGCGCTCTCCAGCGCGCTCGACGCCGTGGTGGACAACGCCCTGAAGTTCACGCCGGCGGGCGCCCGCGTCGACGTCGGTGTCGCCCTTGAGGGCGACATGGTCGGCATCACGGTCGCCGACGGCGGCCCCGGCCTCACCGAGGAGGAGCTCACTCGTATCGGTGACCGTTTCTGGCGCAGCAGCCGGCACCAGAACGTCTCCGGCTCGGGGCTGGGCCTGTCCATCTCCCGCGCCCTGCTGGCGGCGGGCGGGGCCACCCTCTCGTACGCGCCCAACGAGCCGCGGGGCCTGCGGGCGGTGATCAGGGTCCCGCGCCACCGGAGCGGGGGAGCGGGACCCTAGCCGGCGCGGACGGCGGCGTCCGCCGGTCGCCCCCTTCACGTACGCGAAGCCCGCGTGCCCTTCAGGGCTTGACCGACGCGTAGTAGCGCCGCGCCCCCGCGTGCAGGTCCAGGGGGTCGGTGAAAATCGCCGTCCGGAGGTCCACTTTCTGCGCCGCGTGCACCTTCTGCCCTATGCGGTCGCGACTGTTCATCACCGAGCGCGTGACGCTCTCCGCCAGGTCGGGGTCCGCGCGGTCCGTGGTGACCAGCAGATTCGCCACCGCTATCGTTTTCACCGCCTGCGGAGCCCGCAGCTCCGGATAGGCGTCCACCGGCATGACGGCCGCCCGGTAGTAGTGCGTCTCGGGCCCGAGCGCGTGCAGCGGCTTGATCAGGTCGTCCAGCTGCACGAGACGGATCGGCAGCCTCCGGCCGAGACTCTGGACGGCGTTCGTCGGCAGTCCGCCCGACCAGAAGAACGCGTCGAGCTGCCCGCCCTCCAGCAGCCCCGGCATCCGGTCGATGCCCACCCGTACGGGAGTGATGTCCCGGTCGAAGTCGAGCCCGGCCGCCCGCAGCAGCCGCCGCGTGATCAGCTGCACGCCGGACTCGTCCGTCCCCACCCCCACCCGCAGCCCCTTGAGGTCCCGCGCCGACCGCACGGGCGAGCCCTTGGGGACCACCAGCTGGATGTAGTCGTCGTACAGGCGCGCGCACGCGCGCAGCCCCTCCGCGCCCGGCTGCCGCCCGTCACGGTAGGTGGCCACCGAGTCGGCGGTGGCCAGCGTGAAGTCGGCCGTGCCCGAGGTGAGCCGCTTGAGGTTGTCCAACGACCCCTGGCTGCTCTGCAGCCGCACCTCCAGGGAGGGCATGTCCCGGCCCAGGTCCTCCTTCAGCAGGTCGCCGTACTTCGCGTACACGCCGGTGGGCAGCCCGGTGGCGAACGACAGCCGCCCCGCCGGCGACGACGCCCCGTGCTGCGCCAGCAGCCACCACGCGAGCAGCGCGAACACCACGGCCGCCACCGCGCCCGTCCGTACGGCGCGGCGCCTGCCGAGGCGCGTGAGTCGGGGATCCATGGGCGGATACTGCCAGGCTCCGGCGGGCTTCGGCAGGGGGTTGGGGGAAGGGAAGAGGCGGGCTGTCCGCGCGACCACGTACCCTGGTCGATTGAGATGAGTGCGAAGACATACGAGGTGCGCACCTACGGGTCGGCACTTTCACAAACCCTGTAGATCCCTGTCAGCCCAAGTGCTGAGGCACCCTTTGGGCAGTCACAGGCCGGGAGACACATCCCTGGTTAGCTAGGGGAGGGTGCCCCGTAGCGGGAGCCCTGGAGGAGGTCGAGATCCAGGTCCAGGTCCAGGAGCCCGCCGCCCCTCTTGTAGCCATAGCGGGAGCCCCCGAGAACGTCCAAGTCGAGGAGACTGCCGTTACTGGCGCGGACGCCGATGTCTGCCTGAGCAGGTGTAGCAACGGAGAGGCCCGCCAGAGCGAGAAGGGCACTCACTGCGGCAGTGGCGGTAATGCGGAGGGTGCTGTTCATGACGTGCCTCCTGTACGTGGGCGGGCGGCGAGTTGCCGCAGGCTCGCATGGGAACTTCCCTGCCGTGTGTTCTGCCACACGTGCGCTCCAGGGATGCGTGGGAGCTTGCAGGGGCGCATTGGAGCTAGACCCACGGCTGACCACAGGCTTGTCAGCTTTTTCGCAGGTCAGGAGCGCGCAGAGGGCGGATTGCCGCTTCCCGGCCTAGGGTCGGGATATGGACTTCCGGATCACCGAAGGGGAACAGAGTCTCCTGTTCGTGATCGTCGCACACCTGGACTCAGGCAGCGCTCCAACAGTCGATGAGCTGTCCGCCGGAGTAGGTCACGATGCCCGGCCTGAAGCCCTGGCGTTGCGCCGGAAGGGCTGGATCCTCATCGACGGCTCTGAGACCGTCATAGCGTTGTCCCCGATGGCCGTACAGGCTGTTCGAAACCTGCGTTACGGGCAGCGAGGCCAGGCATAGCGAAGCCCCGCCCAGCGGATGCCGGACGGGGCAGTACATGGGGGGCTCAGCGGCCCTGACGGCCCGACTGGCCGTCGCCCTCCCTCGGACAGGGGTGTCGGGCGCGGACCATGACCGCTGGCCCACTGGCGCGCTCAACGAGCCGATCCAGCTGCGCGCCGCAGTGCGGACACTTCACAGCCGCGTCCCCACCAGCGCGCTCGTCGCTGTCCAAGCTCTGGCAGGCGTTATCCGCGTGTCCGGGTGGAGGTACAGCACATCGGGGTAGTCATGCCCCTCCACGGCCGCGAGAAGGGCTGCCCTCCGGTGCGCTTTCCGAAGGCGGTCCTCCTCTTCTTGCAGCCGCTCGGCTTCACGCTGTTCCTCTTGAAACCGTACAAAATCGCGGACCAGCGGCTCGTCGTACCAGAAAACCTGGTCGGCCTCTGTGATCGCGAGTTCGTTGGTATGCGGCTCGGCTTGCCAGCCGACGGGCGGGGCGAGTGGTGAGACCGGAGACTCTGCCTCGGCAGAGAGCTTCCGGGCGTGCCGGCCTCGGGAAGGCAGTAATAGCCGAAGCATCCACATCTGGATGCGCGCGATAAGGTCGCGCATGTCATCAGCTCCTCGATAGCTGCTGGCATCAGGACCCCGACAACCGGGCCAAATCGGTTGTCGGGGTTTTCTTGTGCCCCGACGGTAGCGTCCTTGTATAGGTATGTCTATCCTTGCTCAGCCTCGTTCAGCGATGCTCAGCCAACTACGCTGATGACATGGCAGCAAGCAAGATCAACTACCGGGCCCCGGAGCCGCCGTACAAGCAGATCGCGGCAGACCTGATTCGGGATATCGAGGCCGGCACCCTCGAAGTGGGTAGTCCGCTGCCATCCGAGAGCGAGCTTGTTGAGCGGTACGGAGTGGCCCGAAACACCGTGCGGAACGCGGTTGCGCACCTGCGGGACGGGGGCTTTGTCGAGACTGTTCCGAAGCGCGGGTCGTACGTGAGGGCGCGCGACCAGCAGGCCCCGAACGAAGGCGCATCAGCAGGTTAGGCGCGGCTGGAGCGCGTAGATCGGCTCCCCATCGAACGGGCTTCCGTTCCGGTGATCATGGGCATACATTCACCGCCATGATCCTTGGCGCAAGCACTCCGGCCCCGGCGGCGATCCCTGAGATCGTTGGGTCTGCCAGCCGAATCACCCCGCTCAAGGACGGGTATCCCGATCTTGGCCTTTCTCTGACGTTCGACGGCTCCATCGCAACGAAGCTGAAGATCCGAACTCGTGCCCTCGACCCTGTCCGACAGTCCGGCATCCTGATGCCCAAGGGTTTCCCGGAAACGTGGCTGGAGGCGGGTGTGAACCTGTCATCGCCGCGATGGGAGCGCGGGCACGTGCACGGGATCGTGAGAACTTCGGAGCAGCTCAGCGCCTGCATCGGGCCGTACGGGCGGGACGGCATGGCGGTGGAGGTATGGACCGTCGAGGGGTACGCGCTGCTGCCCTGGGTGGACTTCAGCGGACTCGGCAAGGACCACAGCTACAGCCTCCTCGAAGGAGTTGATTTCGGAGGACGCATCCGTGAAGCCGGCCCTGGGCACCAGGCTCTCGTCAACCGTGCGGGTGCCGACCTTCGCCTCGTTGAGCTGGGCTTCGGCGCGCAGGCGCTGACGGGTCAGGCACCCTGGCCCGACGGCAGTGTTCTCCCTCCGGCCGCGGTGGGCCAGAGCGGCGGCGCCCAGTGAGACCGCACGATAAATTCATTCATGCTGCCGAGGAAGCAGAAGCGGACAGGTCGGCGGTCGTCGGGCTGCACCTTGCGCTCCACTTCCTCGAGGCCGGCCTGGCTCAGCGGCAGCTCCTCGAAACGCACTGCACCGCTGACGGCGGGGCCTTCCTCGGGGACGTTGACTACGCCCGGAAGGCCCTCAAGGAAGCGGCCCCACATCTGCGAGTAGATCATCGCGAGCTTGTCGAGGACACGCGAGTACTCCTGTACCAGTGGGATACCTACGCGTTCGATCGGTCAGTTGAACTGCGGCGAATGTGCGAAATTCTGGAAAATCTTACCCAAATGAGCCTGAGGCGACCCGGTCTGCTTAGCACTACTCCATGAGGAGGCCCGCAAGTTCTGACAGGGCAGGGGACCCGCCCCGTCAGGACCTTGGCGGTTCGTCCGCGCTCGCGGAGGCTCACTACGAGGCATAGGCACCGAGGAGTTCCCGCACCCCTGCGTGGTCCTGGTGTGGCCGGAACTTGTCGAGCGTCCCGCTCACCCAGTCGTTGAGCCGAGGCGACGCCGTGTGGAAACTGAGGGTGGCGGCACGCTCAGCTGACGCGGTTGCCTCGTCGAGGGCGCCGGCATCCAGATAGGACCCCGCCAGCCAGCAGGCGTACAGTCCAACCTCACGGGCGTGGGTGTCGTCGTATGGGGTCGTCAGCCCCTCCAGGATGGGAACCGCCTTCTTCGGCTGGCGCAGTTCGGCCCAGCAGCGGCCGGCCATGATCTGGGTTTCTTCTCGGTTGATCCAGTAGACGGTGTCCGGTTCCTCTACCCGGGAAGTGTCGCGCTTGTCGTGGGCCGTCTCCGACAGGCCGAGGGCGCGATCGACCCCTGCGGAGTCCCCCGTCCGGGCGCATGCCCACGCCAACCGGTCCGACAGGACGACGCTTACGGCAGGAAGAACATCCTTGGGGGCGTTTGCCAGCGATGCCTCGGCCATAGCCACGCCTTCACGAGGGTCACCTGTGGACGCCGTCAGATACGACAGCTCGGACAGGGCCGTGGCTCCCAGCGTGAAGTCGCTGGCTTGGTTCGCGGCGCTGGCTGCGGCCTGCGCCAGCTTCCTGGCATGGGGGATTCGCCCGGCGTCGAACGCGGTCCACGACGCGAATTGGTACAGCTCGCCGAGCGCCCCGAGCAACTTGCGCCCCACGGAATCGGAGTACGTGCCGTGCGCGGCCATCCCCGCGAGGGTGCCGATCTCGGCGATCACCTTCGGATAGACGGAAACGCCGCCGCTGTAGTCGTCAAGGCGGCGCAGCGCTGACAGACGCTGGCCGGCGCGGACTACGTCGGCATGGCCGATGCGGCGGCCTCGGGCCGCAGCTGAGGGGGCGGACAGTGCGATGCCGGCTACAGCACCGGCTCCAAGGAAAGCCCGACGGTCCACAGGAGGTACCAGCCCTTCCACGTCAAGAACAACCGCATCGCGTACGGGAGTTTCACCGTAACTGGTGAGATCGGCCTCCAGCACGCGTTCGAGGTAGGGCATCCAGTCCTCTGGATGCCTGATGCCCTTCTCCCACCGGTACACGTAGTGCCCGGTGCACGTGCCCTTCCTCCTGGCCGCTTCGTCCCCCCACCGGGCAATGTTCAGTAAGCGCGCAAGCTGAGCTTGGGTGAGGCGCCGGGCCTCGCGCAGTTTCCGGATCTCGTCGCCGACAGCCATGGGCCTCCCCTTTGGGTCTCCTGGCATACAAGAGGCATAGCGATGGCCTACAGCCTGGCATCTATGCACATTCCCCCGTGCGCCGTTGACTGAACATCAGCCTTCGTGATGTTGAGGGAGACGGCAATGACGTACCGCACCGGGGCCTTGGTGATGGACACCGGCAACGACAGGCTCGGCGAGGTCATGGAGGAGTGCGCGTCGGTGGTGTGGCTCCGCCCGCCCGGCGGCGGACGGGAGTGGCACTGCCCCCGCAAGAACTTGAGGTTGGCCAGTCGCGAGGAGCGTGCCGCGGCCCGGCGGCGGTCACAGTGAAGACCTGCGAGGAGTGCGCCCGCTTGGAGGCGAAGAAGGTGAAGGCTCGCCGCGTCGGCGACATGGGCAAGGTCGTTGACCTTGTGGTTGAGCTCGCGCAGCACAAGGGGAAGCACTCGTGAGCCGAAGCCGTCACCGATTTTCCAACTGGGTAACGACCCAGGACATGACTACCGCGGCCGAGTTCTCCGCCGAGTGCCGGGAAGACGGCTGCGAGGCAGAGTTCAGCATCCTGGATGACCTCAAGGCCGCCGAATCGTGGATGTACGCGCACATGAAGCGGACGGGGCACAACAGCTTCTGGCAGACCTGCGGGCACCCTGTGATCGTCAGTGCGCCGCCAGGATCCGTCCTCGCGGACCACGTTGTCGAGCACGGTAGGGCCGACGAGCCCGAGAGGTGCCGACGATGAGCCCGCCTAAGGACTCCAACAAGGCGGGCGGGGCGCTGCCGGCCAGCCTTCAGATCGGTATGGCCGTTTACGACAGCGCGGCGGGGATGCCCGGCATCCTGACCTCGTTCGAGGGGCGGCTCATCCGCATCACTCGCCCTACTGGGTTCAGATGGGACGCGCACCCGAGTCGGGTACGGCGTGCCACTTCATGGGAAATACGGCAGCTCCAGGCGCTCGCCAGGCTTCACGAGCAGCGCAAGCGCGCGGCTCGGGCGCCCTCTTAGATCCCTGCCTCTCCCAGTCCTCCCCCCTCGGGAGGGGCAGGAAGGGTGCTCGTCCGGCTGTCGTGGAGGCAGGGCTGCGACAGCCGGGCGGGCCCGCAAGTGCACCAACAGTGCGGGGAAGGTCTCCGCACTGGCGCGGTGAGCACTTCTGACCGGAGGAGCAGACCATGCCCGTCCATCGTCCCGCTGTCAGGAACTTTCTTGCCGGTCCCGCCTTGACCCCGGCGGACCTGTCCTTGGTACTCCTGCTGCGGGAGGACGACGCTGCGGCGAACCATCCCATGCCGACCATCACCCTCAGGGAAGTCCCGCAGGTCGTCCGAGAGGCGGCGTCTCTCGGGATTCGGTCGGTGAAACTCTTCGCCGGCAGTCGCCTGCGCGATGACCAGGCATCTCAAGCGGATTCTCCCCACAGCCTGATGGCACGCGCGATCAGGGCTGCCAAGGACGAAGCCCCGGCCGTTGCGATCATGACGGAGACCTGCGTCTGCTCCTACATCAGCAGCGGTGAGTGCTACGTCGCGAACCGAGGCGTGGTCGACGTGGGAGCAACGACAGCGGTGCTAGCCGCCCAGGCGGTCACGCAGGCCGAAGCCGGCGCCGACATCGTTGGACCGGCCGCGATGATTCCGGGGACCACCCGGGCTGTGCGAACAGCACTGGACGAGGCAGGCCACTCGGACGTGTCGATCATGCCTCACCTGATCTTCGACTCGTCCCTGTACGAGGGGTACCGGCTCACGATGCGTGCCGTGCCGGCCTCGGGTGCCAGGGCGTTCCAGATCGCTCCGCGGCGAGCCGACCAAGCTGTGCAGACGGGCCTGGCCATGGTCGCTGATGGCGCCGACATGATCTTGCTGGAGCCGGCCCTCTTCACAGTGGACACGCTCATCCGGTTGCACGAGGCGTGCCCGGCCCCGCTGATGCCGTTCTCCGTCAGCGGGGAGTACAACCGCCTCGCCCCGGTGGCAGAGGACGGCTCCCGCGACGTGCGACCACTGGTGGAAGCACTCACCATGCTCAAGCGATCGGGAGCCGAGCGCGTCATCACGTACGGCGCGATGGAGGTCGCCCGCACGCTCTAGCCGCGGATCGCGGCAAGGATGCTGCCCGCACCCCGTTCGAGCAGCTCCCGTGCTACCGCCTGCCCCAGTGCTTCCGGTTCACCCGAGGGGCCGCTGGCGGTAGCGCGGACCTGTTCCTTTCCGTCGAGGGAGGTCACCGTGCCGGACAGGAGTAGCCCGTCCCCGTCCACTGCGGCGTGGGCTCCCACGGGCACCGAGCACCCGCCGTGCAGTGCACTCAACATCGACCGCTCTGCGCGTACAGCCGCGTCTACGGCTGCGTCACCGGTACCGGCGAGCAGTTCCCTCAGGCGCTCGTTGTCTGCGCGGATCTGGATCGCGAGTGCTCCCTGGCCTGGGGATGGGGGGAAAATCGTGACGTCGAGGTGTTCAGAAACTTCGGCGCCAATGCCCAGCCGGCCGAGTCCAGCAGCGGCCAGGAGAACGGCGTCGACAGCACCGGGCCCTTTGAGCCTCCCCAAGCGCGGGGGGACGTTTCCCCGGATGGGCACAGTGACGATGTCGGGGCGCAGGGCAAGCAACTGCGCGATGCGCCGTTGGGCTCCGGTGCCGACACGGGCTCCGGTGGGCAGTGTGGCGAGGGTGTGGCCGCACAGCACGTCCCGTACGTCCTCCCGGGGGCCGGGCACCGGGAGGACCACCAACCCCGGCGTGGGCTCGGTAGGCAGGTCTTTGAAGGAATGCACGACAACATCAACGTCTCCTGCGAGCAGGGCACGCTGCTGCTTGCCGGAGAAAGCGCTCCCGCTTTCCGTTTTCGCAGCAACCTCGGCGAGCGAAGCCGTCTGGCGATCCTCGTCCCCGCCCTCCAGGACCACCCGCTGCTTGAACGTGACCTTCGGGAACTGCTTGCGAATCGGCCCTAGCCATTCCTTGACCTGCGTTCGGGCCAGGCGGCTGGCCCGTGATCCGACAATCACCGTGGAACCCGTGGTCATGGCGTCAACTCCATGTTCGACAAGGGGCGTTGAGCGCACATGCTACTGCGGTCCACCGGTGCCTTTTCCGACTTTTTGTCGGCGTGTTTTCCGACTGATTGTCGGCATTGGAGAACCGGAGGAGCGATCATGAAAGAACACCCGGAGACCCTGCCCCGAACTGTATTCGAGGCATCCCTTCCTCACGGCACCGCATGGGCTGCCGTGCTGATACGTGACTACCGAGGACGCGTGCTGCTGCTGCACAAGACCGGAGCCGGCCCGCGGTCCTGGCATCTCCCCGGGGGCCACCTCGACCACGGCGAGTACCCCGTGCAGGCGGCTCTCCGCGAACTGAGCGAAGAAGCCGGCATCGCACCGGGGAACCGCCCGCTGCGGCTCATCGGCACGGACTTCTCCCTCCCGGTGCGCGGCTGGACCGGTAACCGCATCGCGTACTTCTTCGATGGCGGCCGACTCGAGGTCGAGTACATGGACGCCTGCGTCGAGCTGTCCAGCGAGCACGACGACTGGGATTTGAGGGCCATGACCGAATGGGAGACGTTGATGAAACCCCCTGACGCCCAGCGCATTTACCGGCTGGTCAAGGCCGCCGACAACGGGTCGGTCGCGTACCTCCACGAGATGGGAGAACCAGCATGAGCAACCCCGAACTGATCCGAATCGGCACCCGCGCAGCTCCCATGGCACTCGCCCAGGCCGAGCAGGTCGCCGAGCTGATCCGCAAGCACTCCCCGGACACCGCCACCAAAATCGTCCCCTGCAAGACCCAGGCCGACCTGTGGCAGGGCGACCTCGCACGCCTGGGCGGGAAAGGGCTCTTCACCAAGGAAATCGATCACATGCTCCAGCGCGGCAGCGTTGACATCGCTGTGCACTGCATGAAGGACGTTCCCGGAGACAAGCCCCTCCCCGAGGGCCTGATCTTCGCCGCATACCTTCCCCGCGAAGATGTCCGGGACGTCGTCCTGTTCCCCGAAGGGGCAGAACACAGGGCCCTCGCTGACCTCCCTCCAGGAGCAACGGTCGCTACGTCGTCCGTACGGAGGAAGGCGCAGGTTCTCCGGGACCGCCCGCACCTCCAGGTGGAGCGAGTACGCGGTCTCGTCGGCAACCGCGTGGAAAGGCTCGATCAGGGTAAGAAAGGCTGGTCCGCCATGATCCTTTCCCTTGCCGGCCTGCGCCGGCTCGGATTGGAACACCGGGCCGAACAGATCCTTTCCGTAGACGAGATGATCCCGGCCGTGGGCGCCGGAGTCATTGGTGTCGAATGCCGCCGCGATGACGCTCCGGTCGCCGGACTACTCGAACAGCTCAACCACGCCAAGACCATGAAGGAGCTGACCGCGGAACGGGTGATGCTCCACGGTCTCCGAGGCCGCTGCAACAGCCCCATCGCCGGTCACTGCATCACCGGCCCCGACGGCCAGCTCGTACTCAGGGGCATGGTCTTCACCCGTGAAGGCGCTCAGTTCGTGCACGCCCAGCACTGGGGCGAAGCAGGCAACGATCCGGGCACTCTGGGCGCCCGAGTCTGCGCCGATCTTCTACGGCAGGGGGCCCGGGAGCTGATCGAAGGCGTACCGCGCTGACGTGAGCCCCCTCAGCCGTCTTGAACTGGCGTCTATAGAACAAGGGAGCAGGCCGGATGCCAGGTAGACGACGGATCAGGCCGGTGGCTGCCGCTCCGGTGGCGTTGTTCGACTTCGACGGGACGCTGATCCAACGGCAGGAGGTCTTCGCGAAGTGGGCGTCTGAGTTCGCCGAGCAGTACGGCGTGCCCCTGGCGTGGCTACTGGAGGCCGACACCCAGTACATCTCGCAGCGAATCGGTTTCTTCGAACTGCTCAAGTCGACCTTCGGCACGCAGCCAGCAGCCGCAAAACTGCATGCCCAGTACCGGCAGCGCATGTCCGAGCTGATCGCCCTCGAGCCACAAGTTCACGCGATGCTTGTCGACCTGCGCGAGGCCGGCTGGCGCCTGGGGGTGGTCACCAACGGTTCGACCGACAGGCAGACCGCAAAGCTCCGCAAGGCGGGCTTGTACGACCTTGTCGACGCTGTGGTCATCGCCGGCGCGGTGGGGGTATGGAAGCCGGATCCGCGGATTTTTCACCGTGCCACGGCAGGGCTTGGCGTTCGCCCCGGCCCGCATGTGGTGATGGTCGGCGACAGCCTCGAACAAGATGTCGCCGGCGCTCACGTCGCCGGACTGTCCACGGTCTGGGTTTCTCACGGGCACCCGCCGCCGCACTCAGGTCCACGGCCCCAGCACACCGTCTGCACTGTGCTGGAGGTTGCTGAGCTTCTGCCTGGCATTGTCACCTAGGGCGGGGGCTGTACCCCTAGACTCTGCGCATGGCTCAGAAGATCATCACGATTTACACCGACGACCTGACCGGAGAGGAGATTTCGGAGGCGGAGACGCACACCTTCGCCATTGACGGTGTCACCTACGAAATCGACCTGGGTCCGGACAGCTACGAGCAAATGCTTCAGGCGTTCGGGCCGTTCGTAAAAGCTGCCCGCAAGCAGGGTAGGGGGAAGAAGCCGGCAGCCCGCCCGGCCGTGGCTCGGTCCAGCGAGGACACTGCGGCGATCAGGGCCTGGGCCAAGAAGAACGGGTACAACGTGAACGACCGAGGCCGGGTGCCGGCGGATATCCGCGAAGCCTACGCCAAGCAAAACGGCTAATTCCGGCCTGAGTACTGCACCAATCATGCGGCCCCCCTAGGGGGGCCGCATTTGTCTATAGAGAACCCCCTACACAGTAGATGTCGGTGTCCTTTCCGCACTCTGTGGACACCTGAGGGGAGAATCGTGAGACGGAACACGCCCTGGTGGGCGAATTAATTCATTCACGCGTGTGGAACCGGGAGCCCATCACCTCTCACGCCCCAGAGAGCCGTCCTCGCCAGCCTGGGCACCCCCATCCACCGCCGTCAGGCGACCCCGGAAACCCGGTGCGGACCTCCCCGGCCGGCGTCGGCACGAGGTTTCATACCCGTACATCGCCAGAGGAAGGGCCCCGCGGCGGGTCCTGAACGAATGAATTTGGGCATTACCCCCACGTGCATGCATTGAATGAATTAAATAATGAGTGGGCGGGATCACACTGGGATGGTGAATGGGGAATTAATTCATTCAATTGCGATGCATTGTCCGGTTGAGATGTGGGTCACTCTCGAAGATCTTGACAGCTACGCTTATGTAGCTCTACTTCGCGGGCATCCGCGCGGTTCCTTTCGATGGTTAGCGGAATGATGTATTGTGACCCAGGTCACGCAGTTCAAAGTTGACCGGTAACCCTGATCCGCGTAATGTTCTGGGTGTCGGAAAGAGCGAGACGCCGACAGGGTCAGGAACTACGGCCCAGATAGACCGCAGTAGTTCAGCCGCATAGACCACGTAGGACTCACTCCTAAAGGGTCACGCCGCTAGGTGGGCTACCTTCCGAGCCATTTCATCGGAGGTGAAGAGTCGGGGAATCTGACTTCTTTAGCGATTGCCACGGGATAGCAACTGTGGGGGTCGCTATGGAGGGCAGAGACGATGGCCAAGAGCTACCGAGTCAGTGATAAGCCTAAAGGGCTCACGCCGGTC
The DNA here is from genome assembly GCF_018614525.1 of Streptomyces sp. ISL-11. Classification (GTDB taxonomy): domain Bacteria; phylum Actinomycetota; class Actinomycetes; order Streptomycetales; family Streptomycetaceae; genus Streptomyces. Next base: position 30,030 of record NZ_JAGGOL010000034.1, read on the forward strand.
ACATATCGCACTACAGGGCGAGCGACCCCTAAGGGGTCGGCCTATGTGATGAGCGATTCCAGGGCGAATAGGCTGCTAGCTAAGCGCACTGCATGGCAGGTCAGGCGTGATGCCACGAGTTCCTAAGAGCCTATTTTTTTTGACCGATGGTTGTCCGGTAACCTACCCATGGGGGGTAAATATGAACGCGACTGTAACCCTCACGCAAGAGATTCGCATCAATGGAGGGGCCACCTATGCTCCAGGCCGCTCGGTTCCGATGGCCGGGTACATGGTTTCGCTGCACGGCAGCGAGCGAACTATTCCGCTCGACGCTTTCGGATCGGCCGAACTCGACAACTACATACAGGAGTACGCCTATCGAGTGGACGCCGACGCGCGCTTGTTCTATGGGGCGTGGGTGGATGGTGAAACCGTATATCTCGATCTATCCATGAATGTCGCCGACCGTGCAGAGGCCCTGCTTATCGGGGAGTTTGAGTCGCAGCTAGCTATCTATGACGTCGCTAACGGCGACGTGATCACGCTCTAGAAGATTGGCGAGCTTTGGTGGCGCATGCCTTGCGTGCGCTTGCCATGGCTGGCTAATCGGCCAGGAAAGCCTACTCAAAAAATCCGAGGGAATCTATGAGCGACTACACAATTGAGCAGGTTCGAGAGGCGATCAATCGGGGAGCTGATCTTGTGCTCGAAAACCTCAGTTTGGGGGAGCCCGAGGAAGACGCAATAAACCTGGTAGTCAACGCTGCGATCTCTTCCTTGGAAGATCCGACAGTCGATATTGAGCGCGTAGCGCAAGAACAGTACCAGGTGCCGTTTTCGGAAATCGCGACTTGGTGGTCGTGGTCATAGCGTGGAAGCGGTCCGAGGGTGAAGCCCAGTAATCGAGACTGACGCGCGTTGCTCAAGGCTCGGCCGAATAGTCGGGCCTTTTGCATGGCCTGTCAGCTACGGCAGACCTGAATCACATAACCCATTCGGAAGGTTAGTTCATGAGCATTTATGACGACGGTGCCGCTGGCGCAAACGAGGCCCGCGCGCGCTGGGCCCTGACCGCCATGGAGGCCATGGGCCGCGAGACTGGCCAGACAGGAGAAAGCTATTTCCCTGGAACCCTCATGGTGGGGGCAGAAGTGATTCGCGAGGTTGCCGGAGACCTCATGGCCAATCTTTTCCACCTTGCGCGGTTGAACGGCGTTGACCCCGCATTGATCGTCGCTGCCGGGGCGATGCATTTCGTGGAAGAGATCGACGAGGAATGGCAGGAGCTGGAGCAAAATGCGATCGAATCTGCGGCCGACGAGCTCACCGAGGATTTTCGTAAGCGCGGTCTTCCCGAGCTTGAGAAGTTCCTGAAGGGCGAGGGTGACAAGTGATCGACACCGGCAACGCGCACTGCGGCTCCTGCGGCATGGACTTGGGGTTCCCGGATCAAGACGGCGAGGTCAATGCCTGTGGGCACTGTCAATGGGACGAGCACGTCTGCCCGGAGGAGAAGAGCGTCGATGTCCTCCGAAGCTCCATCAAGCGCATTCGCGAACATGAAGCGCAATGGCTTCGGTGCCTCCGTGAGGAGGTTCCCTCATATGACCCAGACCTCAACGACGCGGACTGTGTCGACGACGTGCGACGCATGGACGAGATGCAGACAGATCAAGCCTTCGACGCGCAATTGCTGTTGCGGGCTCTCATGACGGACCTTGAGGCGGCGGTGGCATGACGACGGAATATATCGTTGAGAAGTACCCGGAAGAGGATTCGTTCCGCGAGTTCTGGGTCACGACGGAATGCGGTATACGGCACACGTTGGAACTCGGCTTGGATGCCGATCGGATGCCGATTGCCGTCTGGTCCTCTGATGCCGTCTCAGGGGCGAAGGAGTGGGAAACACAAGGGCTGATGCCCATCAGCCCAGCCCACGCGCGACAGATGATCGGAGCTCTTGAACGCATCCTGCGTGAGGCGGAGTAATTCTGACTCGCTTTGCTTCAGGCCGCTCGATTGCAGTGTCGAGCGGCCTTTTGCATGGCCGGTCAGCCGCGACAGGGCCGTAACTGAATCCTGAAAGGGAAATCCGTGAAATATCAGTGCAAAATATTCAAGGGTATCGAGACGCGGGCTGCTAAGGATATTCGGATGGAGTGGGGCTACGCAGATAGGGCGTCCACTGATTCAAACGCTCGGGGAGCAGTCACCCGGGGTATTGGTGCTCGACAGAGTGCGGCTCGGGCTCTCGTAAGGCACGTGCGCCGCTGCGGCCTCTGCGGATAGGGCTGAAATCCAATGGCAATGCGATGTGAACACAACACGGATCATGCCGCTTCTCGGCATGTGACCTCAGGTCGTCCGGACGGCAGCGGAGTGCCGATCACCGCCCACCTCTGTGTTGACCACCTCGACCCCTGGATAGCTGCCCTGGAGCGGTGGGACGGGCACGCGCTCCGCATCGACCGCCCCATTAACGGCTGGTGCAGGCCCTACGGCCTGTGCGCCATTCACTGAGGAGAACCACCGTGGGACAGATCATCATTCGTGCGGGGCAGTGGGAAGAGAGCCGCGACCGCATCCGAGTGCGCATCTGGCGCGAGGAACAGCAAGGGCCCTTCGTCGACATTGTGTTGGGCTCTTGGCGGCAGCGCCTCTACCGAGAGATGCCCGCCATGACCCTCTCGTTCATCGCGGAGGAGCACGGCGTCACCCGCCCGCCGAAGATCTACCGCAAGGACTACCACGACGCGTGGAACCCGTTCCTCTACGACTTGGTCGGGGAGTGCGAAGAATGAGCCCCCGCATCTATGTCGCCAGCCTCTCCGACTACGTCAACGGCCGCCTGCACGGAGTGTGGATCGCCGCCGACCAGGCCCCCGAAGACCTGGGCACTGAGGTAAACGTGATGTTGAAGGCGTCGCCGGAGCCGGACGCGGAAGAGTTCGCGATCCACGACTACGAGGACTTCGGCGGCATCGACATCGGGGAGTACGAGTCCCTGGAGACGGTCTCCGCCCTCGCGCAGCTGGTGACCCAGCACCCGCCCGAGGTAGTGGGCTACCTCCTGGGCGAGGGCCTGGAGCCCGAGGAAATCACCGAAGCGATCGATGACCGGTTCTGTGGAGTGCACGACTCCCTGACCGACTACGCCTGGGAGTGGATCGACGACCTCGGCGACCTGCCCAAGCACTATCACGACTACCGCTGGTCGATCGCTAAGGCCATGGCCCACGACTGGGAGGTGGGCGGGGAGTTTGTCACCGTCCGCACTTCCGAGGGCCTTGCCGTTCTCAGCCACGGCTGACCGGCCGTCGTCGCCCTCGACCCCTGAGCTGGCCGAGGGCGGCCACGGCCGGTCAGCCGACCGCCGAATCGTACGACTCAGAGACGAACCCATGTTGATCACGCCTGACCCGCGCATGTGCGGAACCTGCTTCACACCGCTCGAATCCCACTTCGACGGCTTCGGTCTGACGCCCCCGCGATACGAGCACCCCGTGCGTGACGAACCTTGGGACCACGAAGCCCAGCCTGTCCCCGTTGACGACCGTGTGATCCGCGTCTGCGACTTCTGCACACGCGCAAGCGCGGCCACGGCCTTCGTTACGAGGAAGGCGATCATCGCAATCACGCCGACCGGTCAGACCGAGGTCTGGGCGGAACCCTGGGCAGCCTGCGAGACCTGCGCGGCGTTCATCCGCAACCGGTCGCCGCACCTCCTGATGGACCGGGCGGTTGCGCTCGCCCGCCACCCCGTGACCGGCGGGCCACTGGACCGGCCCACCCGGCGCATCCTGCGGCGGGAGCACATCAAGCCCTTGTTCACCAAGTTCTTCCAGGCCGAGCCATCCGAGCACCACCACCAAGGAGGCAACGCCTGATGACCCTCCATGTCTGGATCATGGCGCTCGGCGACAAGACCAAGCCCGACACCCCCGCGTACGCGGAGGACACCCACCCCAGACGGGCGCGCGCCTGTGTCGAAGTGGACGACTTCGCCGACCTCTTCCCCATCTTCAACGCGTGGCGGCAGCACTTCGCCGAGGAGATCACCGCCTATGCCATGCCTGTCCTCCTGGCCGCCGAGGGGCAGCCGGCCCCGGGCTGGGAGGAGGAGTGGGCGGAGACCGGCCCGCCGATCCGGCTCGACACCATGCCTGGCGGCTTCCTCCAGATCCGCCCGGACGGTGACGTCCCCGCGCGCGGACGCCCGCCATTCGGCCGCCCCCGGGCCGCCCCGGCCGCCGACCCTCTTGCCCTGGGGACCCAGTGCTGATCATCGACGCCCTTGCCCGATTGCTGATCGCGACCGCCGATGCCGTGGCCGTTCGGTCTCGTGTCCCGAACCCCATGCACCTGTCCCGTGTCGTCCTGGCGGAGCTGGCCGACAAAGGCGGCGCCGACTTCTACGAAGCCGTCCAGTGGCAAGCCCGAGGAGCGGGCTTCACCTGGCCCGACTCGGACTGACCCGTCCACCTGAGCGTGAGTGAGTTGCTTGGCCGACCGCCCGGTGGCGGTCGGCCTTGCTGGTCACTCATGGAAGGCAAGTTGTGACTACCGAAACACCGAACGACGCCTATTGGCACTGGCCGAGCAGTTTCCTCGGAGCTAAGTACGCGTGCCAGCCGTGCGGAAACGCTCACGGTTGGGATGAATTCGCGCAAGACATCTACGGGCCAACCCTCCGCTTCCCTTGGTCGCATCAAGAGAAGCGGGGGCACCGCCTGCTGTGCCAATTCTGTGGGTCAACGGTCGATCGCGCATGAAGACCCGACGAGTTTTCAAACCCACACGGCTCCCCAATGGCGCCATCAAATGCAAGGCGTGCGATGACCCGGCCACGTGGTGGGAGGACTGGGAACACCACGGCGACCCCCGGTTCTGCTCATGGCCGTATTGCGACCTTCACGCCAGCCCCGAGAAGGCAGGGCCCGGCATCATCTGGCGCCCACTGCGGCGGCGCAGCCGCTGAGGAGAGAGACATGACCCCGAAGCAGTACCGGTACGGCCAGTACGTCAAAGGAAAGTGCGCGGAAGGTCGCAGAGTCGACGGTTGGATTGTCGGCGGCGTTCACAGCGGATCCCCCATGAACCGAACCACGCTCATAGGTGTAACTGTGAAGACTCGTTCGCTGATCAGCGTGATCGATGGCCGGGTGCTCGTGCCTGCCCAGTACCGGGTATGCCGGATGGCTGACGTCGAGCTGGCGAAGGAGCGGTCGTGGGCCTGATGAAACGCTACATGGAGGACAGCGACCACATCCGACAACTCGCCCGCAGCACTTCGCAACTCGACCGTGCGGCCGACCGGATGGCGGAGCTTGACCAAGTGTTTCGCGCCTGCGGTGAGATGGCCAACAAGTACGCCGACCCGGAATCCGTAGCCAAACGACTGGTTCGCGAGGCCGTGTACGAGTACCAGGCCGCGCGGACGCGGCTCCGTGATTCCACGCAAAGAGAGCGGCTCATGCGAGCTGCCTAACCGCCCATAAATCCACCAACGCGCTAAACACGAGGCAGCGGTCGCCTTCCAAAGGGGCCAGGGTCGTCGGATCCTGGCCCCTTTCGCATGGGCGCCTGCGGAAAGCGAATACCCATGACTGCCTTCAAAGGCATGAGCTATGGACCGATCGGTGAGGCTGTGCAAGCTGCGATGCCGTACACCGAGGCCGACCCGGTCGGCGTGTACGCGGCCGTCTTGGCGCAGTACTCATCGGCCATCAGCCGGACAGTCACCACAGACAAGGGCCGGCCCGTTGTGCTGTGGACCGTGCTGGCCGGCCGGTCCGCGATCGGGCGTAAGGGCTACGCGTACGGAACCAGTCGACAGATTCTGAACGGTGGTGTGGGCCGGTACATCACAGCGCGAACCGTCTCCGGCATCGCCAGCGGCCCGGCCCTCGTCGACTTCCTCTTCACACTGGAGATGGAGACGTTGGGAACGGAAGGCGGCGTCGACGGTCGGGCGCTGATCGTCGAGGAGGAGTGGGCGACGATCCTTAAAAGGGCGAAGCGGTGCCCCACGTTCTCACCGCTTCTCCGAACCGCGTGGGACGGGAAGCCGATCAGCAACAAGACCAAGGAAGGGACCCAGGAAGTCAGCAGGCCGCTGCTGGGGATGCACGCGCACATCACACCCGGCGAGTGGGCGAAATACGTCTCCGCCTCCGAGGCTCTGGGCGGCTCCCTCAACCGAATTCTTCCGGTAACGGTTGAGCGAAGTAAGCGTCTCCCGTACTCGGCCAACACCACAGCGCCCGCAAGTATGAAGCTGGCCGAGGCGTACCGCTGGGCCTGCGCGGAGCAGCGGACGATGGAGTTGACCAAGGCCGCAGAGGATCGTTTCGACCAGCTCCGGGATGAGATCGAAGAGCGGCTGATCAACCTGCCCGAGAGCATCTCCTGCTACCTGGAGCGCTCCGAGGAGCAGGTGGTGCGGGTGGCCTCGGTTCTCACAGCGGCGGAAATGAAGACGCGGGTCAGCAAGCGGGCACTGGACGCGGCATGGGAATTTGTGCAGTACAGCATGGCCTCCGCCGAGAAACTGGTGCGCGATGCCGCTACCACCTCGGCCGGTACACGCATTGGTAAGACGCTGGAGGAAAGCGTCATCGATGCCCTCGCCCGCTTCGGGGGCACCGCCACCTCCAGCCAGCTCCTGCGGTCGCTGGGCAACCGAGCCAACGCAGCCGGCCTGAAGACCGCTGTCGACGGCATGGACGAGGTCAAGTCCTGGAGCGAGAAGACAACGCCTGGCCGGGGGGCACCCACGATCTACTACCAGCTCGTGGACCAGGACTCGGCAGAGGTACAGCCCGCCCAGCCGCGGCAGGAGCATAAGCCCGCGCTGCGGGTCGTGACCGCACAGCAGAAGCGCAAGGCGCCTGCTCGCCGGAAGACGGCCGCCGCGGTCGAGGCGCCCCAGATGGAACTGGAGCTGGTGTGAAGGACCTCAAGGGAGACGAGGACATGGCGCAGTTCGAGAGTGCCTTCTCCACACTGGCCGTTGGCGACTACGTGACCGCCTCCGGAGTCGACACCCGAGGTCACAAGGTGACCCGCACGGGCACCCTGCTGGCCCCTGCGAAGCAGGTCAAGGCCCAGCGGAACGGGCGACGTACGAACGGCGTGCGGTTGTGCATCGGGCTCGCCGGCACAGACCCCTCCGAGCGATCCACGTGGACCACGCTGTTCCCCGGGACCGGGACGGTCGAGAGAACCCGTAAGCCCACTTCGGACGACTGGGTCAACGACGCACTAGGCAATATCCCCGGCACCCGGCGGATAAAGGGCAAGGTGCGGGGGCTATTCGGCGGAAAGGGCGGGAAACGATCGGTCAAGCCGTCCACGCGCATACTGGCTGGGATCAGGGCCGTTGGTGACGGCCGTTATGAGCTGTATGACGCGGCAACGGGAGAGGTGCTGCTGACCGCCACTCGTCAGACGCCCATCTGGTGGGCACCCCCGCCTGAGGAGGAGGCGCAGGTCCCTGATGAAGGTGCTCAGTGGCACGAGTCGGAGCTGGGGCACATCCGCTGCCCCAGTGATGTTGACGGTCGACGGTTCCGGTTCCTGTTCGGCGGTGAGGCCGGCGGGGACCATCACGGCCCTGTGCAAGAAGTTCCCGTGGTGTGGAGGAGCAATAGGGCGGGTCCGGGGCTGGTTCATGCGGAGACGGGCGACTGGGTGTTCAAGGGGACTCTTAAGTCGCGGGTCTGGTGGGCGCTATTGCCTGACGATGACGCCCTCACGACCAAGCCGACAGTGACCAAAACCCAGCAGCCCGACCCGGAGGTCACGTCGCCTCGAACGAAGCCGCTTCGGGGTCTGCTTTACGAGGGGTGGCTGTCACAGGAAGAGACGGCGGGATACGGTCGCGCAGTCCTGCACCTCACCTCGGGGCAGGTGATTGGGTGGCTGACCCCGGAAATGCAGTTCCTGCCCTCCGCGTGACTACCCCGCTTGCGATGCCCAGGCGGCGTCCCACACAAATCGTGCGGGGGCGCTACTGGGTGCTCGTGACGAAGTGGCGCGACGGAGTGTGGAAGGCTGCCTAACAACGCAAAAATGCCCCTCACCTTTCCGTGCGGAATGGTGAGGGGCATTTTCCCTGTCGAGAGATCAGCCGTTCGTTGGCGTCGGGGCGGTTTCCTTCTGGGCGAGCAGCCGCTGACGTGCTGCGGCCTCCTCCCACGGCGACGCCTGGTCCTCGGCGGCCCCGGTCTTCGAATCCTCGAACCGCTGCGCGGCTTCGCCGGCACCTACTATCGCGAGCACCAGGCCCGCGAGGGTGTACCAGTCCACGCCCGGCCAGCGAGCGAGGAGCAGTGGGACGACGGCAGCGGCGTACGAGGTCAGCCGGACCGGGTGGTTACGCAGCACTCTTTACCTCCGGGGTGGGGATGACCTGCTGGGGGACGACCGGGATGTCGGTGGGCTTGGAGACGTCAGGCATGACCGGCCGTACGGGCTCCGGCTTCGTGGGCTTGGTCGGGGCCGGGGGCTCCACGGGCTTGTGCGGCTCGGGCTGCTTCGGCTCGGGGTTGCCCTTGACCCGGTCCTTGATCTTGCTCAGTTCGCCCTTGACCTCCCGCAGCTCCTGGTCGATCCGGTCGAACCTCTCCGTCCAGTCGGCACCTGGCTTCGCCGGACCCGGCCTGGGCGCGGGCTTCGGCGGGGGCGTCTTCGACCTGCCGCTGTCGCCGGTCGAAGGCACTGGCCGGGGTGTGCCTGTCACCTTCAGCGCCTGGCCGGCCGCGATTACGTCGGGGTCCGTGATGCCGGGGTTGAGGGCCAGGAGCCGGGCGAGCGACATGCCGTGCGCGCGAGCGACTGCGCTGAGGGAGTCCCCGGACCGCACCGTGTACGTGCCTGTCGCGCTCTCGGGCTCAGGGGCCGGCGAAGGCGTGGACGTCTCGTCGCTGTCCTTGGCCGGAGGCTTCGGCTTCTCACTGGGCTTCGCCGGGACGGTGACCTCCTGGCCCTCCTGGACGTGGTCAGGATCGGAGATTTGAGGGTTGGCCGCCAGCAGGGAAGCGAGAGTGACGCCCAGAACGGCGGCGATACCGCCCAGCGTCTGCCCTGCCTTGATCTTGTACTTGCCTGAGGAACCGCCGCTGTCGTGGACGACGCCAGCACCCGAGTAGGCGGGGTGACCGAAGCCGAGGATGCGGGTCGTCGAGGCCCAGTTGCGGTAGGTCTTGCGGTAGACGCCGTCGCCGTTCGGCGCCGGGTATTCCCGGGTGTTGCCGCCCACGACCTCGATGTCCCGGCCGCCGTTGAACACGCCGATCACCAGCTCGACGTGAGTTCCGCCTTCGGAGCCGAACATGGCGAGCGAGCCGACGCGCGGACTGCGGTTGAAGGCGCTGCGCTGCTTGTAGTAATCGGTGCACACTGAGCAGGAGGCGGTGGCCGGGATGATGTCGCGGTTGTCGGTCTTCCATGCCAGCCACGAAATGAACGACTGACACCAGGGCCCGTAAATCGCCCAGTCGACCTGGATACCTGGGGTCTGCTCCGCGTACTTGTTGTAGTTGTTGGCGCCTTCCTTGTAGCCGACCTGGGTCAGGGCCAGGTTGACCATGGACGCTGCTGTCGATGCCAAGGGCACTCCTTTCGGTGGCATGAAAAAGGCCCGCCGAAGCGGGCCCTCCATGAGGTATTAATTCATTCAGCGAGGTGTGCGGAGGGCTGCGACGCGGGCCGGATCAAGCGCGGTCAGCAGCTCGATCAGCCGGCCGTTCTCGGCCTCGATGCGGCCCAGCCGCAGTTTGATCTCCGTCAGGTCGTCCTGAAGCCGGTCCGCCCTTGCCTTCTGGGCCTCGGCCTCGGACTTCCAGACCTCGGCGGTCCGCACCTCCTTGGCGGCGCGGACGACGACGTACCCGCCGATGACGATGCTGATGATCCCGAAGAGGTTCAGGATCACGGACGTGTTCATGGAACTTCACCTATCCATCGCAGTTCCTGGAAGCAGGCAGTGGTGTGGAAGCGGGCGTCAGCCCAGCCGATACCGGCAAGGTCCGGGGTATGGGCCACACAACTGATGAACTCGCCTGCGCGCATGGGTACTTCGACGGTGACCGTGCCGCAGTTGCTGTACGCCGTCCATGAGGAGAGGCTTCCGGTGGTGAAGGCGTTGTTGCCCACAGAGCTGGTGTTGAAGTCAGCAGACGGCAGGACGGCGATGTCGAGCCACATCATGTGGACCTGGTCGGCGCCCGCGGACTGGAGCCCCGGGGAGACGTTTCCGCCGATGGTGTATCGGTAGCGGCCGTCGATCGGTGCTACGAGGCCGACCACGTTGCCTGCACTGTTCGTCGGCGTCATGCCCGAGCGGGTCTCGTATGCGATTCCCGCAGGCTGCTTCCCGACGGGGTAGCAGGGCAAATGGGTGTAGCTGCCCTTGCGAGCCAGCCATTCCACACCGATAACCCGCACCGCCGGCGGCCTCACCAGGTGGCTGTGGACGTCCCGGACGCGTCGGTTCATCATGGCCGGGTCCGCGAGATCGCGAGAGGCCCAGTCTTCAATCGCGGGTGCGTTCATCAGTACCTCCCCACCCACCGCATCGAGAAGAACGACCGGCCCGGCAATGTCTTGTTGCCCAGCAGGAATGGCTGGTCGGAGATGCCGGCCGCGCTCACGGACTCGCCCTTCTTCAGGCGGACCGTCGCGGCGATGGAGCCGTAGCCCCGGCTGCCGTTGGAGCGGCCTGGTGAGGACGATGCGATTACGTGGGCGGCATCGGTCCACAGCGAGTCGTCTGTGACGTTCTTGCCGAGCTTGACGTGCATGTTCAGCGGCGTCGTGTTGGGCGTGTCGATGACGCCCCCGAAGGCGACGCTGTACCGGCCGTCCTCGGGCGCCGTCAGACGCAGTGCGTACGGTGTTCTCCCAGCGGTCGCGCCGGGCTGTACAAGGTTGGCGCTGTCGAACTCCGCGGAGGGCTGTAGACCTTGGCCGGGCAGGTACCACGCGAACGTGACCCACCGGCTAGCGGGGAGCTTGCCGGAGTCGAGGGCGTCAGCCGGCGCCCAGTTCACCGAGCTGTCCTTGTGCGTGCCGCGCTGCCGGGCGGTAGCCCAGCACGAGGGCGACCGGTACAGGAACCGGTGCGGGTCGCGGATACGGGCGTTCATCATGGCGGCGGTGAGGACCTCGCGTCGGGCCCACGTGGCACTCGTCGGGATCAGGGAAGCTCACCCACCCATCGCATCTCGAGGTATGTGGCGGCCGAGGCGTTCTCCTTGTCGTCGGAGAACATCCAGGCCGCGCCTTCGGCATAGCCGGCGAGTGCGATCCACTCGCCGGTACGCAGGGGGATCGTCGCGGTGCCGGTGCCGGAGCGGTGGGAGTTGCGGATGCGGTGGCATCCGAACTTCAAGAACGCGGTGGTCTCGAACTGCGCGCCCTCGGACAGGCCCTTGGCGATGGCGACGCGGGCGTAGCCGATCTTGCCGTCGGTCTGGTATGAGCCGATGACCGCGCCGGCGTTGACCTCGTAGAGCCCGTCGCGGGGAGCGGTGACGCGAATGGATGAGTCGGACATCGTGCTGCCGGTCGTGTCGTAGGAGTGCTCCCGGCCGTAGCTCTGGCCTGGGGGTTCCAGGGTCAGCACGGCCCAGGTTCCGGCGTCCTTGCTGCCGGACAGCTTGCCCGCTCTGCGGCAGCCGGGCGGGTTCGAGAGCAGAGTGAGCACGTCGCGGACGTGCGTGTTCATGTCCTCGGGGGACACCGGGCCCTGCCCCCAGGTGTTGATCTCGATTGCGTATCACCCCAGGTAGGTGCTGACGCCGAGCACCGACGCGTTGTCGTCGCCCAGAATCCAGGTCGGGTGGCCGTCTGAGCGGCCGGGAATGGTCACGAGGTAGAGGCCGGCAGTGTCCACTGGAGTGTTGAGGCTGAGCGTTCCTGCGGAGGCGCCCGCGCCAGGGGTCTCGGCGGTCAAGACGCTGATCTCGTACGAGCCGAAGCGGCCCAGGGCGGTCTCACGGGGAATCAGCCCTTCGGGCCAGCGGTAGCTGCTGACCTCACGGGAGGCCGTCAGCGCCACGAAAACGCTCACGAAGTCCCGTGAGGGCATGAGCGGGACTTTGTCCACTGCTTTGTACACCTGCATGTCGCTGACCGGGGTGAGCGACTGCTGGGTGACGTCACCGCTCCGGTACGCAAGGTTGATCAGCTTGGCCTGGGGAGAGGCGCCGAGGTCCCACAGGACCTGATCTTCATTGCCGGTGTACGGCCAGCATGCGACGGCAAGGGAGATCTCGTCCGGGCTGCCGCCCATGACTTGTGGCACGTGCCCAGCAGGGGATAGCAGCCGCGGCAGGCCGCTCATACTCGCGCAGATGCTGACGATGTAATCGTTGACCCGCGCACCGGGCGGCAGCCCGAGGGTGGCGTACTGCTTGGCGGAGACGGAGCCGGAGTTGCTACCGGCGTACGTGGCGAACTCCCGGGCTTCCGGCGGGCTGTTCATCCACTCCTGGCCGTCCCAGTAGCGGGCTGAAGGCTTCTCCACCCAGGATTTGCCGTCCCAGACCTTCTGGACGACTTCAACCCAGCCTTTACCGTCCCAGGTCATCACGGGGTTGTACTTACGCGGCATACGGCACCCACACATCGCCCGGCTGTGGATTCGACGGAGGCGTTGGCCCGCTGAACAGGCGGGCCGCGCCCACGTTCGGGGCGCTGACCGGGCCGCCGGCCTCGATCGGTCCGGCGGTACGGACGAGTCCTGTCTTGTAGACGCGGAAGCAGGGGCTGGTACCTGGTCCGTTGCTGGAGACGGAGACAGCAGGGCGGCTGTCACTGAGCGGCGTCGTGTTGATCACCAGCGGCGAGTTGTCCGTGAAGGGGTTCAGGTACAACGTGCCGTTGCCCTTGATGTTCGTGCCGAGGGTGCCGGCCCGCGTCACACGGATCACGTCGCCGGAGCCGTCGGCCGCCTCGACGGCGACCCAGGGGTCCGTCGTCGCGGTGGCGGCCTGGTTCGCCCCGTTGAGCCGGACTGCCTGGGCGAACTTGCCGTCCGCGTACTCCCGTGCCCGGTGCGGGTCGGGGTCCAGCTCGGTATGCCGCCTTAGCCGGATGCCCAGGTTGACGGGGATCAATTCCACTCGGCGGACCCCGGAGTCCGCCCACAGCCGCTCCACACCGGGCGGGCCGAAGAATGAGGGCAGGTAGCCGTGCTGGTCGGCGACCAGAGTGCCACTGTCGAGCACGGCGCCGTCCGCGTCCTGGAGGTCCATGACCCGGGCCGCTGTGTCGGACGGACCGTCCCAGATCGTCACCGGGGCCCCAGATACCCGCCGGCCGTCAACGTCCTCGGCGACATCAGCGGCCGAGCCGCCGAACATGTTGCGCTCCATGCGCCTCCTTACTCGTTGAACTGGTTGGCCTCGAAAATGCCGCTGAATACGATGCTCGCGCGGGGTGGGAAAACGAGGAGATAGTCGAGACCGTCGCGGAGACTGTTTGCGGACTGGCTGAGGATGCGTACGGTCTGGCCGCGCTGACCAGCCCACGCCATGCCGGTGAGACCGGCCATGTTGGGCAGCCCCGATCGTTCGTCGATGTTGAGCAAGTAGCCGGTGAACGCCTGGCCAGTGGCTCCGTTGAGGGGTACCGGGAGCTGGAAGGACAGGGCATCCTGCCGGGTGCGGATCTCCGCGTCGGAGTCGTTGCGGTAGTCCACTGAGAACCACGCGGTATTCGGTGCGATCCAGCGCCAGCGGCCACGGCAGACCAAACCCTTGGGGTCGCTGGAGGCGTTGATGAGCTGAGGCGTGTACGTGAATGACTTGCCCAGCGTCATCGACGGTACGAGCCCGTCACGGCCGCGGAACAGCTCCTGCTGCCCATGACGGGCGTCGGAGTCGAGGTCGTACACGAAGGTGCCGGGGGGCACGAAGTTCGCCGAGTCTCCGGCGTTCCACGGGAACGCGACCGGCGTCGGCATGTCGAAGGGAGCCCGGTTGAAGGGCTCGACGCGGCCGTTGCCGCGAGGCACCTTCAGCTCGTGGATGACCAGCTCCCACTCCTGCCCCGGCTTCCGTTGAGGCTGCACTGCGATGGGGTTCGCCGACGGCTGGCCCTGGACGACGGCCATGTTCACCGATCCGCGGGGGATGTCGGCACGCAGGACGACGGTGTCCCTTCGGTCTTTCGCAGGGTCGAAGTTGGCGCCGATGTCGAAGGAGATCGGGGCATCGAGCCGGTAGAAGAATCCACCGACCCACGCTTCCCCGGGGGAGACTTCCACGGTGCGGTCCCCGATGACCTTGATGGCGAAGGGCAGTGCTGCTCCGGTATAGGAGTTGCCGGTGAGCTTGGCGGCGACTCGGTCGCCGCCCCACATCTGCGCCATCGCTTGCCAGTCACCCTGGCCGACGGCTTGCCGGCCGCCCCGATCGTTGTCCTGGTTGAAGGGGAAGCTGATCTCTGCCAATTACATCCTCGATTCGAGCTTGCGCAGTCTTTCCCGCATTTCGAATACGGTCTTGTAGAGGTTCAACGGGTCGCCCATGCCCTGCTGGCCGATCTTCGGTGTCACGGACTGGGTCCGGCCGCCGTCCTCGACGGTGATGTTGACCTCGCGGACGATGTCGCTGTATTCCTGCCCATCGATCGCCACGGTGATCTTGTCGCCCACGAAGTAATCCACCCCGAAACGAACTTGATCCGTATCAATGGGGTAGATCTGAAAATTACCGGCCTTCTCGCCTTCCTTGAGAGTGGCCGTGGCGGCATCCTGGGCGGTCTTCACGTAGTGGGCCAGCATGACCTTCTTCGCGCCTTCGGAGGCGTTCATCAGGCTCAGGGCTGCGGCGTTGCTGGCGGCGGTTGCAGCCGTCTTGAGCTGAGCGGCCTTGGCCTTCTCGTCATCCGTTTTCGCTTCCCGCAGTGCGGTTTCCGCGCCCGCTGCTTGCGTCTGCGCATCTGCCACGGCCTTCTTCGCCGCTGCCAGGGCCGGAGTCCACTCCGTCCCGTCCGGTCCGGTGCCCAGTTCCTCGCTGCCGTCGGAGTTCTTACGCAACACCAGCTCGGGCTCGCCGCGGGCGGTGGTCCGCAGCGGGATATCGCGGCGGTCAACGAACTGTTCCATCACCAAGCCCCACTGCTGCTCGCCCTCGGCGTCGATCTGCTGGTAGAGGTACCGTTCCGCCCCCTGTCCCTGACAGGCGACGATGGCGCGAGTTACGCGCGGAGCGGTCAGAGTCCAGACGACCTCGCGGAGATTGCCCAGCTCTTTGGAGAAGCGGACGTTCCGCGACAGGTCCCGGGGCTCGAAGACGGCCAGCTCGATCTTCTTGCGAGCGGGATTCCACAGAAAGCGGTAGCCGACGTTCTTGTCCGTGCACCACTTTTCGAAGGTCGTGCCGAGGTTGTCATAGCGGAGGGTGCCGTTGACGTCGTCGCCGATCTTCGGGAGCGGCCCGACGTCGACGCCTTCGACCTTCCGGTCAGACAGGGCACGGCTGCCGAAGGCAAGATCGCACTCGGACCACAGGGCCTGACCAGCCGGGCCGCCTGCCGGGCGGGAATCCTGTCCCTTCCACTGCTCCGACACGGGAAGCAGGGTCGTCTGATTACTTCCGGCTCCCTTGACCGCGGGGAAGGCGAGGTAGCCGTACGGGATCTTGTTATCGCACTTCCCGCCGATGTAGAGGCTCCCCGGGCCGGTGTGCTGGGCGTTGGTCCAGTACTTCTGGAACATCTCGACCTGGCCGGTGAAAACCGGGGCGGGGACGCCATCCTGGTAGACGGCGATGCCTCCGCCGCGCTGGAGCAGCTCGGCCTGGTCGGTGCCGGCCTTTACGAGGAGCTGCCAGGAGCCTTGCTGGCAAAAGCGGACAGTAAATCCAGCTTGATCCAGGAGTCCAGCTCCCCGACAAGATTCAGGTTTCGGTCACGGACAAATACGCGGTATGCCAAAGGGTCAGTAGCTTTCGTAGCGGGGTTTGATCGTCATCGTCAGCGCGGCAGAGCCACTGCCGGGCACCAGCTGCACACTGATGCGCGAGGCCCCGGCGGGCAGCGCCCACAGCGCCGGGTTCGGATCGAGGGCCGGCCAAAGGTTGCGGCCGAGGTCGTCTCGGACGGTCTTCACGCCCGGTCGGGTGTCGATGCGCAGGGTCCGGCCGCCGGGGACGACTTCGCCGGAGCCGGGGCCGGGGCCGGTGATGCCGAAAGACTGGCCGCCGCAGGCGAGAGTGAAGGACCGTACGGGGCCTCTGATCTCCCAGACAGGCCATGCGGCGGCATCGCCGGGATTCAGCACCGGAAGGGCTGCGTCGGAGACCAGGCCGGCGCTGAGCTTGAGTGGGAAGAGCGGCGCGGAGTTGCCCAGGAGTGGCTGGCCGCCGCCGAAAGACCACTGCGCGACATGGAAGTCGTCGCCGTAGTAATAAGGGTCGGGCGCGGTGAGCTGTATGCCGTACCGCTGCCAGCGGAACCCCGCACTGTCCTCGCCCTCGTTGCCCTCCAGGCCGCCCTTGTAGTAGCAGGTCAGGTAGCGGGGAGGCTGGCCCGACTCCTGGACGCGCAGGGTGCACGGCCCGTTGTTCGGGTTGAGGGTGCGTATCAGCTTCCGCTTGAGTTGCCGGACGGAGTACCGGTCGATCCCGTAGAGGAAGAGAGGGATCATGATTTCCCGGGCGGCGACCCGGGAGGACCTGAACGAGCTGCCGTCCAGGTTGGGGCTGACGTCGTAGTTCACCTCGTGCGGCGGCATGTCGAGGCCGGTGGCGCCGGCCTGCATGAAGATGCCCGGCCAGTGGCGGCCGGAGAAGCCGGTGAGAGGGATCTCCCCCTCACCGGCCCCGCCTGTGATCGAGACGTAGGTGTGCCCCCAGCTCATCGGCTGGGGTGGACTCGGCGGGAGCAGCGGGGGCTGCTCCGTCTGGAAGTCCCAACTTGCCGGGATGGGCAGGAAGGATCACCTTCTTTCGATCAGTGTGCGGACATTGCCTCCGCGTAGCGCATCGCTCGGAGCACCGCTTGCGTGGTGTCCTCGGACCATGCCTCATGGATGTGGATCTCGTAGCGAGGAGTGAGAAGGTCCTGTGAGTCGCGGTTGTTGTAGACGCGCTCGCCCCCGCGGAAGTCGACCAGTTCCGGGCCGCGCTCACCCACCAGGGCCAGGCCGGCGGACGCCGACCGAGTACCCGTCCAATAACCCTTTGGCGGCAAATTGGGATTCGCCTGCTGGACCTTGGAAATGTCGCCGTAGCGGTCCCGGATGTAATTGATCACGGAACTGAGATTCGCTATCGGGTCGAAAATGTCCCAGCTCGTACCCGACTGATGGTAGGCCCGGAACGTCGGGTCGATCACCTGACCCACCCCCTTGGAATGGGTACCCGAGGCCGCGTTGCTGTCCCAGTTATTCACCGCGAGGGGGTCGCCGCTGGACTCCCGCATGACCAGCGTGACCAGACCACGCAACCAGGCGCCGCCGGAGACTCCGGTGGCTTGCATCGCCGCCTGAATCCACGCGGTGAGCTGTCCGGACCCGACACCCCCGCCGCCGTCGAAGAGAGACTTGGGGATGCTGCCGGGCCAGGGGTTGAACGACGGCCCATTGGAGTCGGCGACCCCGCCCTTCGGGCGCAGTGCCGCGGTGGCGCTGCGGTTGTACCCCCGGGTGTGCTTCAGCGAGTTGGACTCGTTGCCGCCGATCGTCTCGTCGGGGCCCACCATGATGTTGATGTGGCTGTCCCCGCCGTAGGTGAGCAGGTCACCGGGACGAGCGGACGAGACAGGGACGTGTTGCATGGCCGCGTTCCACTGAGCGACCGCCGGCCACCGATTGGCCGGAGCGCCATGCGGCGAGCCACCATAGGCAGCGTTGGCCCCGGCCTGGTCAACCACGAAACTCACGAAATCCGCGCACCACGCTTCGACAGCACCATTGGTGTACTTCGAGCCGCCGACCGCAGGAGCCTCGTTCGCGAACTCACGCCGGGCGATCTCCGCGACCCTTCCGCCACCGCCCTGGTGGTCGTCCAGGTACTTGCCCCACGCCTTCGCCCATGGCTGTGTCTTGCGGAAGTCGTCGGCCGACAGCCGGCCGACGGCCGCGAGGGAGGAAGCGATGTGCTTCAGCTCCGGCTCGACCACCGCGGACCAGCCTCGGCCGATCGCCTCCTCGTAACCGGCGTACGGCTCGTCCTTGTGCTTCTCGACCCAGGCGCCGCCGCTGACGACGCCGCCGTTGGCAAAAACGTTTCCGCCTTTGCGGGCCGCAGCGTTCCAATCGTGAATGGTCTGCACACCCAGGGCGCGTACGACCTCCGGGCGAAGAACGCCCTCGCCAGGGCTCAGCACCGCCGGCACCCGGTCAATCCCCGGGGCGTACCCGGGCACCACGCCACCGGTTGCGAAGTGCAACTCGGTCAGGGGCGCGTCAGCCCCGGCGAGCTTGGCCATGGCACCGAGCATCGGCACCATGGCGGAGTTGTACGGGCCCCGGATCGTGGACCGGGTGGAGGCGTCCACCGCGGCCATGGACGATGACCACGAGCTGCGGATCGCCGACGAGGAGGACTCGAAGACGCCCTGGAGCGTACCCAGCCCGGTCTGGAGGCGGGTGAACTGCCCCAGGCTGCTCGAGGTCGCCGCGGACACGCGGCCCTGTACAGCAGACCAGACCCCCTCATGAGCCGTCTGGAAGGTGCGCTCAGCGGAGGTGAGCGGGCCAGCAAGGTGCTGTGCCCACCGCTGCTGCGCGGGCCGGATCTCGCCGTCGATGGTGGAGCGGACGGCGGAGGAGACCGCGTTCCACGAGGATCCGGCTGCCGCCTGGTGCTCGGCGACCGCCTTGGTCATGGCCTCCAGCGCGGCGCGGATGCGCTGCGCTGCAGCCTCGACAGCTTCCGCGTCCGGGACCGGCGTCACGTCGTCCTGGACCTGGCCCTCGCCGGAGGACCGGCTGAGGGTGCCGTACTTGGCTCCGCGATTGAGACCGTGAACGGCCTGATGTCCGAGAGCCCGGACTGCCTCGGGTCGCAGAACGGCTTCACCGGGGCTCAGCCGCGCGTGGACGATGTCGCGGCCGGGGCGGTAGCCCGGGACGATCCCGCCATCGGCAAAGTCGAACAGACCCTGGGTGTTGGGCATCGCTTCGCGTGCCCGGTCCCAGAAGGAGTCGAAGACCTCGGCTGCGAACTCGCCCGGGTTCGAAGCGATGTCCTGGACGGCCTGGATGGTTTCCTGGACGCCGCTGATCATCTCAGTGAACATGGTGCGCAGGGCATCGATGCCCTCGCCCAGGACCTTGCCGGGCCCATCAGTCGCGATCTTCTTGGCGAGCGACCCGATCTCTTTCGCCGTCTCATAGAGACCGCCGAAGAGATCTTGAATCATCTTCCAGATGGACCCCGGGTTGAGCATGTGGTCCGTGAATGTCTGGCCGCGCTGGGCAATATTGCCCTCGCCCTTCCAGATGTCGTCCCACGCGTGCTGCCCGGCGGTCGGTGCGACGGCGCCAGCGACCAAGCCGACGAGCTGACCCACACCGGTGGGGGCTGCGCGAAGGAGGTCCGGTATTCGGTCGGTGATGAAGCCGCGCAGATTGGTGAGCCGGTTCAGCGCGCTGCGGCCTGCCGCGTCACCGCCTTGCCGGGCGCCCCATGCGCGGAGGTTCTGACCGGTGTCAGCGCCGACACCGGAACCGGCCCGAGACATCAGGAGGCCGCCGTCGAAAGCTCCCACGGCGGGGCCCATGTTGATGCTGGACCACAGATCATCGAGGATGCTCAGCGGCCAGGGGCCCCCCTTGGGCGTGCCCTTGCCCGCAGTGCCCTTGGCGTGTCGGGTGAGACGGCCGCGGGCTGCGGCAGCGTTCCACCGGTTGATCGTGTCCGCGCCCAGGTGGTGAGCCACCTCCGGGCGGAGGATCGCCTCACCGGGGCTCAGCACCGCCGGGATACTGTCCACCCCGGGGGCGTAGCCGGGCAGCACGCCGCCCATCGCGTGACGGCTCGGCCGCGACTTCTTCCCGCCGCCCCCGGAACCGCCGCCTCCGCCGCCGTTGGCGACGTTGACAGCGATGATCTTAGTTTCTAGGCCGCCGGCCTTCTTCTCCGCCTTGTCCAGGGCATCGGCGAGCGTGCGGACCCGGGAAGTGACCTGACCCAAGCCGCGGCTGTTGACGTCCTTGATCTTCTCGTTGAGGTCCTTGGCGTGCCCGTACGAGCCCTTGATCGCCGGACTCAGGGAGCCGGAGAACCGCTCCCGAACAGCGGCAAGGCTGCGCCCGTTGATCTCTTTGATCTCAGAGGAGACGTTTCCGGCGTGCCGGTAGGCCGTGTCCGCCTTGTCTTTCAGATACTCGAACTGCTGGCGGACCAGGCCCAGCTTGCCGTCGTTGAGCTGCCTGACGGCGTCGTGCACTTGGTGCACGTGCCGCTCGGACTCGTCCGCTCGCCCGGCAAGGGCCTGGAACTTGGCAGAAAGTTCTCCCAGCCCGGCCTGGTTCAGCTGCTGAACGCTGCGCTGCGCGCTCTCGATCTTCTGGTCGGCGTCGCGGGCGCCGGCCTTCACCGACGTGCCGAACTCACCGCCCAGCTCGTTCGCGAGGTTGGCCAGCCGTAGTTCGTTCAGCGCCCGTACCGCCGCCTTGACCGTCTCAATCTTCCGGTCCACCTCGCGCAGCGCCGCCTCGGCCTGCTCGGTGTTCAGGCGCAGCGCCTCTGTGCGGCTGTCCTGACCACGGGCCCGGTCGACCCCGCGACGAGCCAAGGAACGGTCGTCGCCGTGGTAGTCGGCGCGCCGCTCCCGGTAAGTCGACAGGTAGTTGCCCCGGCCGGCCCGCGTACCCGCGAGGGTCTGGTTTGCCGTGCGGGCGACGCCGCGCGTGCCCTTCGCCAGACCACCGACCATCTTGAACAGCGGGCTGAACGCCTTGCCGACCTTGCCGAACGTCTTGGTCGCCATGCCAATCGCGATCGACAGCGGACCAAGGACTGCGGCTACCTTGGCCACCTTGACGATGACGGCCTTGAGCTCGGGGTTGTCGTTAAGAAACTCCGCCGTCCACTCGAACCCCGTGACCAAGTAGTGGAGGGACTTGACGAAATTGCGGATCAGGCCGCCAGACAGCTCCTGGAAGTCATCATCGGACAGCACCCCGTCCACACGGTCGATGAGCTTGAGAACGCTGTCTCCCAGCTCGGTCCATTCAAATCGACCTGTTTCCGGGTCGAAGTCTCCGAAGAGCTTGCCGGTATTGAGCTGCGCCTTCTCCTTGACGGACTGAAGGAGGCCGCCGATGGAGCCGGTGCCCAGATTCTCAGCCGTGCCCTTGACACCCTTCCGGGTGTCGTATGCCTTAAGGAAGTTTTCGAAGAAGCTCTTCGAGGAAACGCCGGCGCCACGTTCCTGGACCTTGGTCAGGAACTCCTTCGCTTCGGTGTCCTCGTCATCATCGGACTCGACCTTGAAACCCGCCATTTTTGCGAGTTCGTTGATGGGGATGCCAGTGCCCCGGCTGAACTGCTTCAACGAGCGTGTGTTCAGCTTCGACATGTCCATCATCATGTCCGCCGAATACATGGCGCTCTTCACACGCCCCGGGTCCATGACGCCGTACGAGGCGGCGAAGTCCGCGATCCCGCGGATCAACTTCTCGGACTTCTGCAAGGACTCCGAGCTGGTGTTGCCGTAAGACTGAAAATTCCGCGTCAGCTGCTGGAATTTATCCGTCATGTCTTCAAGGCTGAATGGGGTCTTAACTGCGAAGTCCTGAATGGACTTGATAGACGCCGAGACTTCCTTGTTGTCGAAGCCAGCACGCTCCAGGCCCCGAGAGGCCAGAAACTGCATATCGGCGGACTGTGATCCGATCTTCGTCATGTAGCCGGCGGCAGCAGCCAGCGGCATCACGAGGTTCTGCGTGAGCGTCCGGCCGATCTGCTCGACGTTGGTGCCGAACGTCTCGGTCCGCTGTGACAGCGACTTCCAGTGTTCGCCCGCCGTCTTGGTAGCCGTGCCGGACTCCCGGACGAACGCCCGGACCTGAGCCCGATTGCTGGCGACGGTATCGGCGTACTCGCGGCGCTGGAGCGCCAACTGGCGCAGCTCCTCCTGGAGCGCGACCTTTCGAGTCTGGATCGCCAGGCGTTCCTCGGCGGCGCGCTGTCGTGCGGCTGCGGTCAGCTCCCGCTCGGCCTGTCGCTGCTCGGCGGCGGCCTGCCGGGCGGCTTGCGCTACCTCTCGCTTGACCTGCCGGACTTCGGTGGCCAGCGCGCGCTCCTCCGCCTTCTCGGCGGCGATGCGGCGGCGGGTGTCCGTCATGGCCTGCCGCTCGCCAGCGGCCTGTTCGCGGGCCTGCTGCTGGGCAGCCCGCATGCGCTCCCGTATCGCCTGCTGATTGGAGCGCACCACGTCGTTGATGGCCTGGCGGGTGGCCCGACTGGTGCCCTCCTCCATCTGCTCGCGCTGCTTGTGCAGATTGCGGAACATCCGCAGCTGCTTGCCGGCCTCCTCGCCGTGCACCTTCGTCAGGTGTCGCTCCAGCTGCCGGAGCTTCGCGCGGGAGTCCACCGCCTCCTTCTCCACTGCCTGCCGGGCCTGTTTGGCCGTACGTGAGGCGGTGGCAGTGGCCTGCTGGCTGGCCTGCGCCATATGCCGGGTGAGGTCAGCGCGCATTCGACCGACCGCTTCGCGGCTGATCAGCGGCAAGATCTCGACGTAGCCGGAACCCACGCGGATGGGGGCCCTATTCATAGCCACAGGGCCTCCTTACAGGTTGTTCATGTCCGCAAGAAATGCGGATAGTTCCTCACCCGATGCGAAGCTGTGTGCGGGCTTCTCTGGCTCGGGTTGCCCCGGGCGCCGGATAGGTTCCGGTGGGGTGAGATCGCCACTCTCCGAGGAGTTGGCCTTGAGGAAGAAGAAGTTGGCCAGCTCCAGTGCATCGGAGATGCGTGCTGCCAGGTGGTCTTGCACGGACCACACAGCTGACTTGTCGAATACCGCCAGCAGCGAAGACTGGCCGGGCTTACCCATCAGTGCCTTGATCAGGACACTGATGCGACGAAGGGAAAGCCGTCCGCGCCATGCGTCGAGCAGGTCGATTCCGAAGTGCTCCAGCAGATCCGCTTCAAGCTCGCCGGGGTACTGCTGTATGACGCGGACGGTTTGAATTAGTTTCCCGAGTCGGCCTGGCCCGCCGCCTGGGCCACCTTGTCAGCGAAAACCGCGAAGTCGCCGAGCGTGGAGTCCTCATGAGCCAGGTAGGTCTTCCACTGGGCCGCGCCGAGGATCAGCCGGACTGCCTCAACCTCATCCTGAGCCTCCAGAAGGGCGACGGGCAGCTTGAGCGGTGCGGGGACGGTGAACGTGATGTCGTGGTGCTCGAACGTGGTGGGGGAGTCCTTCGCCTCCTTCTTGGCGGCGGACTCGGTGGCGGGCGTGGCAGCAGTCATGGTGGAACTCCAGAAGGCAAGAGAAGAAGCAGAGGGGCCGGGGATGAAAGCAGCCCTCCCCGGCAGGGGCGGGGACGGGTTAGACCGTCTTGGGCTTGACGTCCACGACGAGCGCCCCTGCGGCGGCCTCGGTCGTGCCGTCGCCGGCCTTGATCTCGTAGCGGCCCGCCGGGCAGTCACTCGTCACGGACAGGGCGATGCGGGCGTCACCGCGCGGGTCGGTCTGACCGGCGGTAGCTGTGATCTTCTCGGTGCCCGTGGTGAGGGTGATCGGAGTGCCGGGCTTGAACCCGGTCAGGCTCACGTACACGGTGTCGCCCGGCGCCGCGGTCTCCGTCTCAAGCTCGGCAGCAGCCACCTTCGACGGAGGCGCGCTGCTCTCCTTGAGGTTGTCCGTGGTGAGCACGTAACCGAGCCGGCCGCTGCTGTCCAGCGCCTCGATCGTGAGTTCGTACTTGCCGGACTCCTGGCGCTGGAGCTGGATGGCACCACGGTCGGCGACCATCGCGCGCTCGATGACGGCGCGGTACTGCACGTCCGCCTGGGCCCAGTCGACCACCAGCGAGATCTCCTCAAGCTGAGGCGTGCTCGAAAGGTTCAGACGCCAGGTGCCGGGGACCTCCTTCCAGCCGCCGTTACCGTCCTTCTCGGTGGCCTTCTCCCACTTCGCACCGTAGAAAAGCTCGGTCGTAGAGAGGTTCGTCTCTACAAAACTGGCCTTGACCTTAAAGCTTGCTTCCTTGACGTTGTACAGGACCGGCACCGCCGCCTGCCAAACCTTGACGGGGTCGCTGGAAATTTCTGGGGTGATGGTCACCCCGCCCTCGTCAACAAACCCAAGGGGCGTATAGCCGTCAGGGGTGACGCCCTTGACGCCGCACGAGGTCGGCGGGTTCGGCTTCGGACCGGTCTTCGGGATCGACGCGAAATAGACCGCACCCTCTGGTGCGAATCGGATGCGGCCAGCGTCATTGCCGTGCTTGTCAGCAGCTATGGGAACTCCAGGTGCTAGAGAAATAAAAAAAGCCCCCGAGAAGGGGCTGCGTAAGAGGCCATCAGACCTCTATGAAGAAGAGGGCGACCTCGCCGCCGTACACGTGCTCCCGGGATACCTGGTCGGGCAGATAGCGGGGCGCGCTGACCTCGGCCACGTCGAGGAACTGGGCACCGGGAACGACGGCTCCCGGGGCGTGTTCGAGCAGCTGCTCGCGCAGGGCGTACGCCAGGGCGACGGCCTCGCTGCGGTCGGGATGAACGACGCTGTACTCGATGTCCGCGCGGTCGGCCCGGTTGCGGACGCGCCGGAACCCTCCGCTGTGCTCCAGGTAGATCGTGACCTCGCCGGGCTCACGGCCGACCAGGTCCCCCGTTACGTACTCCCTGATGCCGGAGACCGTCTGTAGATACTCCACCAGCAGGGCAACCGGGTCTCGTCTCACTCGGCCCTCGCCCGCTCCAGAGCGCGCTTGAGGAACCTGTTCCCGCGGTGCCGGCCGCCCTTCCGGTCTCGCCAGCCGCCGTCGAGGTCCTGCCACAGCGCGTGGAAGACCCGGCGGTCTTCCTCGACCACGACGTTGCCGCGCCAACTGGTCGCGTCCAAGGCGACGGCGGTTGAGATGTTGTTCTTGATCGCGGTCCAATCGTTCTTCGCCATGCTGGCGCGCGGTGCGAGCCCGACGGCCACGGTCCTGACCGTCTCGGTGTGCACGGTGACCAGGTCCCGAACACCGTGGGACCGGAGCACCTCTCGCTCCCATGTCTTGTTCAGTTCGAGACGCACACGGACAGCAGCCATCAGTGCTCCACTTCCCACGCGTTGACGCGGACGTGCCGCAGATTGCCCGAGCCCCACACCATGGGGAATCCGTCCACCTCGTACCAGCGGCCGGAGATCAGAAGCCGGTCCGCGGAGTCCACCGCCACGCTGTGCGGCAAGTACACGCGAAGCCGACGTTGCGCGGTCTCCCTGGCCGGGCTGCGGACTTCGAAGCTCCGGTCGGGCTGGACCGATGCTGGCCCTGCCCAGACCTGCGTCTGCTCAGGAGGCATCGCCCAGTCACGTTTCCGCGTGTAGCCGGCGGCCACCAACGGCGCCCGGTGCACCTCGACGTGGTCGGGGAGCATCACGGACCACACCTCGTCAACGGGATGGAGCCGAACTTCGGGCGGTACCGTTTCAGTGCCGCGCGCGAGGCCGGCGACAGGGACTGGGCGGATGCCGCTGCGCCGTACGTCACCTCGACGTCCCCGGTCCGCTCGCTCAGGACGCCCGGCTGCATGGCCAGCCACCGGATCACCTCAGCGCAGATGACGGCCCGAATGCCCGGCGCCTCGTCGCGGTACCCGGAGCCGCAGTAGTCCTGCACGAGCGCGGTAGCGTCGTGGATGAATGCCTCGACACGGGGCCGCTCGCCGGGATCGAGGTCCCGGCCGAGCCGCACCGCGATGTCGATGGGTATGACGGGCAACGGTTACGCGGCCAGGGCGACGTCGGCCTGCGTGAGGCGCCGCTTCTGGTCGGCCTTCACGTTGTGATCGTTCACGGCCTTCTCAACGCCCGTGGCGACGAGCAACTGTTCGGGCCGAATGACCTTGGCGTCGTACACGATCCGAGACTTGATCGCATCCGTGAAGCTCTTCTCCGGCTTGTAGGCCGCCATCTCCGCGAAGGGGATGACAAGCGAAGTCGCCGCGGTGCTACCCATAAACATGTCGACACTGTTCAGGGCGTCGTGGCGGCGGCCCTTAACGAGCTTGTTTTCGGCCGGCCGCTCCTTGCCCAGGGTGTTGGACACCCGGACAGGCACGCCCAAGATGGTGCCGATGACGCCGGACGGCATGACCGCACCGCCGCCGAAGTGCGAGCTATCAATGAACTTCGGGTCGCGAAGCATGAGGGAGCGCAGGCGCGGCGAGATGAAGAGGTAACGGCTGTCGGGCGCGTTCTTGAGGTCCAGGTTCTCCAGCATGCGCACGAGGTAGTCGTACGGGCCGATGTACTCGGACTCACGAGCGCCGATGTCGCTGTAACCGATCGCATCGATCTCGCCGTGGAGCTGGCCGGGGGCCTGGCCCTCTACAGGGGTGCCGTCCACCTTCAGCTCGACGCCGTTGAGATCCTTGCCATCGATGGCCGCGGTGATGGTCTGAGCAAGGACGCGGTCGATCGTGACGGCAGTCTGCCGACCGCGCTGGCGTACCAGCTCGGACATCAGATCCACACCAGTCTTCGTCTGGAGCTGGTGGAGGGAGTCGATTTCGATATGGAAGCTCGAGCCCTTGGCGACGGTCATCTTGATGTACTCGAGCGCCGCATGATCCGTGCTGCCGATCTCGCCGTACGCCTTGACCAGGCCCTTGTCCTGGACGGTGTCCAGGAAATGGGGGATGCGGACGACGTCACCTTCGCGCCGAAACTCGCCCTCGTAGGACCTGTTGGTAATTTCGGCTGAGCCGAGGATCAGGTTGTCTTCAAGGTCCTGGAGCAGCTGCGCCGTCCAGATTTCCGGGATGAAATGGCCGTTGGTGGTCTGGAGCTTGCCGGCTCCGACATTGTTCCCGGCCTGTGTCTCAAAAGCCATGTATCTCCATAAAAGGGCTAGGCATTAAAAAGGAGGGCATTCAGCTTCCCCGCCTTGCGGGCCTCATTGATCTCAGCGGTCGACATGCGGGAAAGGTCGTCGCGGCCGAGCTGACTCGCGGCCGGCCCTCCCTGGCGGCCGAGCCCCAGGCCCTGAGCGAATGCCGGAGCCGCCTTGGCAGCAGGGAGGGAGGAGACAAAGGACCCGATCCGCGCCGTATCCGGCGCTCCGTCCTCGCCTACGAATGCATCGAGACGAAGGAAGTCCGCGCCGGGCAGCTCGACGCCGGCCGCCGCGGCGTGCGCACGGAGTTCCGCGTGGACGAGCTGGCTGTTGACCTCCGTCAGGGCCGCGGTCCGCGCTTCCTGGCGGGCGGCTTCCACGGCGGCCTCCGTATCCGCCGCGCTGGACTGCCGGAAGGTGTTCAGTTCCTGCGACAGAGACTCGTACCGCGATTGCCAGGAGTGGATCTCCGCCTCCGGGGAGGCAAGCTCCGGCGTGCCGGCAGGCTTCGCAGAAGCGGACTCGGTGGCGGCCTGGGTGTCGGACATCAGGGCATCCCTTCAGGATTCGAGCATCAGATGCGGCAGCTAGGGCGTGTTTGATGGATCTGTTACTCGCCTGTCAGGCACTGGGCGCCCGGGTGGTTCTGTACGCCCCTGGAGGCTTCCGGGCGCCCTTTGCGTGTGGGTGCGAGGGGCTGCGGGGTTGGGAATGCTGCCATCCCACCCCATGTGCCGATACGGCGCACGCCTTTGGGAGGCATGTCATGAGCACCATTCGCCGGTTCGTCGCCGCTATCGCGGCAACTGTCCTTCTCGCGCTGGCAAGCATCGTGCTGGCCACTCCCGCTCAGGCCGCCGATGGCGGCCTCCTCGGCCCCGGTGGCGGCCCCGGTGGCGGCCCCGGTGGCGGCCCCGGTGGCGGCCCCGGTGGCGGCGGCGGTGGCGGCGGCAGCGTCCCCAGCCTCCTCGACAGCCTTGTCGGCCCCGGTGGCGGTGGCGGCCTCCTCGACGGCCTCCTCGGCCCCGGTGGCGGTGGCGGCGGTGGCGGCGGCGGTGGCGGTGGCGGTGGCATCGTCCCCAGCCTCCTCCACAGCCTCCTCGGCCGCGGTGGCAACTGATCCCGATCGTGGTGTCCTGAACGGCCAGGGCGTCAGGCAGGTCACGGGCGTAGCCAGAGCCGGATCGCGGCGAGCGTGACCGTGCCCTGGAAGACGTAGGCGCGCTTGTCGAATCGGGTGGCTACGGCCCGATTCCCTTTGAGGGCGTTCATGGTGCGTTCGACTTCGTTCCTGCGTGCGTACTGGTCTCGGTTGAAGCCGGTGGGCCTGCCTCCCGCGCTGCCGCGGCGTCGGCGGTGTGCCCGCTGGTCGCGGCGCTCGGGAATGACGTGCCGGATCTGGCGTCGGCGGAGGTAGCGGCGGTTACGGCGTGACGAATATGCCTTATCGGCGCTCAAGCAGCCGGGACGGGTACGCGGGCGTCCTCCGCCTGGACGGGGAACTCGGATACGGTCGAGGACCGGGATCATCTGCGGCCCGTCACCCCACTGCCCCGGGGTGAGCAGCAGGGCAAGCGGGCGGCGCCCGCCCTCACTGGCCAGGTGGATCTTCGTCGTCAGGCCACCCCGGGAGCGCCCCAGCGCCTCGTCCGGGCGATGCCCTGAGGGGCGGATCCGCTTACCCGGGACCTTCGGGGCGCACGTCCGGGCGCCGGCAGCGTGCTGGTGTACACGCAGGACGGTCGAGTCCACACCGACCATGGACCAGTCGATCCGCCCCTCCGCATCGGCAACAGCCTGAAGCCCCTGCAAGACCTTCTCCCAGGTACCGTCCGCCGACCACCGGCGATGGCGGCAGTACACCGTCTGCCACTTGCCGAACCGGGCCGGCAAGTCCCGCCATGGAATCCCCGTGCGTAACCGAAACAGAATCCCGTTGATCACCTTGCGGTGACACTTCCATCGCCCACCCCGCCCCGTATTCCCTGGCAGGTGCGGTTCCAACCGGACCCACTCCGCCTCACTCAAATCCCCCCGCCCCACACGGCTGAGAACGACCCATGCCCCCGGGCGGTCACCGACCCGTCAAACACCCCCTAGGCCGCCTTGGTGTATGCGGCCTGGCTCTTGCGGGCCGCGTTGCCGGCGTTGCCCTGCGGGGCCTTCCGGGCGGCCTTCTCGGCCTGCGGGTCCTTAGCGGCAGGAGGCTGGAGTGCCGCCTTCTCCGCCTGGGTCTGGTAGCGGTCGGCCCGTTCCATCTCGGTCCGGGCTTCGTCCTCCAGCAGGGTGTCGAACCGCTCGATCTGCTGGGGGGTATAGCCAGCGTCCGACCAAAGCTGCTGTTTGGGCACATTGAGCATCTGAAGTTTCAGCAGGGCATCAACGTGTTGGGCTTCCGTGCGGTTCTCCGGGTCGCGCCATATAACCTCGGCGCCCCAGGCTTCGGCGCGCTCCTTGTCGTGCTTGACGAGAAACGCGAGCCTCATGATTCGCTCCCACGCCTCACCGAAGTGCAGCATTCTTTCTCGTGTCTTCGAAATGAGGCCGGCCTCGGCTGAAGTGATGGCTTCACCACTGGGCGCCTGGCCGCCGTTAAGTAGGAAGTAGTGGAAAGGGATCCTGCTGATGCTCGCCATGTGCTGCACCAGCATGTTGACCAAGTCCACATAATTCGAAAGGTTCGCTGCCTCGAACTGGCCCCACTTGGTGTTGGGGTCCTCGGCCTGGAGAAGCTTGTCCACAGCAACCTGAAACGGCTCGATGGGGACACCATTCGAGTCCTCGATGATCTCCAGGCCGCTGACCCACCGTTGTGGCCATGCCGCATATTCGGATGCCACCAGCGCGTCGGAGGTGACCTTGTTGATCGCGTCAGCCAGGGGAATCACCGTGGCCAGGTCTGACACGGGATCGCCGACCAGGCGCGCCCGATTCGAGATCGGTACGACAGGAACGACACCCAAGGGGTTGTTCTGCGACTCGGTGAGCGTGAAGCTCAGCCCCTCGGGGGTGCCCTTGTGGACGCGATCCGGGAGCCACAGCGTGCAGTGCGCGCGCCCCCAGTCATCGAAGAAGAATTTCGCCGCAGCCTCCAGCTGTCGGCGGCTGCCCGCCTTGTGCTGCACAACCGTGGTTTCTGCCGACTCAATGCTGATGACGGGCTCGCCGTCCTCGTCGGCCCACACCACCGCGTAGGAGGCGCCCTGGATCATTGCGTCCAGGTGGGCGGAGTTGGACTCGGCGTCCAAGAAGTTTCGCTGCCAGATTTCGCGCGCTTCCTTGTCGGCCACCGGCTCATCAGTCATCCGGAAACCGTCAATGGCCAGGCGCTCGTTGACGCTGTCTACGATCAACCCGCAAAAGTTGTCGTTCCACTGCTCGAAGACGCCAGCGAACTCCCTCTTGTACTTCGCCTGGGCGAACAGCATCCGCTGATGATTGCCATCGTAGTAGGCACCGAACTTCTTGTAGAGGCCGACGCGCGAGCTGAGCTTGGAATAGAGGAAGTCCATCCACTGCTGCGGAGTTTGCGGCCGGGAGCCGAGGCCGACGGCCCCGCTGTCCGTAGCAACGGTCATGAAGCCCCTTTCTTGCGCGAGGGGCCTTACCTAGAACCCGACAACTCGTCTGCGCGGTTTATGCAAGCGACCGTCAGCGATGGCATCCGCCCGCGCCTCAAAAGCGAGAACCGCACATACGGCTAGGTCGATCTTGCGCTTGGATCGTGGACTATCCTTCTGGATGAGAATTCCTTGAGGGACCTCTCGCGTTACGGCGTTGAGCACGTGCCGGGTGATGTGCGGGTCTCCGTCGTGCTTCAGGTCGCCAACCGCCGCGGCAGAATGGAACCGCTCGATGGCCTCGCACATGCGGGTCGGGCGGTTGGTCCAGTATTCGAAAACCCGGTCGTCGCCGTAAGTGAGCGCCCACCGGCCGATGGCCTCTTGGAAGTACGGGGGATCGCAGTAGGCCCACTCCACCCGGTAGGTATCGAAGGCACGCTTGATGGCGGCCTCGACGCCGAGGACGTCGACCTCCCAGTCGGATTTCGTCCCCGGGTTCTCCCACAGCCCGAGGAGGAACGTTTTTCCATCGCGGAGGCGACAGCCCACCACGCCTGAGCTGTCGTGGTGGAGGGATCCGTCGAAACCGATAGCGATCTGGTCGCCGGGCATGATGGGGTCGGCGTCGTCGGCGCATGCGTCCCAGGTGACCTTGTCCATCCAGGTGCCGTCGGAGGAGAAGATCTCGTCCAGATAGAACCGGCGCGCGTTGGCCTCGCTGGTCCGCGGGTCCTGGATGGCCTCCACCAGGGCGTCGATGTCGACCCATGACGAGTCGCCGTACGCCTCGACGAGGCCGGCGCGCAGCGCCTCGGTGTCCTTGAGGTCGATGCCCGGCGGCGCCTCAAGGCAGTCGTACAGCAGGCCCTTCGACCCGGCGAGGAACGCTTCGTGGGTCCGCTGGGCGACGCTGCCTTCGCTCGGGGAGTAGGCATTCGTGGACTCCAGCAAGCGGGAGCCGGCACCAGCTGTCTTGCGGACGTTGCGATCAAGGACGTCGTATACGTGGATGCCCTGGTTCGACTCGACAAGGTGATGAGATTCGTCTAGGCATACGAACGACTGACGCGCCCCTTCCAACCCACGGCTGGAGGCGGTCACCGGGCGGATCGAGCCGGGTTTGCCGCTCTTGAACTGGACGAGCGTCTTGCCGATGTCGAGTCCGAATTCGCGCTCGGCGGGACTCTCGGCGAGCATGCCGCGGATCGCGTCGTAGACGTTTGCCGTCTGGTCGATCGACGTGGCGGCCAAGTTCACCAGCGGCAGTGGCACGGCCTTGCCGACGGGGTGCAGGGCTGGCCCAGTGTGCGGAACCCCTCCGCAAGACGCGCAGACCTCGCCCTCGGCCGCCCAGTGCGAGAAACGCGCTGGGCCGATGAACTCGACAATGCACAAGGCCGCTAGGAGCGGGCTCTTCCCCCACTAACCACCCCTTGGAGCGCCGGAGGCACCCCGAGGAGTAGGCCCACCTCCCGTTCTCATCGACAGAAAACCAGTGGGCGAGGAATCGTATTTGTTCGTTGGTGAACCGCCAGGCAGTGCCGGCGTGTTCGCCGTCCGGCTGGACGATGTAGCGCTCGGCCCAGGCCAAAATCTCCCAGGCGAGGGTCCGTTCGGGCATCTGCTGGGGGATGTTGCCGGTCTGCGACACTCATCCCCCTTACGGGCCTCAAGGGGCTGTGAACGCCTGCCTGTACCGGTCGATGCTTGTAACCCCCGACGGGGGCTCCTTGGTTTCTTCGTGCCCATCGCGCACCTGCTGCTCGAAGGACATACGCAATCTGGCTCTGTCCTCCGTTGTCGCGCCCCATTTGCCGACGCGTTGTCGGATCTCACCAGCCAACTTCGTGTCACCCGCGAAGAAGGCGTCCACGAGCTTCACGGTGATTTCCAGCTCCGCCCAGTCCGTTTCGGCCCAGTGCTGGGTTTGGGGTGCCGAGGACCACGTCTTCCAAAAGCGACGGGCGCCGGCAGTCTGGATGCCGAGCGACTTCGGCAGCATCCGCCCCTCGGCGGCTTCCTCGGTCAGTGAATGGCTGCCGAGGGCATGTGTGGTGTTTCTGCGGACGGCGTTCGGCTTGGGCGCTGGCCCGCGGCGAGCGACCATTACAGCCTCACCGCCTGGGCGTCAATGCCATGGATCTCCGCCAGTTCGAACAGGTTCTCCCTCGCATCTCGGCGCCACTGCCGCTTGTCTGCCGACCTGCCAGACCGTTTGGGGAACGACGGGGGGAACGGGCAGGTGCAGCCCGCGCACAGGCCGTCGCAGTCGGCGGACATGATGAGCCTCCAGCTGAATGAATTAATTAGGAGCCGATGCGGTCCTCGTGGGTCTTCTGGCGATGGCACGGGCGGCACAGAGTGCGCAGGTTGCTCGGGGCCCAGGTCCCTCCCCGGGCGACAGGCACGATGTGATCGACTTCGAGTTCCTGGCGGCTGCCGCAGAACTGGCACCGGAACCGGTCCCGGGCGAGGGCCCGGGAACGCCTGGACGTGGCATCGCTCGGGCGTTGCCGGTTACGCGCTGACGCGTTGCCCCAGTTGTGGGGGCGCTGGTGGCTCGCGCAGCGGCCTGCGCGCTGCGTCGCGGAGGTGCAGCCGGCCACCAGGCAAATCTGTTTGGCCCTGGGTATGGGGTGCACCTCCGCGACAAGCTAAAGGATCAAGAAGGTCGTACAGGAGTTCGAGTAATGTATTTGGAAGTTCTGGAGCCCCGGAGGTTGCGTATCTGGCTCCGGGGCTCCGTTCTCTCTGGATCTGGACTGGAGAGTTGACTCGATCAAACAGGAGATCAACAGAGAGAAGTCTTAACGACCTCTTAACGAGGTTTTGAAGTCAAGATCAGAATGAGTTAGCGTCTTGCCTTGCCTAGTCGTTCGACCTCGTTTCACTCGGTCTCACTATTAATGTCGGTGTCCGGTCGGCGTGTTTCCGGACACCACCCTGGGAAGTGAGACCCGTATCACACGGGGTGGCTGTCCCTAGTGCTGAAAGTTGTTCGGTGACCCCGCTGGCGCTATTGTGTAGATCACACCGTGACCAGGGCAGCCATCGACCGGAGGGGGAGTCCGTGCCTGCCGATCAGGTATTGCCAAGCATCGTCAAGCTCCTGGAGCTGTACGACGGCGGCATGAGCCAGCCGGATATCGCGGCACGCTACGGCGTCTCGAAACAGGCAGTGTCGAAGGTCATGGCCCCATACATGGCGCAGACCAACGCCAAGAAGGTCGCTGCGCTCATCCCTTGGCAGATGGTGGACGGGCACCACCACAAGGCGTACGTGGCTAAGTGCGTCAAGGCGCTCATGCGGCGGCGGCTGATGGACGACACCCTCACGGACGCACAGATGAAGTGGGCCGACCGCATCGCCAGGCGCCTCCGGGACGAGGTCCTGGACTACGACCCCGCCACCACCGAGGGCTGGCTGTTCAGAGCGCGGGAAGAGACAGACGGTCAGCTCTTCTTCCGGTGGCCAGCCGACAGGGACCTGCCGGCCCCCGCAGATCTCCCGCTGATCACGCTCAAAAGCCCAGAAGCCGAGGCGGAGGAGCGGGATCAGGTGCAGGATGCCATCGATCGTAAGAAGCGCGACCGCGAATAAATTCATTCAGAGAACGAGCCGTCAGCCCGGGGTGGGCGGACGGCTCGCTTGCTGCCTTGGACCCTCAGAAGAACGTGCTCACGGCCTTGGCGGTCTGCATGGTGTGTGCCGCCAGGGCGCTGGGATCGTCGGGCATCTCGGTGATGGGTACGAGCAGCAGGACAGCGCCAAGAGCGGTGTTGTGTTCCGTCACCGGAGCGGCGACAGACGCCCACCCGAGGATGCATTCTTCGATGCCGACGGCGTACCCCCGACGGCGGATCTCCTCCAGGGACGCCAACAGTTCGGCATCCGAGCGGATGGCGCCGGGGCCGGCCTTGCGTGGCACAGGCTCCGCGAGAACACGGGTCCGTAGGGGAAGTGGACTGTGGGCCAGGATGGCCCTGCCGGAGGCGCCTGTTCGCAGCGAACTGCCCACAGAGGCCAGTGCGAGCGGGTTCAGGCCGCTGACGTCAGTGCTGCCGGTTACGTAATGCAAGAGGGTGCTGGCGTTGCCTTTAGCGGCGTAGTAGCAGGCTAGGCCAAGCGTGGTGCTGTGCAGCTGTTCCAGAGCCGCGAGAGTCGCATCCGGGTCGGGGGTGCGACCTTGCCAACGCATGCTCAGCATGGCCGAGGACTCTCCCGGCCAGTAAAGCCCGCGGTCGTCCGTGGCGAAGGTGCCGAGTTCGCACCCGGCCTGGAGGGCGCGGTGAGCGGTTGCCGCAGAGATGCCGACGGCTGCCGCAATTTCGGACGGCGTGAGCCGTTCTGCGTGCAGCTTAAGGAAAGCCGCTTGGACGGCATATGCGTTGCGTTGACTGATACCCCTGCGTGGCGGGCTGCTGCTCATTGGCTGATCCTCGGGCACGTGCTGAGCTTTCTCACACAGCCGACGAGTGCTCAGCGGCTGTAAGAACAACGAGGTTACTACCCAGTTCGGCTGATCGACTTCAGTAGTAGTAGCCGATCATGTTGAGCATGGTCTTCCCCGGGTACCCATGCGAGGGGTTGCCGGGCACCAGTGTGCGGTGGGCCCACCGCACATCATCCAGCATGTACCGAGCCTCGACTGGAAGGGAAAGAGCGCCAATTGCCTTAGCGGCAAAGATGGTGTGGATGCTGTTATGTATGGCATGCAGGTCGGTGAATAGATTGGGGAGCCAGAAGCCGATGATCGATTTCGACCCGAAGACCAGGTCCCGGAACGCAATGTCACCGCGATTCCGGGATGAGCAGCCGTCGACCACTATGCGCCCTCGGAATCGCAGCGATTGGAACAGGGCCGGGAAAATGTCGCCGCCGACCAGATCGAGCGCGGCATCAATAGGCAGACCGCCGGTTGCCTCACGGATCCGGTCGATCAGCCCGTCGGTCTCTGAGCAATCAACGATCGCGTCGGCGCCCAGGTCGAGTGCGGCCTGGAGCCGGTGCTTGCCGCGGTCCATCGCCACCACGAACGCTCCGTGGGATTTGGCCAGCTGGATGGCCAGGCAGCCCACCGCGCTCGCGGCGTCTGAGACAACCAGAACCTCGTAGCGCTCGATTCGCAGCGCCG
This sequence comes from Streptomyces sp. ISL-11, assembly GCF_018614525.1. Lineage (GTDB taxonomy): Bacteria > Actinomycetota > Actinomycetes > Streptomycetales > Streptomycetaceae > Streptomyces. Next base: position 65,738 of record NZ_JAGGOL010000034.1, read on the forward strand.
TGTGCAGCAGGTGCCAGGCAGTCAGCCCGTCCAGTGTCAGGCCGCAGGCGTCCTCGTCGGTGAGTTCGTCGGGGATCTCCCAGTACAGCCCTCGCTCCACCAGCGCCCTCTGAGCGTATGCGCCGCTGCTGGTGAGCCCGGCGATCCTGCGCCCATCGTCCAGCACACCGACGAGTTCCCGACCGGGGACGAAAGGGAACCGAATCGGGCCGAGCCACTGGTTCTCTCGCATGAGGATGTCTGCGGGATTGACGCCGGCCATCGTCACCATCACAAGCTCGTGATCAGGTCTCGGCTCCGGTTCCGGAACCCGGACCACTTCCAGAACCTCGGGGCCGCCCGGCTCCGTGGCCATGACTGCGCGCATCTGTCTCCGCGCCACCTTGCGCATGCTCTTCCGCCTCTTGCTATGTACACGTTCCTGGTAATCCTAAGCTCACGAATGGAGTGGGTAGGACCCGTTTCCACCTTGGAAATGATCAATATGAGAGATCGTTTCCAAGGTGGAAACGGCAGGTCAGCGGCCGAATGAGCTGGATTCTTGCGGGGGGTTCGTGTGTAAGATCGTGGTTGACCGGTGATCTTCTTTTCGGGGGATGATCATCTCCGATACCGCGTCCGGAGGGGGACGTTTCATGGGGCATGCGGCTGTCGAAGAGCGCTGCACGATTCTCGACTGCGCTCTCGGTGTGCTGACTGACCTGTCGTCAGCGGATTTCCATCTTGCGCTCCTCACCACCGGGGTCGTGGTGACCCTGGCTCGAGTAGGAGACGTGACCTACTACCGCCTTTTCATGTCCGACCTGACGGACACCGAGGACATGGAAGAACTGGCCACGCTTGAAGCGGATCACGGCGTCTGCTTGAGCCGGAACACGGTCAGCTTCGAGTACGTCCCGCAGGCGCACCCGGACTTGCCCGGGAGTACCTGGCATACCCATCATCTGATTGCTAGCCAGACGGAGGCCAAAGCGTGATAGAGACCCAGCCCCGCAGCGTTTCCCAGACGCAGCAGTACGAGGAGTGCCCCTGGCGCTTCTACCTTCAGCGGGTACGGCGTGAGACTCCGCGGCCTGCGGCGTGGAGTCATCACGGAGTCGCCTTCCATGCCTTCGTGGAGGCGTACGAGCTGTCTGAGCGCACTATGAGCATCGCTGAGGGCCTTGAGCTCTTCTCGGACCGGTACAGCTCGCTCGTGAACGCTGATCTGGAAAGGGAGCCTGATACGGATCGGTGGCTGGCCGCCGGCCTGCCGGGCGGCGCGGACATCGAGCGCAGGTACGTCGTCGGCAGGGAGCAGGTTCGGCACTACGTCGGGTGGGCCGCCGAAAACCCCACAGAGACGTGGGTGGCCCCGGACGGTCGTGCCGGATTGGAGTTGTGCTTCATGACCGAGCTGGGTGGGGTGCAGGTGCGGGGGTACATCGACCAGTTGGTACGGGATGCGGATGGCTCGGTGCGGCCCCGGGACTGGAAGACAGGTAGCACGAAGAGCCGGTTCCAGCTCGAGACCTACGCCGTCGCGGTCCGCAAGGAGTTCGGCGAGGAAGTGAACCGGGCTGACTGGTACCTCGCAAAGACGGGGCGCCTTAGCCGACCGGTGAAGCTGGACGACGGGACCGAGGAGCGGGTGGCTGAGCGCTTCGCGGCCATGGATGCGGGCGTGAAGGCGGGTAACTTTCCTGCCAAGCCCGGCTTCAACTGCCGGTTCTGTGACGTGTCACACGCCTGCTCATTTGGACGCAAGGTTGTCCAGTAACCTAAACTGTAAGTGAGCGATGCCGGCCCGCAGGGGCCTTATTTTCAACCCGATGGTTGACTGGTAACTATCTCAGGAGTGGCGTTGTATTCGCTTTCCCAGTCGGTGCGGGTGCGTGGAGCTGCCGGCGAGCCGCTACCCAGCCCCTTCAAGGGGTTGACCCGCTTGGAGGCCGAGCTCCGGCGAGGCGAGTTGTCGGTGGTGGCCTCGGCGGCCGGCACGGGCAAGTCGGTCCTGGCCGTGAACATAGCTATTCAAAGCAACGTCCCCTGCCTGTACTTCTCCGCGGACAGCACGGCGGCAACGCAACTCAGTCGCGCGACGTCCATCATCACGGGGGCTGACAGTAAAGTCATCAAGCGGAAGCTGCACGAAGGTGACTTCGCGGAGTATGCGCCCGCCCTGGCTCAGCGTTGGTGGATCCGATTCAACTTCGAGGCCCGGCCGACGCCGGCCTCGCTGGAGCTGCTGCTCGAATGCTTCCGTGAGGTGTTCGGCATATATCCACATCTCGTGGTGCTGGACAACCTCAGCGATGTGGACGCCGGTGCGGCTGACTCCGCCGAGTCGTACACGTTCGGGCTGGAAGGGCTGTGCGGCTACCTGTCGGAGATGGCCCGGGAGACGCATGCTCACGTGATGGCGATGCATCACGTTGTCGGCGAGTTTTCGGACGGCCTCAAGCCGATCCCCCAGAGCGGACTCCGCGGCAAGATCAGCCGCGTCCCCTCGCTCATCCTCACCATGCACAAGGAGATTGACGGGATGACCGGCAGAACGTTGAACGTCAGCGTCGTCAAGAACCGGGAGGGGTTCGAAGACAGCTCAGGAGAAACCTATGCGGCGCTGGAATTCAATCAGTCCAACATCCGCCTCCGTGATGTCGAGCACGCCTTTTAATTTTTCCCTCAAGGTTGACCAGTAACCCTAAGGTGGGTAATATGGGCAATGCAGGAACGAAGAACAAGGCCAAGGGCTACAGGTTTGAGCGAGAGTTCGTAGAGGACCTCGTCGCCGAGTTTGCCGAATATCCCGAAGTGGCCGACCTGATCGAGCGGCACGGCTCCGTCTACGGAGTGAATGACCGCGGGGACATCCGGATGGGCCCCATCGCATGGGTCTGGGAACTGAAGAACGTTCAAAAGTTCGACCTCGCAGGCTTCATGAAGGAGCTGGAGCGCGAGATCCAGAACCACCCCAACGCCGAGTCCGGGGCCGTCGTCATCAAGGCCCGCATGAAGAAGGCCCGATACGCCTACTCGGTGCTCCCCGCTTGGCGCCTAGTCAAGCTACTGAAGCAGAACTACGAGTTGGCGCGCCAGCTCCATCTTGAACGAGAAATACGAAAGAACAGCAAGTGATTGAGCGTCATGGCCACGTCCACGCAACCGTCCTTCGCTCCCGGGACTGGCGCGGGAACCAAAAGACTTGGGTTGACTCGCACCGCCGCTACGACTTCCCGGTCAGCATCCGCAAGGTCGACGATGCGCCGATCGAAGCCCCCGATCGCTGACGTATTCGGGTACTACTACCCCGACGTCAAAATCCGAGGCACGGGCGAGTGGGAGAAGATTCTTTGCCCTCTGCATTCTGAGAGAAATCCCAGTGCCTCCGTGAACACTCAGAAGAACAAATGGCACTGCTTCGCCTGCGCCCTCACAGAGGACTCATGGGATGTAGTCCAGCGCGAAGAAGGAATGAACTTTCGTGAATCAGCAGACCTCGCGGCAGAGCGATTTGGTCGAGGCGGCGAAACGCTACGCGGAGAGCTACGAGGGGAGCCCGGCCGAACGGTACATCGAGCACCGCGGTTTGGCGGAAGTGGCCAGCCGCTTCAAACTCGGCTACGTCGCTTCGGCGATAACCGGGCATGAGCGGTACACGGGTCGCCTGGCCATTCCCTACCTGCGCCCGGCCGGCGGCCCAGCCGCCGTCGCAACGATCCGCTTCCGCTGCATCGCCGATAGCTGCACCAAGTCCCCCGAGGGCGACTGGCTGGAGAAGGAGCAGCACGAAGGGCACGGAAAATACCTCGGGCTCCCGGGGGATCCGCCCCGGATCTTCAACACGGCAGCCTTGATCACACCAAGCCCGCACGTTGGCCTGACCGAAGGCGAACTCGACGCCATGGCCGGCGAACTGGCCGGAGTCCCAACTGCTGGTGTCCCTGGGGTCAGCGCATGGAAGCCCCATTTCGCCCCGGCCTTCAAGGGGTTCGACCGAACGCTCGTCTTCGGCGATGGGGACGAAGCCGGCCGGAACTTCGCCGACAAGATGTCGACGGTCCTGGAGAACGCAATCCCCTGCGCCATGCCTGACGGCCTCGACGTCAACGGATTCGTTCAAAAGCAAGGAGTTGCAGCATTCCGAGAGAGGGTCGGCGTTTGAAGTTCATGGTCGGAGACTGGGTCCGAGTGCTTCCCCCTGAAGCCGCCGGGCCGCCGAACGCCGTGGCAGAACTGAGCAAGAACCGAGTCGGCAGGATCTCTGCCATCTACAGCCCGGACAGCCAGCCCTACCCCTACGACGTCGAACTCAACGGCGGCTCCCAACTCTGTTTTGCCGAAAGGGAACTGGAGCGTGCCGACGCGCCAGCGGGCGGCCTTCCGGACGAGGAATCGCCTGTGGGCAAGCACCGTGGTGACCGGGATCAGGAGGAAGCCGGATCCGCTCAAGAGCCCGAACCGGGCCCCGGGCAGAGACTGCTTCGGGAGTCCGGCGGCTTCCATCACGGCACCGATTCCGCAGAGTCCCAGGCGGCCATGAAGGCAGCTTTCGCCGCCGTCAAGGCGACGGCTACATCCACCGGGGGCGACAACGTGAATTCGCCCAGCCACTACACCTCGCACCCATCCGGCATCGAGTGCATCGATATCACACAGCACCTCGACTTCTTGCTCGGCAACGTCTTCAAGTACCTCTGGCGCTACGGCCTCAAGCCAGACACCAACAGCCTCCAGGACCTGAAGAAGGCCGCCTGGTATTTGAACCGCAAGATCACCCTGGAGGAGCACAATGAATAAGACCGTGGTCGTGGTGCCCGATATCCAGGCGCCCAAGCACGATCAGCAGGCCCTCGACGCAATCATCTCATTCATCGCCGACATCGATCCCGACGAGGTCATCCAGATCGGTGATGCCTGCGACTTTGAGGCACCGGGCCGCTGGTCCGCCGGCACCCGTGCCGAGTACGAAGGCAGCGTCGAGCAGGAAGCCGAAGACCTCCGCCAGTCCTTCATTATCCCCGTCCGCGAGGTATTCGACGGCCCCTTCGGCTTTCACGAAGGCAACCACGACCTCCGGCCGAGGCGGTACCTCGAGAACCGGGCCCCCGGGCTCGGCACCTCCGACCACTTCCGGATGGAGAACCTGCTCCGTTTCACCGAGCACGGCGTGACACGCCTCCCCGACTTCTACGAGGTCGCCCCCGACGTCATCACCACGCACGGACACCTCGGGCGCATCGGCCTCCGCCAGGACGCGGGAGCCACCGCACTTGGCGCGGCAAAGCGCTGGGGGCGTTCGGTCGTGATGGGCCACACCCACCGCGCGGCGGCCATCCCGTGGACCACCGGCATCGGCAGCCCTCGGACGGTCTGGGGCGTCGAGGTCGGCAATGTGATGCGGGAAGACTGCGCCGACTACCTCAAGGGCGCACCTGGCAACTGGCAAAAGGCTTTTGGCGTCCTGCACTTCTCCAACGGCCACTTCAAGCCCGAAGTGGTTTACCTGGACGACGGCAACGAGTTCGTCTACGGCGGATACCGCTACCTCCAGGAGGCCCCCGATGCAGCCTGACGTCGAACTCGACTGGAGCTACCTGGCGGACTTGGCCGGCCGCGTAGCCCGTCAAATCGCCGAGAAGTGGTGCGTTGTCGAGACCGACGACGTCAAGCAGGAGATCTTGCTGCACGCGCTCCAAGAGCGCCGGCACATCGAAGCGGCGTACGGAGACGAAAGCCTCCTCCGGAAAATCTTCTGGACAGCCGGTGTGCGGTACGCGGCCAAGGAGCGTGCGCACTACGACCTCATGGACGACGTCTACTTCTACACCCCGGACGAGGCAAGGGCGGCTCTGCGCAGCTTCCTGTACACCGATACGGAGCTGGGCGAAATGCTCGGCAAGCGGGATGACCTCCTGCGTTGCAAGGTCTCCGACAACTTGGTCTCCGCGCGCATCGACGCCACTGCCGGGCTGAAGAAGCTGACGCCTCGGTACCGAGACCTGGCCATGAGGGTGTACGTCTACGGGCTCCCCCCGAAGGACGACGCCGAACGCAAGGCCGCCAACAGGGCCGTCGACGCCCTCACTCAGGCCATGAACCGCCACATCCGCACCAAGAAGATCGAGGAACCTCGTGACTGACCCCACCGACCCGTTCGCGGACGTCAGCCCGTGGGAGACCCCCACTGAGCTTCCGGCCGAGCCCGCCGCCGTCACCACCCTGGAGCCGCCTGTGCCCACAACCTCCGCCCCCATGAACCCGTTCAAGATCGGCCTGACCTTCAAGTCCAGCGCCTCTTTCGAGGGCGAGTGGATCACTCCAACGATCTATGGCTCCACTGCCGACGAGACCGCGCGACGAGCCGTAGAGCTGATGCATTCCCTCAGGGAACACGGCGTCATCGACCTCGCGAGCAACGCGGCCCAGTACACGCGTCAGCAGTACAAGGGCGCCGCGGCCAAGCCGGCCACGACGGCACCGAAGCGTTTCGAAGGCGGCAAGGTGCAGCCGAAGAGCGACGGGGAGCACCAGGGCGAAACCGACTGCCCCCACGGCCGGACGCATGTGGCCAAGGGCACGTGGGAGGCGTACTTCTGCAACGCCGATGAGCGTGCCGGCGAGAAGAAGTGCGGAGCCGCCTTCCTTAACAAGAAGACCAACCGGTTCGAGGTCAAGAACTAATTTTTTTACCGCATGGTTGTCCAGTAACTCCGGGGGCGGCGTCGATGCCGCCCCCGGGCACGCAGGGCCGATCGAGAAACAGAAGGACAACAGAGCCTTGCGGCTGATCGAGTACAAGATCAAGCACCACCTGGTGCGCATCCACGTGGTGGAGACGCCGGAAGATCTCCCGGCCTTCCATCGGTTTATCGAGGACCACCGCGAGCTCATCGCCTGGGACACCGAGACCACCGGGCTCGACTGGTGGCAGGCGAGTACCGGCGCGTTCCGCCTGCGCCTCGCGCAGTTCGGAACCGAGCGCGAATCCTACGTCCTGCCGATCGAAAACGACGGGCCCGAGGGTCACTTCGCCGAAGCAACCCGGTGGGCGCTCCGGACGGCCGAGCGCCTTGTCGCCCACAACGTGTCCTTCGACCTCCACGTGGTGGAGCAGTGTCTCGGCATCGCCATGGAGGAGCTGGCACCCCGCTCCTGGGACACGAAGCTGATCGCCCACCTCGCCGATCCACGGCCGGTCGCCGACGGAGGTCCTGGGCACAAGCTCGTCGAGCTCACCCGGCACTACCTGTGCCCCAGGGTCGCCGACGAGGTCAAGTCCTCGATGAACGTCATCGCCCGCGAACTGAAGGTCAAGAAGGACGAGGTGTGGCGGGCGGTGCCGCTCCAGCACCACGGCTTCAACCTCTACGCCGGCATGGACCCCATCTTGGCCGCCTGGCTCTTCAAGATCCTCATGCCGAAGGTGCCCGAGCGGTCTCGGCGGAAGGGCCTGATCTCGTGGGAGCACCGCACCGCCCACATCGCCGCCAAGTACGAGCGCAACGGCCTGCCGGTCAATCGGGTCTACGTCGAGAACCGGGCCGCCGAGCTGACCGAGGCCCAGCGCGACGCCGAGGCGACGGCACGGAAGTACGGGGTCGAGAACGTGGGCTCCAACCGCCAGCTCGTCGAGGCGTTCACCAACCTCGGCGTACGGCTGACGAAGACGACCGCCAAGGGCAACATCGCGATGGACGACGCCGTCCTCACCGCTATCGATCACCCCCTGGCCCACGCGGTGAAGGAGGCCAAGAAGGCCGCGAAGTGGCGGGCCACGTGGTTCGACCGAGCGCTGGCCGGCATCGGCCCCGACGGCAAGGTGCACGCCAGCGTTAACACCGTCGGTGCGCGGACAGCCCGGATGTCGATCGCTGGCAGTATCCCCGCCCAGACCTTCCCCAAGGGGTCGGGGTACGTGCGCGGAGCCTTCGAGGCGGAAGAGGGCTTCGTGATCGTCTCGACCGACTACAGCAACATGGAGCTCAGGTTCCTCGCTGCGGACAGCGGCGACGAGACCATGCTCAAGGCATTCCACGACGACCTGGACCTGCACCAGATGACTGCGGATGCTTCGGGTGTCTCCCGCAGCGTCGGCAAGACCGTGAACTTCGCCTACGTCTACGGCTCCGGCCCCCGGAACATCGCCGAGACCTGCGGCATCACGGTCGCCAAAGCCAGGGAAGTCATCCGCGGCTTCGAAGAGACCTACCCGAAGGTCAAGCGGTTCTCCGAGCAGCTGCAACGCCACGCCCGCCAGCACGGCTACATATGGACGGCGACCGGCCGTCGACTCCCCGTCGACCGGAACAGGCCCTATTCGGCCCTCAACTATCGCATTCAATCCTCGTGTCGAGACGTAACGGCCAGAGCCATGATCGAGCTCGATCGACACGGCTACTCCAAGTACATCAAGCTCCCCATCCACGACGAAATTCTCTTTGCCTTCCCCGAAGAAGTAGCGGAGGAGCTGGCCCACGAGACGGCCCGGCTCATGGAGTTCACCTACAAAGGGCTCGTCATCCCCGCAGAAGCAGAGATCGCTGGCAGGTCCTGGGGCGACCTTTACAGCGGCGAAACCAAGCACTGAAGGAGCGCAACGTGTACGCAACCTACCTAGGCAACGACCTTGTTCAGGTCACCCTTGACTCCGACGACCTAGAAGCTGTCATTGCCGCAGTGAAGGCCGGCCTCCGCTGCGACCCCCGCGGGCCGATACATCAAGCAGTGGTATGGGAGTTCCTGGATGCCGTCGAGCCCGTGCGACCCGGAAACGAGGGCTGACCATGGATGAGCCTGAGCTTGACTCCTTCAAGCAGATCATCGACGGCCTTACCCATGACCTTCGGCGCGAACAGCTGGAGCAGCGCGGCACGTTGGCCCTCCTTGCGGCGCGCATCACGGGTGTGATTTACCAGGACGCCGTAGCGCACGGGGTACCCCATGCCCTGGCCCAGGAGATGGCGGGCGACTTCTGGTCGGGAGAGATGGGCCGGCCCCCCTGCGTCATGCCGGAGGGGGATGACGGGGTCCTCCATGAATGAATTAAAGGCTGGGCGGCTGCGTCAGTCCGGCCGGTGAGGTAGCACGCAGGGGCCCCACGGGGCCCCTGCGTGTTTCTCGTCTACGGCGTACGCCGCGATCCTGGCGCCACGGTCGCCAGGATCGCCGTTGCTTTCTCCGTCAGCTCCCCGCCGGCCTTTCCGGCTACCGCCGTCAGGAGTCCGTCCTTCCGAGCCCGCTTCAAGTGGTTCTTAATCGTCTGCTCCGGCCGCCCGAGCTGGCTCGCGATCAAGGGGACGAGAGCTTTCTCCCCGCTGTCGGCGATGGATCTGTACATCGCAGCGAGCACTGCGAGGTACTCCTCGGATAGCCCAGCCTTCGCAAAAAGCGTTTGTGCTGTGGCTGTGAGGCCCGCCAGTTCGCGATCCCTCTCTTGGCGTCGCGTGTCAGGCCCAGTTGTAGCGGCCCTGGCCTTCTCCACGGCGCCTACAAGGTCGAAGTCCCGAAGTACTGCGGTGGAGATGCCCCGCAGCACGTCACGGTTCGCGGCGTCGCCGGCTGGCTCGATCCAAAGCTGCTGCGGCCCTCCTGTCACTGCCCCGTCCGGCCACCACATGCGCACGATCCATGCCCCGACGCGCTGGGTGATCTCCAAGCCACTTCCACATTCCCGCATCCGAGGAAGTTACCTCACACCTCCCAGCCCTGAAGTGGAAACCCAGAGGTGGAGACCCAGGGTTGACATGAATAGGTCTCTGCGATGAGGTGGACACCGCAGGGCTTCGGCCTGCGAGCCAGAAAGAACGAAGGAGTCACCGCACGTGTTCAAGCAGCACCAGCGACTGATCGGAGTCATCCGGCTCAGCAAGGAGACTGACGAGTCGACGTCGCCCCAGGTGCAGCGGCGGGCCATCCTGGCCATCGCCAGCCTGCGGGGGGCCGAGGTCGTCGGTTGGGCCGAAGACCTCGACATCTCTGCGAGCACGTTCAGTCCTGCTGAGCGCCCGGAGCTTGCTAAGTGGCTCAAGCGTCCGGATGAGTGGGACGGACTGGTCTTCTGGCGCCTCGACCGTTTCGTGCGATCGGTGATCGACTTCGCGGACATGATCCGCTGGTGCAAGGCGGACGGGCGCTCCAAGAACCTGATCAGTGCGACTGAGCCCATCGATCTCAATACCCCGATCGGCGTGGCGCTTGCGCAGATCATCGTGGTCTTCGCCGAGCTGGAAGCCGCCACGATCAAGCTCCGAGTTCTGGCCGGCCGAGAAGAGAAGAGGAGCCTCGGCCGGTGGAGCGGTGGGGAGCCGACCTTCGGCTACAAGACCGTGCCCGCTCGGAAGCATGTTGAAGGCTGTGACTGGCACGCCTGTGATTGCCCGGAGGTCGAGGGGCTACAGATCGACTTTGACGATGACGTGGTCCCGAACGTCGGAGAGCCTGCCTATGAAGTGGCCCGGGAACTTGTGGATCGAGTGCTTGGCCCCAACGACAGCATGAACTCGGTCTGCCTCGACTTTGAAGATCGAGACATTCTCGCACCCAGTGACTACAAGCGTGTGAGGAAGGGCAAGGAGATTGGAGGGACGAAGAAGCGTAAGGGAAAGCGTGCTAAGTGGTGCACGGAGACGGCCAGGAAGATCCTCACCTCACCGACCATCCGGGGGCTGATGTCTCATGAGGGCGAGGTGGTCTATGGGGACGATGAGATGCCTATTCGTGTCGGCCCAGCCCTGGTCACCGACGACGAGTGGCGGCGTCTCCAGGTAAAGCTGGTGGATCGAAAGGGCACGCGTATCCGCACTAAGGATGCTGCGCCGCTGCTCGACGTGGGCTTCTGCGACTGCGGGCACAAGTTGCACCTGTGGCGTGTCACGCGAAAGCTCGCCAGTGGGCCGAAGCCGTATCGCTACTACCGCTGCGGAAATCCTGAAGTGAAGGAAAAGAATAAGGTGTGTCTTGCTGCCGCCTTGAATGCGGATTTCCTGGAATCTCTCGTCTCGGCGTACGTCACGTTCCCTGGAATTCTCGGCGACGTTGAGGTGCAGCGGAAGGTCCTCATACCTGGCGAAGACCACACGGCAGAGCTGGCACGCGTCCGCGAAGCCATTCAGCGGCTCACCAATGAGAAGGATGAAGCTGAGGACTGGGACGACGAAGACGAAGCGGCATACCTGTCCCGGATGGCGAAGCTGAGGGAGAAGCGGAAGACCCTAGCCAAGCTGCCGCAGCGTGCCGACCAGTGGCACTGGGAGGGTACGGGGGAGACCTACGCACAACTCTGGGAGCGATCGGACTGGGCCGCGCGACGGCAACTGCTGATGAGTGGGGCATTCACCCTCGTCGCCTACCGCCCGAAGTCCGGCCGCGGGGGAGCCTCCGGTGCGGGCGAGACGCAGATTCTCCTCTGCCCCGGCCCAGACCTGGCGAATCGCCTCCAGGGCCGGGACCTGCCGAAGACGCCACCCCTCCCGGAGTCACCAGACGGGCTGGAAGCCCCCGCCGCTTAGCAGCCCGTCACCCCCATGAGCAGCCCCCGCCAGCGGGGGCTGTGTCGCGTTCGGTGACGAGCGCGGGGCGCCCCGTGGGCCGTGGTCGGGAGCTTCACCGGACCCCCTTTACTCTGGAGCAATGACCAGCAGCAGTGACCGGACCGGGGCAGTGGACGAAGTGGGCGTTACTCGAAGCTACGAGATCCGCACCTACGGGTGCCAGATGAACGTCCATGACTCCGAGCGGCTCTCCGGCCTGCTGGAGGACGCGGGCTATGTCCGCGCGCCCGAGGGCACCGAGGAGGGTGACGCCGACGTCGTCGTCTTCAACACCTGCGCGGTGCGGGAGAACGCCGACAACAAGCTCTACGGCAACCTCGGCCGGCTGGCGCCCATGAAGACGAAGCGGCCCGGCATGCAGATCGCCGTCGGCGGCTGCCTCGCCCAGAAGGACCGCGACACCATCGTCAAGCGGGCCCCCTGGGTCGACGTCGTCTTCGGCACCCACAACATCGGCAAGCTGCCCGTCCTGCTGGAGCGCGCCCGCGTCCAGGAGGAGGCACAGGTCGAGATCGCCGAGTCGCTGGAGGCGTTCCCCTCGACTCTGCCGACGCGGCGCGAGTCCGCGTACGCCGCGTGGGTCTCCATCTCCGTCGGCTGCAACAACACCTGCACCTTCTGCATCGTCCCCGCCCTGCGCGGCAAGGAAGAGGACCGCCGCCCGGGCGACATCCTCGCCGAGATCGAGACGCTGGTCTCCGAGGGCGTCTCCGAGATCACCCTGCTCGGCCAGAACGTCAACGCGTACGGCTCGGACCTCGGGGACCGCGAGGCCTTCTCCAAGCTGCTGCGCGCCTGCGGCGGGATCGAGGGCCTGGAGCGCGTGCGCTTCACCTCCCCGCACCCGCGCGACTTCACCGACGACGTCATCGCCGCGATGGCCGAGACGCCGAACGTGATGCCGCAGCTGCACATGCCGCTCCAGTCCGGCTCCGACACCGTCCTCAAGGCCATGCGCCGCTCCTACCGCCAGGAGCGCTTCCTCGGCATCATCGAGAAGGTCCGTGCCGCCATGCCGGACGCGGCCATCTCCACCGACATCATCGTGGGCTTCCCCGGCGAGACCGAGGAGGACTTCGAGCAGACCATGCACGTGGTGCGCGAGGCCCGTTTCGCGAACGCCTTCACGTTCCAGTACTCCAAGCGCCCGGGCACCCCCGCGGCGACCATGGAGGGCCAGATCCCCAAGGAGGTCGTGCAGGCGCGTTACGAGCGTCTCGTCGCCCTCCAGGAGGAGGTCTCCTGGGACGAGAACAAGAAGCAGGTCGGGCGCACGCTGGAGGTCATGGTCGCCGAGGGCGAGGGCCGCAAGGACGGTGCCACCCACCGTCTGTCCGGGCGCGCCCCCGACAACCGCCTGGTGCACTTCACCAAGCCCGACGAGCCGGTCCGCCCGGGCGACGTCGTCACGGTGGAGATCACCTACGCCGCCCCGCACCACCTGCTCGCCGAAGGCCCCGCCCAGGGCGTGCGCCGCACGCGCGCGGGCGACGCCTGGGAGAAGCGCAACGCCGCACCGGCCCAGAAGCCGGCCGGCGTGATGCTGGGCATCCCGGCCATCGGCGCACCCGCCCCGAGCCCGGCCCCGGCGGCCGCGGGCTGCGGCTGCGACTGACGGATCCGCGCCGGAGGAAACTCCGCCCGAGGCTCCAGGGGGGCCGTTGACGACCTGGGGTCTGCTCATCGAGACGACGGTGGGGTCAGGGGAGTACAAGCGGCCGGCCGGGTCGGTCATCACGCACGTCGACGGCTCCCGCGATGACGCCTTGCGGGAGCTGGAGACGCGCGCCCGGTCCTACGAGCCACAGCACCCGATGAACCCGCAGCGCAGGCGGCTGTTCCGGACCACGGACGGATACGACCTGATCGTGGACGGACAGTGGACCAGTTTCCTCACCCGCTTCACGGTGGCGGAGCTGCTGGCCGACAGCGACCCCCCTGCACCGGCTCCCGAGCCGGAGCCCGCCGACGCGGCGCCGAAGCCCACGGAAGGCGAGATACCGCGCTATCCGGACGGGGTGCCGGTCCTGCCGTCGTGGCTGGGCCGTGACGATCTGCCCTGACGCCCGCAGGGGCCCTTGTTAGGGTTCCCGCATGCTCGTCGCCGCCGCCGTGTGCCCCTGTCCGCCCCTGCTCGTCCCGGAGGTCGCCGCCGGGGCCGCGCCCGAGCTGGACGGCCTCCGTGCCGCCTGCCTCGACGGCGTGAGCCTGCTGGCGGCCGCGCGGCCCGACCGCCTGATCGTCCTGGGCCCCGCCGCCCCGCCCGGCCGCGGACCGTATCCCCAGGGCGCCGCCGGGTCCTTCCGTGGCGTCGGCGTGGACCTCGATGTACGGCTCGGCCGGGGCGGTCCCGCGGGGGGCCGGGAGCTGCCCCCGTCCCTCGCCGTCGCCGCCTGGCTGCTGGGCCGTACGGGCTGGGCCGCCGCGCCCGTGCAGGGCCTGGGGGTCGGGGAGGAGCTGGAGGCCGAGCGCTGCCTGGCCGCCGGCAGGGAGCTGGCCGCCGGTGACGAGCGCGTCGCCCTCCTGGTGATGGGCGACGGGAGCGCCTGCCGGACGGTCAAGGCGCCGGGCTACCTCGACGAGCGCGCCGAGCCGTTCGACACCGCCGCCGCGCGGGCCCTGGGAACCGCCGACACGACCGCCCTGGCGGCGCTCGACGCGGAGCTCGCGTACGAGCTGAAGGCCGCCGGTCGCGCGCCCTGGCAGGTGCTCGCGGGCGCCGGCGAGAGCGCGGGGCTGACCGGGGAGCTGCTGTACGACGAGGCGCCGTACGGCGTGGGCTACTTCGTCGCGGCCTGGTCGTAGCGCGCCGGGGCCCTCGACGACCCTCCACGGGCCCGCCGGGGCCCTGAGCCGCCGCGCCCGGGCCGTGACCGGGGACAACCGCGACGGGCCGCGGAGCATCCGCTCCGCGGCCCGTCGCGGCATGAGGTCCTAAGGGGCCGTGGGCCCGGAACCACCGCCGTTCTTCCCGTCCTTCTCGGCGAGGCGGTCGATGGCTTCCTTGGCCTTGCCGGTGCCCGTCCGGATCTGGCGGCTGTACTTGCCCTTGGTCTTCTCGTCGACAGCCTTGGCGGCCTTCTCCAGCCCCTGCTCGATCTTGTCCCCGTGCTGCTGCGCGAGGTCACCGACCTTCTCCTTCGCAGGGGCGAGCTTGGCCTTGAGAGTGTCCAACAGGCCCATGGCGCCTTCCCTCGTCTTCCTTTGGTCAGAGCTACTTACGGGCGCCCTCACCGGCCTCGCTGTCCGCCGCCTTCTCCGCGGACTGCTGCTTGGGAATCTCGACTCCCTCGCCCGCCGCGGCCTCCGCCTTGGCCTCGCCGGACTTCTCCGGCTCCGCCTCGGCGGTCTCGGTGGTCCCGGCGTCCTCGGCCGATTCCGCCGTCAGAGTGGCTGTCGCCGCCTCCTCGGTTGACGCTTCGGCCTTCTTACGGCGAAACCTTGAAAACACGCCCATATCTACTCCATTACCTTACTGGTGTGAGCGAAGTCCCGCGTCGTCCGGGCGGCCCATTGCGCCATTGCCGCACACCGGCCCGTGAACCGGCTCTCGGAACCTCGCAACAGGCAACGAACCCGACAGCGCCGCGTCACGTCGCTCGTTCGAGGGGCGCGCCAAAGGTTTGCGAGACTGATCCGGTGAAAAACCCGGTGAAAAACGCAGTTCCCGCCCCGCGGGTCATCGCCGTCGTGGGACCCACGGCGGCCGGCAAGTCCGATCTCGGCGTCGCCCTCGCCCAGCACCTGGGCGGCGAGGTCGTCAACGCCGACTCCATGCAGCTGTACCGGGGCATGGACATCGGCACGGCCAAACTGACGCCGGAGGAACGACAGGGTGTGCCGCACCACCTCCTCGACATCTGGGACGTCCAGGAGGCCGCGAGCGTCGCCGAGTACCAGCGGCTGGCGCGCGCCGAGATCGACCGGCTGCTCGCCGAGGGCCGTACGCCCGTCCTCGTGGGGGGCTCCGGTCTCTACATCAAGGGCACCATCGACGCGCTCGACTTCCCCGGCACGGACCCGGCCGTACGGGCCCGCCTGGAGGAGGAGCTGGCGGCCGAGGGGCCGGGCGCGCTGCACGCCAGGCTCGCCGCCGCCGACCCGGCCGCCGGCCGCGCCATCCTGCCCGGCAACGGCCGCCGCATCGTGCGCGCCCTGGAGGTCATCGAGCTGACCGGCCGGCCCTTCACCGCCAACCTCCCCGGGGAGGAGCCCGTGTACGACGCCCTGCAGATCGGCGTCGACGTCGAGCGCCCCGAACTGGACGAGCGGATCACCCTGCGCGTGGACCGCATGTGGGAGGCCGGGCTCGTCGACGAGGTGCGCGCGCTGGAGCGCGAGGGCCTGCGCGAAGGGCGCACGGCGTCCCGCGCGCTCGGCTATCAGCAGGTGCTCACCTTCCTCGCGGGGGAGTGCACGGAGGAGGCGGCGCGGACCGAGACCGTACGGGCCACCAAGCGGTTCGCGCGGCGCCAGGACTCCTGGTTCCGCCGTGACACCCGGGTCCACTGGCTGAGTGGCGCGGCGGACCGGAGGGCGGAACTCCGCGGGCAAGCGCTGGCGTTGGTCGAACGGGCGGTCACAGCCTGATCACGTGATGGCATCAGGACGCCACGCACGCCATTTCGGCTCGCGTGAGCGTGCCATCATCAAGCTTCGATCGAGCCGTGAAGTCCGAGTGGGGAGGGCGCGTGGCGATGGAGGCCGGCCCTCGTGACAGACCGCAGCAGCCGCCGCAGGGCGAGCCCGAAGCGCTGACCCCGGACGGTCCCGAGGACACCGTGGAGACGGACGGCTCCGTGGCCGGCGACCCCGCTCCGGCCTCGTTCCGTGAGCTGCGCCCCCCGCGCAGGTTGCGGATCTGGCAGCTCGCCCCCATCGTGGTGCTCGCCGCCGTGGGCTCACTGATGTTCGCCTTCCCCCTCGCCTTCGAGGTCGGGGACGGCGGACCGGTGGTCGCCATGCTGGGCCTGCTCATCAGCTGCTGCGCCGCGGGCTGGGGCGTGATGGCCGCCCGCCGCGTCGGATACACCTGGCCGGGCCTGCCGGCCCGGGGCTCCGGGAGCCGGCCCGACTGGCGCTACGTGGCCTCGTACACGGCCGTGGTCGCCCTGGTGGTCGTGCTCGCCGTCTGGCGCGTGGCGCGCCTGCGCTAGCCCGGCGAAGGGCCTGGCCGGCGGCCGTGTCACAGCCGCCCCGTACCATCGAGACGTGAGCACACAGATCGCCTTCCTCAAGGGCCACGGCACCGAGAACGACTTCGTGATCGTGCCCGACCACGACGGCCGGATCGAGCTGTCCCCGGCCGCCGTCGCCCGCCTGTGCGACCGCCGGGCGGGCATCGGCGGGGACGGCGTGCTGCGCGTCGTACGGTCCGCCGCCCACCCCGAGGCCCGCGCGATGGCCGACGAGGCCGAGTGGTTCATGGACTACCGCAACGGCGACGGCACCGTAGCCGAGATGTGCGGCAACGGCGTCCGCGTCTTCGCCCGCTACCTCCAGTGGGCCGGCCTGGCCGAGGAGGGCGACGTCGCCGTCGCCACCCGTGCCGGGATCCGCCACGCGCACATCGCCAAGGACAGCTCCGGCGGTGGGATCACCGTCTCGATGGGCAAGGCGCTGCTGCCCCCGGGGCCCGTCACGGTCACCGTCGGCGAGCGCAGCTGGCCCGCCCACCACGTCAACATGGGCAACCCCCACGCCGTCTCCTTCGTCGAGGACCTCGCCCACGCCGGGAACCTCTTCACCGCGCCCGCCGTCGCCCCGGCCGGCGCGTACCCCGACGGCACGAACGTCGAGTTCGTCGTCGACCGCGGCCCGCGTCACGTCGCGATGCGGGTGCACGAGCGCGGCTCCGGGGAGACCCGCTCCTGCGGTACGGGCGCCTGCGCGGTGATGGTCGCGGCGGCGCGCCGCGACGGCGTCGACCCGGCGGTCACGGGCGTGCCCGTGACCTACACCGTGGACCTCCCCGGCGGCCGTCTGGAGATCACCGAGAGCCCGGACGGCACCGTCGAGATGACCGGCCCGGCCGTGATCGTCGCCGAGGGCGTCCTCGACGCGGCCTGGCTCGCCGCCGGAGCCTGACCGGCGCGCATTACCCCGACTCGGGGCGCTCGCCGAACGCCTGGCGGTACGGCTCGCTCGAATGGGTGATCCGTTTCACTCTGGGCGAGAGCGGGTGAGCAGCGCGTGATGGGCTCGGTAGCATCAAGCACCGGTCCGGAGGCGCGAGCCGACCGCCGGTCGACGCTGCCGGAGGTGCCCATGAGCGCAGACGCCCCGAACGAAGCCGTTCCCGGCCGCTGGCGCGGCCGAGCCCGCCTCGACCTGAGACGGCTGCGGCGGGCGGCGCTCAGCGGCTCCGGCTCGCGCGGCCGGCTGCCGGACGCCATCGACCACGTCGCCAAGGTCCACCGGAGCCACCATCCCGGCGCGGACCTCGACATCCTGCGCCGTGCCTATCTGCTCGCGGAGTCCTCGCACCGCGGGCAGACGCGCAAGAGCGGCGAGCCGTACATCACCCACCCGCTCGCCGTGACCCTGATCCTCGCCGAACTGGGCGCCGAGACGACGACCTTGACCGCCTCCCTCCTCCACGACACCGTCGAGGACACCGAGGTGACGCTCGATCAAGTGCGGGGGCAGTTCGGCGAGGAGGTGCGCTTCCTCGTCGACGGCGTCACCAAGCTGGAGAAGGTCGACTACGGTGCGGCGGCCGAACCGGAGACGTTCCGCAAGATGCTCGTGGCCACCGGCAACGACGTCCGCGTGATGTCCATCAAGCTCGCCGACCGGCTGCACAACATGCGCACCCTCGGCGTCATGCGGCCCGAGAAACAGATCAGGATCGCCAAGGTCACCCGCGATGTGCTGATCCCGCTCGCCGAGCGCCTGGGCGTGCAGGCGCTCAAGACCGAACTGGAGGACCTCGTCTTCGCGATCCTCCACCCCGAGGAATACGCCCGCACCCGCGATCTGGTCCTGTCCCACGGAGACCGGTCCAACCCGCTGGAGGCGACCGCCGAGCGCGTGCGGGCGGTGCTGCGCGAGGCCGGCATCGCCGCCGATGTCCTCGTCCGCTCCCGCCACTTCGTCTCCGTGCACCGGGTGCGCCTGGAACGCGGCAGGGTCACCGGGTCCGATCTCGGCCGGCTGCTCGTCCTCGTCTCGGAGGACGCCGACTGCTACGCCGTCCTGGGCGAACTGCACACCTGCTTCACCCCCTACATCTCGGAGTTCAAGGACTTCATCGCCGTACCGAAGTTCAACCTCTACCAGTCGCTGCACACCGCGGTGGCCGGGCCGAGCGGCGAGGCCGCGCAAGTCCTCATCCGGACCCACCAGATGCACCGCGTCGCCGAGGCCGGGGTGATCGCCCTGGGCAATCCCTACGCGGCTCCCGAGACGCCCGACGCGACCGACGGGGAGCGCGTCGACCCCACCCAGCCCGGCTGGCTCTCCCGGCTGCTGGAGTGGCAGCGGGCCACGCCCGACCCCGACACCTTCTGGACCTCGCTCCGCGACGAGCTCGCCCAGGACCGCGAGGTCACCGTCTTCCGTGCCGACGGCGGCACCATCGGCCTGCCGGCGGGTTCGAGCTGTGTCGACGCGGCCTACGCGCAGCACGGGGACGGCGCGCACAGCTGCATCGGCGCCCGGGTCAACGGCAGGCTGGCCACGCTCAGCACGGTCCTGCGCGACGGGGACACCCTGCACCTGCTGATGTCCCGCGACGCCGTCTCCGGGCCGTCCCCCGACTGGCTGGAGCACGCCCGTACCCCCGCCGCCCGGATCGCCATCGAGCGCTGGCTGGCCACCCACCCGGCGTCCGACCCCGTCCCGCCGCCGGAGCCGGCCGCACCGGACCGCCCGTGCCCGCCACCCCGGTCGACCGCCCCGGCCGTCCGGTGGCCGGTCGCGGTCACCTCGGACGGCACCGACCTCGCGGCCGCGAGCGTACGGCTCGCCGGCTGCTGTACCCCGGTGCCGCCCGACGAGGTCACCGGCTTCGCCGTGCGCGGCGGCACCGTCACCGTGCACCGGGCGCAGTGCCCGGCGGTCGAGCGCATGGTCACCTCGGGGCGCGTGCCCGTGGACGTGCGCTGGCGCGCATCTGAGAGCGCCGGCGCCTGCGACTACCGGGTCACCCTCCGCGCCGAGTCCTTCAGCAGGCCGCACCTTCTCGCCGATCTCACCGAAGTCATCGCCGCCGAGGGCGCGGCGGTCATCTCCGCGGCCGTCGAGCCGCCCCACGAACAGCGCGTGCGCCACACGTACACCCTCCAGCTCACCGACGCCGGCCGGCTGCCGGAGCTGATGCGGGCCATGCGCCGCGTGCCGGGGGTCTACGACGTCGAGCGGGCGGGCCGGGCGGTCGCCGGGGCGCCGCTGTAGCCGTGGGCGTGGCCGCCCGGCGGTGTGACGCTCGTACATTCTTCCGAAATGCTCGTACGGGTGGGCCGACGTCGTGCCGCCGACAGTGGTGGCTCGCGCGCTGATAGCGGTGGACGCATGCCGCACTTTCCCGGGAACCGTCCCCCGAGCCCCCGGCGGTCCGCGCGCCTGCGGGCCGCCCTCTCCGCCGCCGCCACGACCCTCCTCCTGGGCGCCGCCGTCCCGCCCACCGAGACCGCGCGGGGGATCGGCGACCGGCTCTTCCCGGAACTCGGCAACCCCGGCTACGACGTCGTCTCCTACGACATCCGGTTCGCCTATCACGGCAACGACAAGCCGCTCGACGCCGTCACCACCATCGAGGCCGAGGCGACCGAGGACCTGGAGCACGTCAACCTGGACTTCTCCGGCGGCACGGTCCGCTCGGTCGTGGTCAACGGCCTGCCCGCCGAGTTCACCCCGGTGAAGGAGGACCTGGTCGTCACCCCCGCCTTCGACCTCCCGGCCGAGGGCCACTTCACCGTCACCGTCCGCCACACCAGCAATCCGCGCGGCACGGACGGCGGCTGGGTCCCCACCAAGGACGGCCTGGTCATGGCCAACCAGGCCGACGCCGCCCACCGGATCTTCCCCGGCAACGACCACCCCGCCGACAAGGCGCGCTTCACCTTCCACGTCACCGTCCCCAAGGACCTGACCGTGGTCGCGAACGGCCTGCCCGAGGGCCGGGTCGCCTGGGGCGGGAACACCACCTGGACGTACCGGAGCCTGCACCCCATGGCCACCGAACTCGCCCAGGTCTCCATCGGCCACTCCGCCGTCCCCCGCCGCACCGGGCCGCGCGGCCTGCCCGTGCGCGACGTCGTGCCCGCCGGCGACCGCGAGCGACTGGAGAAGTGGGTGGCCAGAACCCCGGACCACCTCGCGTGGATGGAGCGGCGGGTCGGGCCGTACCCCTTCGAGACCTACGGCGTGCTGATGGCCGACGCCTCGACCGGCTTCGAACTGGAGACGCAGACCCTCTCCCTCTTCGAGCGGGACCTGTTCGTCAGGACCGACATCCCCGCCTGGTACCTCGAATCGATCATGGTCCACGAACTGTCGCACCAGTGGTTCGGCGACAGCGTCAGCCCGCGCACCTGGTCCGACCTCTGGCTCAACGAGGCCCATGCCACCTGGTACGAAGCGCTCTACGCCGAGGAGAAGGGCAAGAAGCCGCTCGACCTGCGCATGCGCTTCGCCTACGAGCACTCCGACGCCTGGCGCGCCGACGGCGGCCCGCCGGCCGCCCCCAAGGCGTCCGCTCC
Organism: Streptomyces sp. ISL-11; assembly: GCF_018614525.1. Taxonomy (GTDB): domain Bacteria; phylum Actinomycetota; class Actinomycetes; order Streptomycetales; family Streptomycetaceae; genus Streptomyces. The sequence continues at coordinate 86,976 of NZ_JAGGOL010000034.1, forward strand.
CGGGAAGAAGACCAGCATCTTCCGCCCCAACGTCTACGACGGCGGCGCCGTGGTGCTCTACGCCCTGCGCCAGAGGATCGGCGCGGCCGCCTTCGAGCGGCTGGAGCGGGAGTGGGTCGCCGGGCACCGCGACTCCACCGCGGGCACCGCCGACTTCATCGCGCTCGCGTCCCAGGTCTCCGGCCAGGACCTGAGGCCCTTCCTGCGCCCCTGGCTGTACGGGGCCACGACCCCGCCGATGCCCGGTCACCCGGACTGGAAGCCCGCCCCGAAACCCGCGTGACGGCCCGGGGCGGTCGTGGGACCATCGACGGGTCGGCGCGGCGGCCGTCCCGGGGAATCTCCGGGGCCCGTCAGGCGTTGACGCTCGTGCGGCCCCTTGCCGGGGCCGCCCCTTCTCAACGACGTAAAGGATCAAATGACCTCCTCTTCTTCCCTTCCCCAGGACCGGCAGAGCCTTCCGGAGAGCCTTCGGGCCGACGCCCTGATGGAAGAGGACGTCGCCTGGAGCCACGAGATCGACGGGGAGCGCGACGGCGAGCAGTACGACCGCTCCGAGCGGGCGGCACTGCGCCGCGTCGCGGGTCTCTCCACCGAGCTGGAGGACGTCACCGAGGTCGAGTACCGGCAGCTGCGCCTGGAGCGCGTGGTGCTGGTCGGCGTCTGGACGTCCGGTACGGCTCAGGACGCGGAGAACTCCCTCGCGGAGCTCGCCGCGCTCGCCGAGACCGCGGGCGCCTTGGTGCTCGACGGTGTGGTCCAGCGCCGGGACAAGCCGGACCCGGCCACGTTCATCGGTTCCGGCAAGGCGCGCGAGCTGCGGGACATCGTGCTGGAGAGCGGCGCCGACACCGTCGTCTGTGACGGCGAGCTCAGCCCCGGCCAGCTCATCGCCCTCGAAGACGTCGTCAAGGTCAAGGTGGTCGACCGTACCGCCCTGATCCTCGACATCTTCGCCCAGCACGCCAAGTCCCGAGAGGGCAAGGCCCAGGTCTCCCTGGCCCAGATGCAGTACATGCTGCCGAGGCTGCGCGGCTGGGGTCAGTCGCTGTCCCGGCAGATGGGCGGCGGCGGTTCCAGCGGCGGGGGCGGCATGGCCACCCGTGGTCCCGGTGAGACCAAGATCGAGACGGACCGGCGGCGGATCCGCGAGAAGATGGCGAAGATGCGCCGGGAGATCGCGGAGATGAAGACCGGCCGCGACCTCAAGCGCCAGGAACGCCGGCGGAACAAGGTCCCCTCGGTCGCCATCGCCGGCTACACCAACGCCGGCAAGTCCTCGCTGCTCAACCGCCTCACCGGTGCGGGCGTGCTGGTGGAGAACTCCCTGTTCGCCACCCTCGACCCGACCGTGCGCCGGGCGGAGACGCCCAGCGGGCGGTTGTACACCCTCGCCGACACCGTCGGATTCGTCCGGCACCTGCCGCACCACCTGGTCGAGGCGTTCCGCTCCACGATGGAAGAGGTCGGCGACTCCGACCTGATCCTGCACGTGGTCGACGGCTCGCACCCGGCACCGGAGGAGCAGCTGGCCGCCGTGCGCGAGGTGATCCGTGAGGTCGGCGCGCTCGACGTGCCCGAGATCGTGGTCATCAACAAGGCGGACGCGGCCGACCCGCTCGTCCTGCAGCGGCTGCTGCGCGTGGAGAAGCACTCCATCGCCGTCTCCGCGCGGACCGGCCAGGGCATCGAGGAGCTCCTGCAGCTGCTCGACGACGAGCTGCCCCGGCCCGCCGTCGAGATCGAGGCGCTCGTGCCGTACACGCGGGGTTCGCTGGTCGCGCGGGCCCACGCCGACGGTGAGGTGATCTCCGAGGAGCACACCGCGGAGGGCACCCTGATCAAGGCCCGGGTGCACGAGGAGCTCGCCGCCGAGCTCCAGCGCTACGTGCCGGCCGCCCGCGGCTGACCCGGCGTACCGACGCGAAGGCCCGCCCCCGATCCGGGGGGCGGGCCTTCGGTTACAGGAGGACCGTTTCGCCGGGAGTCCGCTCAGAACTGACCGAGCTGGACCCGGCTGTCGGCTCAGCGGTTGGCGAACTTCCGGCTGAGCGCGTCGTAGACGCCCTTCGCCTCCGGGCCCAGGCGCGGACCCGCCAGCCAGGTGTTGTCCGACGGGCCGATGGAGGTGTTGGAGACCAGCACCACCTTGCCGTCGCGCTGGGCGAACCAGCCGCCCCCGGACGAACCACCGGTCATGGTGCAGCCGATGCGGTACATCGTGGGCTGCGAGGGCTCGACCGTCAGCCGGCTCGGCTTGTCGATGCAGTCGTACATCTTCTGGCCGTCGAAGGGCGGCGCGGCCGGGTAGCCCCAGGCACCCATGGAGCGGATGGACTTCACCTGCGGGGCCTCGAAGTCCACGGTGAGGGCGTTACCAACGGTCTCCTCCAGCGACTTGCCGGAGCCGGCCTCGGGCTTGACGTGCAGCACGGAGAAGTCGTAGGGCGCGCCCGCGCCACCGGTCTCGGCGCCCTGCGTGATCCACTGCGTGGAGGTCTGGGCCCAGTCCGCCCACCACATGCCGTACGGGGCGACGTCCTGCACCGGCGCGCTGTTGACCTGCGAGGCGGGCAGACCCTTGTCGTTGTAGGACGGCACGAAGGCGATGTTGCGGTACCAGCCGCCCTTCTTGCCCGAGTGCACGCAGTGGCCCGCGGTCCACACCATGTTGGACTTGCCCGGGTGTGCCGGGTCCTTGACGACCGTCGCCGAGCAGACCATGTGGCCCTCGGGGCTGTCGAAGAACACCTTGCCGACCGGGGCCGCGTTGTTGTGGTACGGCAGATCGACCGACTTCGCCTGCACCGGGCGCGGCTCGGGGTCGGTGACGCCCTGGTCGCCGGAGGCCCCCGGAGCGGTGCCCGGGGCACCCTTGCTCGCGAGCGTCTTGTCGCTGGAGCGGGCGTCCTTCATCGTGTCGGGCTTCCAGTGGCCCTTGATCATCGGGTTGACGAAGTCGCGCGCCTCACGCAGCCACTGGTCCTTGTCCCAGTTCTTCCACTCGCCGTTCTTCCACTTGTCCAGGTCCTTGAGGGAAGAAGGGAGGTTCTTGGGCAGCTGAAGGACGTCGTCGCCGGTCTTGGTGGCGGAGGCGCTGGGCTTGTCGCTGCCCGCCGTGTCCTCGGAAGGGCCGCACGCGGTGGCCGTGAGGGCCAGTGCGGCGGTCAGAGCGGCCGCGGCCAGCGCCGGCCGGCGGATGGAAGCCATGGAGTGGGATCCCCCTGATCGATCTGCTGATGAGGTGTGCCGCGTGCGCGGCCACTGTGAAGTTGTCATGCACCCGCCCTAGCGGGGAGGCAGGGCCCCACTATGCCGGTGCGATGGGAGACGGACACGGGCGGGTCCCCGGTTCCGCGCGGAAGGATCTTGACGCCGGGCCGTGTTCCGCCGCTCGTGGCGTCGTTGGTACGTACGGGGAAGAGCCGACGAGTGTTCAAGCATGTCCAGTGTTCAATCGGGAGGACCCAGAGCCGTGGCCTTGACCCAGCTACCGCCGACGGCGTCGGCGTCAACGGCCCACGAAGGCATCCTCCGGCGGCAGTCGGCACGGGAATCGGCGGCCCGCACCTACGCACGCTCGCTGCCCATCGTGCCGGTGCGCGCCCGGGGGCTGACGATCGAGGGAGCCGACGGGCGGCGCTACCTCGACTGCCTCTCGGGGGCCGGTTCGCTGGCGCTGGGCCACAACCACCCGGTCGTGCTCGAAGCCATCCGCGCCGTCCTCGACTCGGGCGCGCCGCTGCACGTACTGGACCTGGCGACCCCGGTGAAGGACGCCTTCACCAGCGAGCTGTTCGGCACGCTGCCGCCCGGACTGGCCGACTCCGCCCGCATCCAGTTCTGCGGGCCCGCCGGCACGGACGCCGTGGAGGCCGCCTTCAAGCTCGTCCGCACGGCCACGGGCCGGGACGGGCTGCTCGCCTTCACCGGCGCCTACCACGGGATGACGGAAGGAGCCCTGGCCGCCTCCGGCGCGGCACCGGGCGTGCGCGTGACCCGGCTGCCCTATCCGCAGGACTACCGCTGCCCGTTCGGCGTCGGCGGCGAGAGCGGTGCCCACCTGGCCGCGCGCTGGACCGAGAGCCTCCTGGACGACCCCGCCAGTGGCGTACGCGCTCCCGCCGGGATGGTCGTCGAGCCTGTGCAGGGTGAGGGCGGGGTGCTTCCCGCGCCCGACGGCTGGCTGCGCCGGATGCGCGCCCTCACCGCGGACCGCTCCATTCCGCTCATCGCCGACGAGGTACAGACCGGGGTGGGCCGGACCGGGGCGTTCTGGGCGGTCGAGCACAGCGGTGTCGTGCCCGACGTGATGGTGCTGTCCAAGGCCATCGGCGGCAGCCTCCCGCTGGCCGTCATCGTCTACCGCGCCGAACTCGACGCCTGGCGGCCCGGCGACCACGCCGGCACCTTCCGCGGCAACCAGCTCGCCATGGCGGCGGGCACCGCGACCCTGCGGTACGTCCGCGAGAACGGCCTCGCCGCGCGCGCCGCGACCCTCGGCGAGCGCATGCTGCGCCGGCTGCGGGCCCTGGCGCGGGAGTGCGACTGCGTCGGCGACGTACGCGGGCGCGGGCTCATGATCGGCATCGAGTTCGTGCACCCCGAGGGCGCCGGGCGGTGCGGCGACCGGCCCGGTGGAATGGACGACCGCGGCGATGCCGGGCAGCCGGAGGCCGACCTGCTCGCGGACGGACTGTGGCTGGCGAGCGCCCGCCCGGACGCCCCGCCGGCCGACGGCTCCCGCACCGGCGGCGCCGAGCCGGACGGCGG
>NZ_JAGGOL010000035.1 GCF_018614525.1 Streptomyces sp. ISL-11
GCCCGTCTTCACCACCATCGCCCAGGAATTCACCACCTACGCGGCGTCGTTGGGTGTCCCTGAGGTGACGGCCATCCCGATCAGCGCCCTGGCGGGGGACAACGTGGTGGCCCCCTCCGCGCACATGGACTGGTACGACGGCCCGACCGTCCTCGAACATCTGGAGACCGTGCCGGTCGTCACCGATCCCACGGGTGAACCGGCCCGCTTCCCCGTCCAGTACGTCATCCGCCCCCAGACACCCCAGCACCGCGACTACCGCGGCTACGCCGGCCAGATCGCCTCCGGCGTGCTGAGCGTCGGCGACGAGGTGACCGTCCTGCCCTCGGGCCGCACCAGCACGATCACCGCCATCGACCTGCTCGGCGAGGCGGTGGAGGAGGCATGGGCACCGCAGTCCGTCACCGTCCGCCTCACGGACGACCTGGACATCTCCCGCGGCGACCTCATCACCCCCACCCTCACCGCACCCGCGCCCACCCAGGACGTGGAAGCCACCGTCTGCCATGTCGCCGACCACCCCCTGCGCGTGGGCGACCGGGTCCTGCTCAAGCACACCACCCGCACCGTCAAGGCCATCGTCAAGGACATCCCCTCCCGCCTGACCCTCGACGACCTCTCCCAACACCCGGCCCCCGGCGAACTGACCGCCAACGACATCGGCAGAGTCACCCTCCGTACGGCCGAGCCCCTTCCCCTCGACCCCTACACCCACTCCCGCCGCACCGGCTCCTTCCTCCTCATCAACCCCACCGACGGCACCACCCTCACCGCCGGAATGGCGGGTACCGCCTTCGCCGCTTCCCTCACGAGGTGACTTCCAGCATGGCTCCTACGCCGCGCCCGCAGCGCTGGCTGCTGCGCAAGCCCAAGGGAGACGCGCCCACCCGGCTCTTCTGCTTCCCGTACTCCGGTGTGGGCGCGTCGATGTACAACCGGTGGCCCAAGCACATCGGACCGGCCGAGGTCTGCCTGATCCAGCTGCCGGGCCGGGAGAACCGCCTGCGCGACCCGCACTACGGTACGTACGAGCAGCTCGCCGGGCCGCTCGCGGAGGCCCTGCTGCCCTACCTGGACCGGCCGTTCGGCTTCTTCGGCCACTGCGGCGGCGCCCTGCCCGGCTTCGCCACCGCCCTCCACCTCCTGCGGGAGGGGCTGCCGACGCCGTCCGCGCTCTTCGTCTCCTCGCAGGTCGCCCCGCACGACGGCCCCTTCGGCCGCTTCCTCGGCATGACGGACGCCGAGCTGGCCGTCGAGCTGGGTGAGCTGACACGGGCCATGGGAGGCACGCCGCACCCGGGTCTCATCGACATGAGCCTGGGGGTGCTGCGGGCCGATGTGGACGCCAACCGCGCCTACCACCTGGCCGAGCCGGTCCGCCTGCCGTCCGTCGTGCACACGATCGGCTGGGACGCCGACCAGGAGATCAGCCCGGACCAGATGGGCGGCTGGGAGAAGTACGCCGAGCCCGGCCGGTTCCGGCCGACGGTTCTCCAAGGGGAGCACTACGCGTTCCTCGGCGCCCCCGACCACCTGATCGACGTCCTCGCCGCCGGCATGGCGCGGGCCCAGGAAGAGACCGAGGAGGGCGGCACCGATGGACCTCGCGCCGACGCCTGACCAGCGCGCCTACCGCGACGAGATCCGCGCGCTGCTCGACACCGACGAGGTGCGCGCCGAGACCGCCGCCATCCGCACCCGCCCCGGCACCGAGGGCGGCCTCCTCGACATCTACCGGAAGCTGGGCGCCCGCGGGCTCCTGGCTCCGAACTGGCCCCCGGAGTACGGCGGGAGCGGCCGGGGCATCGCCGAGAAGGCGATCCTCACCGAGGAGCTCATCGCCCGCGGTGTGCCCGACATCGCCCACACCCTCAGCATCGACATCGTCGGGCTCGCCCTGCTGCTCTACGGCACCGACCGGCAGAAGCAGCGGCTTCTGCCGCCGATCGCGCGCGGCGAGAGCGTGGCCGGCGTGCTGTTCAGCGAGCCGGAGGCCGGCTCCGACCTCAGCGCCCTGCGGACCCGCGCCGAGCGCGACGGCGATGGCTGGCGGCTGTCGGGCCGGAAGGTCTACAGCGCCAAGACCCAGCTGGCCGACTTCGCGCTCTGCGCCGCCAGGACCACCGAGTCGGAGGTCAGGTTCCACGGGATCACCGTCTTCCTGGTGCCCCTGCGCACCCCGGGCGTGAGCGTGGAGCCGATGTGGAACATCGGCGACGAGCGGTTCAACGAGGTGACGCTCTCCGGTATCCGCGTCACCGACGAGGACGTGCTCGGCACGGTCGACGACGGCTGGCAGATCATCGGCGAAGTCCTGGGGCTGGAGCGCACCGGCATCGAGTTCCAGGCCAAGGCGCGCCGCTGGCTGGACGCCGCCCTGGAGCGGGCGGCCACCCGCGGCGGCGAGCTCACCCCCGCCGAGGCGGACCGGCTCGTGGCACTCGACGCCGACGTACGGGCCGCACGGCTGCTGGCCTGGCGGTGTGTGGACGACCTCCACGCCGGCCGGAGCGACGAGGTGCGGTCGGCGATGGCCAAGTACTGGGCGGGCGAGACGGGCCGTGAGGTCGCCCTCGCCGCGTCCGAGTCGGCCGGGCTCGACGCGCTGCTGGCCGGGGACGACGAGGAGAGCACGGACCACGGCGTCCTGGAAGCGGCCTGCCGCGAGGCCCCCGGCCTCACCCTGGCCTCCGGGACGTCCGAGGTCATGCTCACCCTCATCGCCTCCGCCGGCCTCGGACTGCTCGCCTGAGCCGTCGAGAGCACCCCGGGCACCCGGCCGAGCCGGGGCCCCGAGCCGCCGAGAGAAACCGGAGAGACCGGAACGCCATGGACGTCACACTCGCCCCCGAGCACCAGGAACTGCTCCGGCACGTCACCGAGACCCTCGACGACGAACTCGCCCCCCTCATCCGCCGGATGGCCGACCGTCCCCGCCACGGCGCGGACCCCGACAACGCCGCGATCCGCGCCATGGTCTGGCAGGCGCTGACCGAAATGGGCGCCCTGCGCCTCAACCAGTCGCCCGCCCCCGGCGACCGCCGCGGCCTGAGCGGCCTCGCCGTTCTCGCCGAGCGCCTCGGCGAAGTCCTCTACCAAGGGCCGCTGCTGGACACGGTGCTCACCTCGGAGGCCCTGCTGCGCTGTGCGCCGGGTCCCGGGCGCGACCGTTTCCTCAAGGAGATCGCCGCGGGCGCGTCCGTGGCCGCCGCCGTGCGCGACGGCGCCGTCCGCCCGTACGACGCCCCCCTCGCGACCGGCACCACCGGGGACACCGTCAGCGCCGAGCGCCGCTTCGTCGCCTTCGCCGCCGAGGCCGACTGGCTGCTGATCCCCGGCCTGACCGCCGACGGCACCCGCCGCACGGCCCTGGTCCGGCGCGACGACCCCACCGTCCACCTGCGCAGGCACGAGGAACTGGGCCGCGGCGAGCTGTACGCCGTCCGGCTCGCGGACACACCGGTCACCGCCTGGCTCGCCCCCGTGGAGGACCCGGAGGCCACCTGGCAGGAGCTGATCGCGTCCGCCCGTACCCTCCAGGCCGCCTACCTCGTCGGACTCGCCCGGGGTGCCCTGCGGCTCGGCACCGACCGCCTCAAGGAGCGCCGGCAGTTCGGCGGCGCCCTCGCCCGGCAGCAGTCGCCGGCCTTCCTGCTGGCCCGTCTCGCCACCCGGATCGACGCGGCCCGGCTGCTCACCCGGCAGGCCGCCTGGGAGGCCGACACCGACCGGGACCACCGGCTGACCGCCGGCCAGGCCCTGGCCATGGCCGCCACGCTCGCCCGGGACACGGGCCGGGACGTCCTGCACCTCCACGGCGCGCACGGCATGACGGACGCCAGCGACGCGCAGCTCTTCTTCCGCCGCGCGGCGGTGGAATCCCTGGCACTCGGCTCGCCCGCGCGCGTACGGGCCGACGTGCTGCCGCTGCTGATGGCACGGCGCCCGGCGGACTGAGCCGCCCCACAGACCGAAGGCGGGCGCGGGCCTGTCACATCGCGCGGGAGCGAGGGAGCGTCGACGATGCACCCCGAGGCCCCGCGTCCGCCTTCGTATCCTCCTCGTCCGGCCTGCCTGCACCGGCCCGGCACCCCTCATGCGGGAGGCGGACGTCGTCATCGTCGGCGCGGGCGCGGCGGGGCTGTCGCCGGCGTACCGGCTCTGCGTCACCGTGCCGGCGCCCCGGCGCCCCTCGGTCGTCCTCGTGGACGCCCCCGAACCGCTGCGGCCCATGTAGGCGATGACGGCGTACGCGGCGAGGGCCCGGGCGGGCGGCACGCCCACGTACAAGGGCATGGAAGGAGAAGACGCGGCGCAGGCGCTCGTCCCGGAGGTAGCGGCCGATCCGGCCGTCGAGTCTGCCGAGGCCGCCGAGGGCCGCGAGCCGGGCCAGGTCGGGGTGGAGCAGGGCCGGCGGCGAGTCGAAGTCGGTGTCGATGAACCGCCGCATCTGAACAGCGTAGAGACGTTCGAGCCAGGCGCGCAGGCGCGCAGGCGCCGGTAGCCGTGCGCCTCTCGGGTCCCGGCGAACCGTTCGACCTCGGCCTCCATCGCCTCGGCGGCGGTGTGCACGTCCAGCGTGCTGCCGTCGGCGAAGCACGCCCGGTAGGCGGGGTGGAGCGGGACGAGCTCCACATGGTCGCGCAGGCTCTCGCCGACGAGGTGCGGCACGGTCGGCCCGGTGTCGATCCGGTAGCCGCCCAGGTCCAGTCGCCCGGCCCGGCCGCCGGGCAGGCTGCCCTTCTCGATGACGGTCACGCGCCTGCCGGGACCGAGCAGATGGAGCGCGGCGGACAGGCCGGCGAGTCCGGCTCCGACCACCACAACGTGGTCGGTACGTCCCGGGAGGGTCTTCATCGGATCCTTCCTCGTGCGGCGGCGACGAGCCGCGCGAGGGGCACACGGTCGTCGGCCCGGCCGGTGCCGGCCGAACCGGCCGGCCGGGCGCCGGCGACCACGCGGATGAGTTCCTGGAGCCGGTGCCGGGCCACGGGTTCGAGCGGCGCCGACTCCAGCAGCCGGCAGCTGTGCCGGACGAGGCCGTCGATCTCCCGCTCGACGCGGGCGCGGGTCCCGGTCTCCGTGAGGGTGTCCCGCAGCCGCGCGAGCCGGGCCTCGGGCAGCCGGGCGTCGCCCAGGCAGCCGTCGATCAGGGTGAGGGCGTCGCGGTCGCCGTCGGCCCTGGCGCGGGACCGGGCGACCGTCATCAGATACGTCGCCTTGCCGTCGCGGATGTCCCCGCCGGAGGGCTTGCCGGTGGCGCGCGGGTCGCCGAAGAGGCCCAGGATGTCGTCGCGGAGCTGGAAGGCGAGTCCCGCGCAGCGCCCGGCGGCGCGTACGGCCCGTACGGTCCTGGCGTCCGCACCTGCCAGGGCCATGCCGAGGTGGAGCGGACGCTCGACGGAGTACAGGGCGCTCTTGAGGTAGGCCACGCGGAGCGCGCGGGCGGGCGAGCGGGAACCGGTGACCTGGCCCTGGACATCGAGGTACTGCCCGGCGGCCATCTCGGTGCGCATGGCCCGCCAGGACGCGTGGACGCGGTGCCGGGTGGCGGCGGGGAGTTCGGTGGCGGTGACCAGGTCGTCCGCCCACGCCAGGGACAGGTCACCGGCGAGCACGGCGGCGGCCGTCGCGAAGCCCGCTCCGGGCCCGGCGCCGTCGGCCGCGGGGTACTGCGCGGCGAAGCGGGCGTGGAGGGAGGGAGCGCCACGCCGCAGGCCGGACCCGTCCATGACGTCGTCGTGGGCGAGGGCACACGTCTGGACGAGCTCCACCGCGGCCGCCAGGCGCAGCGCGGCGACGGCCCCGGTCCGGCCCGGCTCCGCGCCCGGACAGGCCCGGAACCCCCACCACAGGAAGCGGGAGCGGATCCGCTTGCCGCCCCCGGTCGTGAAGCGGGCAACGCGCGCGGCCACGTCCCGGGCGAACGTGGGGTCGATCCCGGCCGCCTGCGCGAGCCGTTCGCCCAGCACGTCGTCGAGTACGCGTCCGACGGCGCGGGACACGTCGAGGTCGGCCCGGTCGGCCCACTCGCCGTCGTCGGGGGAGGCTGCGGGGGAGGGGTGCTCCGGAGGGCCGGTCCGGCGCATCGCCCGTCCTCTCGTCGTCGGTCGGCGCGGTCTCACCGTCGCTGCCGTACGGGACCGCCCTCGGACGCGCCGCCGGCCCGCGCGGCGTGCGACGTGGCGGGATCGGCCATCCGCCGGCCAGTGCATCACGGGCGTCGTCACCGCGGGCGGAACAGGGCGGGCGGACACCCGCGATTCGCCCGACTGCCGCAGTACGGGAGCCGGGGCCGGTCGGCTGCGTGGGCCCTCACCGGATTCACCCGGACTCCGTCGCCGTCGGCGGCACGGCGAGCTTCGTTCCCGGGCCCCGCGTCGGCCACTCTTCCAGCCACCCGCCCGCGCCGGACGGGAACGCCCGGACGACCCCGTGCGTGGCCACGCGCAACCACCGGCCGTCGGGCTTCTGCTCGCCGGGGTCACTTGCCTGGCTTTGGTCTTCTTCAGCGGCCATGACGAACTTCCCGGATAAGTCGACTCCGCGTGTCACAGGCGATGATGGTGCCCCGATACGTCGATCACGAGGTCAGGAGCTCCGATGCCAAGACGGGTTTATCAGCCACTGGAGGACGAGGAGGTCGACTTCTTCCTCAGGATGAGTGAAGGCCCGGTCCTCGCCTACTTCTCCGGGACGTGGCCGAAGGCGATCGAGGCATGCCGGGCCATGGACGTTGTCGTGGGTCGGATCGCCGAGGAGTACGCGAACCTCCTGACGGCCGTCAAAATCGACATCACCCGCTGTCCGGTGGCGACCAAGCGGTACGACGTCACCGGGGCCCCGTCCGTCGTCCTCCTCAAGGAAGGTGCGGTGGCGGCACGCAGCGCGGGGCCGCTGACCCACGCCGAGTTCCGGGATTTTCTGATCGCGCACTTCTGACGGGCCGCCCGCTCTTCCCCGGCCGGGGAGGCGGATTCCCCGAGTCCAGGCCCTGGTCGACGGCTTCCAGGACTTCGGCCGTCGAAACCCGTACCGCAAGGGGCAGACAGTCGTAAGCGGAGACCCGATAGGCGACGGTGCGACGGGTCCCTCCCGGAGCCTCGTGCCGTCAGCGGGCAAGCTCAAGGCCGGCCGTCCTTTCGGCAGGATGAGGCGTTGCCCGGTCAGGGAGTGTGCCCCCGCTGCCCACTCGCGGCCAGGATGGCCCGGCTGACCGGAACCCGGGAGTAGAAGGCATCGCGCGCGGCCGGGTCGGTGATCGTGCGCCCCTTGGCCAGCAAGACTGCCCGCGCCCGGTCCAGCCAGGGGTCGGCCTGCTCCTTTCTGCCCGCTGAGACGAGGATCTCGTAACGGGTGAAGTACACCTCCTCGGAGCGCAGGGCCGGCATCTCGCCTGTCTCAGTGAGCCGTTCCACCGCCTCGCCACTCAGTCCGAGCGCCGACTGCCGATCACCGAGCTGAAGTGCGCCGCGCGCACCCAGCATCAGTGCGGCGATCTCGCTGCGCTGGAAACCGGTACGGCGGCACTCCTCGACGGTTTCGGTGAACAGCTCGCAGGCCCGGGTGACGTCCCGGAGGGAGTAGGTGGGATGCATCAGAAGCTCGCCCAGATAGTTCCTCAGCAAGGGCAGGAGCGAGACGTGGGGTGCGGCACACAGGTGGTCCCAGCCCGTCAGGAGTGGGGACGCCGCCTGGCTGGGGCGGTCCCATTCGAGGTACAGCTTGCCGAGCAGCCCGAGGTTGTAGCCCTGGTGGGTGCTGGTGGTCGTCCGGGGCGCGAGTCGGCCGACCGCTTCGGTCAGGAGGGATTCGGCCTCCTCGAAGCGTCCCGCCGCGGTCAGCAGCTGGCCGAGGAAGTTGGCCGTCTTCGCGAACGGGCCGGGCGTGTTCCCGGGCGACAGCCGCTGCAGGGAGTCGCGGAGCCGGCTCTCGGCGGTATCGAACGCGCCGCGGTCGAATGCGGCGACGCCGATGTGGCCGGTCAGCCGGGCGAGAGTCATGGGGAGGAGCTGCGCCTGCTCGGGGTGGAGGCAGGAGCTCGGCAACCGGGAGGCCAGAGCCTCAGCCCGTTCGAGCATGCCCACGCCGAGGTTGATGTCCCGGCCGACGGTGCAGTGCCCGAGATCGGTCAGTGCTTCCAGCTCGGTGAACGTGTCTCCCGCCGCGCGGGCGAGTTCGACTGCCTCGGTGAACGCGGTGAGCGCGGCATCGAGGCTGTGGGTGACGACCAGGTGCTGGCCCGCCATGTGGCGGGCGGTCGCACGCAGTGCCGGATCGGCTGTCCGTGAGGCCGCCGACTCGGCCTGTGCGACGAGAGTGCCCACCGGTACGGTCGGCCATGGCTCGACATCGATGGTGCCGTCGCCATCGCCGTCGCGCCACCACAGCTCGGACGCGGACAGCAGGACGCGTAGGGTGCGTACCCGCAGGCCGTCGGCGCCGACATGGGCTATTGAGCCGAGGGCTTCGAGGATGCCGATGCAGGCGCGGACCACTTCCTCGCCCGGCTGCTGTCCGTAGCGTGACGCGGCCGTCACCAAGGCCCGCTCGCAGTCCTGCAGGTCACGGTGGCCGGCGGGGCCGGGCGACTGGCCGGAGTCGGCAGAATTCATTCGCACCTTCCGAGTCGAAGCGACGTACGGTATGCGGTGTCGGCCAGTGGCCAGGGCTCGGCTCCTTGGGCCCGTAGGGGGAACGCCTGTCAGGGAGGCCCCCCGGGAGACGGTAGCGCCCTGGGCCCGGGTCAGTCAGTGCACTCGGCTGCCAGCCGTTCCGCTTCTGCCAGCAACCAAGCCGGAGGGACGAAGTCCGCATTCCCCCTGGACTTCTCGGCGGCGGCACGCAAGTGCCGTGCGACCTCGCTCATTTCACCCGCGAGCATCGCCCGCGCAGCGCGGGCCAGCTTGTCGGGAACCTCGACGCCGGTCACCGCCGCCCGTTCGAAGGCCGCCTTCGAGCGCTGGGTGGCCGCGAGGGCGTCGGCGTAGCGGCCGACCGTCCAGTGGGCCCAGGACAGGTTGTACAGGCAGATCCCCTCGGTGCGGGGTGATCCCACGGCAGCGCCGTCGGTGTTCGCCTGGAGGAACTCGGCCTCGGCCCGCTCCACGTCCCCCAGCCCCATGAAGGCGACACCCTGGACGTTGTGGACGTACCCGAGTGCCTCCGTCACCCCCACTTCTTCATAGAGGGCGATTGCCGCGCCGGCCATGGCCAGGGCCTGGCTCCAGTTGCCGGATGCCAGGTGTGCGCACGCCGCGGCGTCGTTCGCCTGGGCGCAGCCCAGGTCGTCGCGGAGCTCCAGCGCTCTGGTGCGCATGGTGTCGGCCACCTCCAGAGCTTCTTGCACCTCACCCCGGTAGCTGTGGGCGAGGCTGAGGCTCATCAGCGCTCGCATGAGGCGCTCGGAGTCACCGAGCCGGTCCGCCAGTTCGATGGCGCGCCGCAGCGGGCCGATGGCTTCGTCGAGCTGGTTCAGCTGGCGGTACGTGTCGCCCAAGGCATACAGCGCCTGCCCCAGGCGGTACTGGTCGCCAAGGCGTTCGGCGAGGTCGGCGGCTTCTCCCAGGACCTGGGCGGCCTGGTGGTGCGGACCGCCGAACAACAGGACCAGACCGAAGCCGACGAGGTGGGCCAGCCTGGTCTCGTCGTCGTGCAGCCGCCCGGACAGCTGCTGGTGCATGTCCCTGGCCGCGCCCACGGAGCCGCGCCAGGTGAGGAAGTAGTCCACCTCGTCGAGGACCGCCGCGGCCGGTTCGTAGTCCTGGGCGCGTATCCGGTGGGTGAACTCGTAGCGGTGCAGCAGCACGTCGTCCACCGATCGCCACTGGTCGCGGGGCGGCTTCTGCCGGGCATACCAGTCGGCCACACGGCGGTTGAGCGAACGGCTGCCGAGCAGGCCGTCGGGTGGCAGCTCTCCGTAGATGAAGTCGGCGTCCATGGGATGCAGCGCGAACATGCGACGGGCGCGGTCGACCGTGACCATACGGCCGTGCGAGGCGAGGCGGGCCAGCGCCGCCGGGACGTCGACGTCCGGTGCCAGGGGTCCGAGCACCCACGAGAGGGCATCCCGCGAGGCCGGGCGGCCGAACGCCGCGAGCACCTCCAGGACCAGCCGGCTCTCTACGTCCAGCCGCTGGAACCGGTCCTGGGCGAGGTAGGTGATGACGTCGCCGCGCTCGACGAACGTGTCGAGCACCTCGTCGAGCGTGGGCAGCGTGAGGTAGTCCTCGCTCAGCGCACCGGCGATCAGTTCCAGGGCCCGCGGTACTCCGTAGACGCGGCGCACAGCGCGTTCCAGGTCCTGCCGGGAGGCGCGGACGATGTCCGTCTCACCGTCCGCGTCGAGTTCGCGCAGCAGCTCGACGGCGTCCGGCACCGGCAGCCCCTGGTCGAGGTAGAGACGGGCCTGGTAGCGGCGCAGCTCCGGGGGAAGGGCCAGGGGCACCTGGGTGGTCATCAGGATCCTGGCCCCGTGCTGTGTTCTGAAGAAGACGTCGAAGAACTCGGTGAGCTCCTGGTCGCACAGCTGTCCCCGGTCGTCGAGCCGGTCCTCGAAGTTGTCCAGCAGGATCAGATAGGGCCCACCGGAGAGAGCGGCGAACAGCTGTGCCACCTTGTCGGGTGTGCTCCGCTGGCTGGTCCACACCTCCAGCAGGTCCTCCTGCATGCCCGGCCCCGGCAGCCTGGCGCAGTCATGGAAGATCCGCTCCAGGGAGATGCCGGACGTCCGGCTGCTGACATTGACGATGCCCGCCCACGCCCGCCCCTCCCCGCGCCTGCCACTTGTCAGCTGCTCGGCCACCTTGGCCGCCAGCGCGCTCTTGCCGATCCCCCGTCGGCCGATGATGGCCACCAGGCGGGCCCGCGGGTCGGTGAGACGGGCCATCACCTCGGCCCGTTCCTGCGAGCGGTCCTTGAACGTTTCCAGACCGTAGGCGACCGGCATGCCGATGACTCGGCATCCGGGATCCGCAGTACGTCCCTGCACGGCTCCCCCTCAAGACATTCGCGGCCGCCCGGTTCCCAGGCCTGGAGAACGGCGTAGTCCCCCGACTTCGGCCAGGACGGGTTACGCTCCGCGCCCGAACCCTTACTCTGAACTATCGCAGGTTGGACTATCAGTTGGTACGCGCAATGGAGCACCTTTGCGTACGGGGGAGGCGGATGGTGACCGATCGCGGAAGGCTGCCCGGGCGGCCCTGGGCGAGTACCCTGCGGCCGCCGAAGGACATCGCCTTGCTCACCCTCGCCACACTAGGGGGCCTCGCGCTGGTGGTGTGGGGCTGGCTGATGCAGGGCGACGAGTACACGCCGGGACTGCTGCTGCAGTTCGGCAGCTCGCTGGTCCTCATCGTGCCTCTCCTCGTCCTCGGCCGGGTGCTCGAACGCCGGCTGCAGAGCACACAAGACGCCCTCTCCAGCGACCTGGCGGACATCCAGGCCCAGATGCGCGCGACGCGGGCCCGGCTCGACACCCTCGGTGAGACCAGCAGGAACGGCCTCCTCGACCGCCACCGGCGACGGGAACTGTTGCTCCATGACGCCGAGCGGGCACCCACCGCGGAGCGCCTGGCGGCCTTGCTCCGCGAGGCCGCCGGCCTGCAGGCCGTGGACGACGGCGGGGTGCGCACCAGGCTGCCGGATTCCGACCTGTGGCTGCGTCTGGACCTGCGCCGCACCACCGCACCGAACTCGGCGCAACCCGGCCGGGGCGCTGACGAGACCCTCTACATGACGCTGGAGGACCGGGGCGGCGCACCGGTGTCCGGGACCGCCTGGGCACGGGACGAGGAGGCATCCGCTGCGGCCCGCCGGCTCACGGCCCGGCGGACGGGGACGGTGCCCGGCACGGCCTCCGCCGGTACGGCGGCGGCTGCCCTGCGCGACATCGACGGGCTGCTGCGCTTGCTGGTCACGACGCTCCGTACGGCGATCGCCGCCCGGACGGGACAGGGGCAGCAGGATCTCGGCCGGCTCATCGAGCTGCCGAACGAGCAATGGGCCATCAGCGCCGACGGGCTGTGGTGTCGGCAACGCTACTTCCACATCCGTACGGAGCAACTTCTCGACTCCCGCCAGGACTGGCGCCGCTACGCCCTGGCCAAGCCCTGGGTCGGCCGGGAGCACTTTCTCGACGCCTATCGCACCGCTCACGCGCTGCTCTCCGGCTCCGCCTCGCAGTGAACACCTCCCGGGTTCAGGTCCCGGCCCGGGCCCGGCAGGGACGACGCGCAGAAAGGAACCCCCCTATGGACACCGTTTTCATCCGCGGCCTGGAGATCGCGACCCTCATCGGCGTCGCCGAGTGGGAGCGGCAGGTCGAGCAGACAGTGGTGATCAACCTTGAGCTCGCCACGGACATCACCCCGGCCGCCGCCGCCGACGACCTCCGCGACGCACTGGACTACAGCGCCGTCTCACAACGCCTCAGGGAATTCGTCGGCGCGAGCACGTTCCAGCTCGTCGAGACCCTTGCTGAGCGGACCGCTCAGATGATCCTCGACGAATTCCCCGTACAGCGGCTGCGGCTGGAGCTCGCCAAACCCCGGCCGCGCAGCGGTGGCCACACGGTTGGCGTCATCATCGAGCGAGGTGCCCCCAGCGGGGAAGACGATCACGGAGTGAGGTGACACAGCCGTCCGGATCACGCGCTTGACCGGCCGCCAGCGGTGCCTGGCGGCCACTGGTGCCGCGCCCGTATACGGTGCGGTGACGGCGGCGGGCGGCGGGCGCCGACAGACAGTCGGCCCAAAGTCCTTGCGCGCGCTCCGAGTGTGTTGGGCGAACCGCGGTGGTGCCGATCCCCGGCACCCGGCGGTAGCGGCACCTGGAGGAGAACCTCGCGGCCTCGTCCGTCGAGCTGTCCCCCGAGGGCCTTGCCGCCATCGAGGCCGCAGCCCGCCCGAGCAGGTCTGGGTCGGGGGAATGCGTGATGGCCGCTGATCTTGTCATTGGCCTCCTGCCCATACCCGGGGAGAGTCTGCCGACAACCACGGGAAAGTCCGCCAGCTTGGCCAGGCTCCAGGTCGAAAGCGGCAAGCCGTGCTCGGCCGGCTTGAAGTGAACGACGTCGCGGACCCGGTCGGCGCTGGTGAAGGTCACCTCGGCGATCTTCACCACGGGCATGCCCTGCGCGGACAGCAGCACCATCTGGGCCCTGCGCCAGGTCACCACCGATCTGGTGCCGCGGCGGACCATCCGCAGCAGCCGCTGCCCCTCATCGTCATCGGTCTCACGGACCCGCACGCGTTCAGCCACGTGATCATTCTGACCGTCCTTTTTGGGGTTAAGGAATTCATCACGGGGCGGTCGTCTTGAGCACGTGGGGAAGGTGGACGTGGGAGGTGCTCGGCCTTGGCGTCAAAGCCGCGTTCGCGGAGCGCTCGGGACGGTCATGCTTATTGCCGGCCTTTTTGAACAGGTTCTCGGCGCGCTCGTGCGACAGCCGGCCGCGGCCGGTGTGTGGGGGGGCAGAGGGCGGCGGCCGCCGGTGTGCGGAGGACATGTCGCCGCGACGGTTGACCCTGACGCAGGGGCAACCTCTCAGCATGGTCGGCATGACTACGAGAACCAGTGCGATCGAGGTCGCCGGACTGCGCAAGCCGTACGGCGACCATGAGGTCGTCGCCGGAGTCGACCGGAGACTTCACCAACAGACGATCACCGACACACCGACCGGCGACGACGGGGAGCGGGATGAGAGAGGTGACAGGACGATGCGGCACTTCACGGTCCGCCACGACGGCGTCACGATCCCGGTATCCCGCGGCGGCCGGGGACAACCGCTGATCCTGTGCCCTGGACTGAACTCGACACAGGCCGACCTTCACGAGCTGACCAAGCTGCTGCGGCGCGACTACGACGTGGTGACCTTCGACCTCAGGGGCCATGGCCTCGCCTCGGCCGCCGACCGGTACTCCTTCGACGCATTTCTGAGCGATCTCGTCGCCGTGATGGCGGAACCGAAACGCCTCGACCTGCCCGAGGCGCCCGTGCTCGTGGGCTACTCGCTGGGCGCGGACCTGGCCGTGCACTATGCCTCCGAGCATCCCGACACCGTCGCCGGGCTCGTCCTCATCGACGGGGCGAACCCGTTACCCGAACCGTTCATCACCGACGCTGACCTGGCGGAGTTCCGCGCAATGACGGAGGACCTGGCGACGCAGCAAGAGGCCGAGCGGGTCAGGGGCACCGCGCGTCAGGTGTCGCTCACCGCACAGGACATCCATGACCTGAACCTCGAGATCGATGTGGTTCGGTCCGGAATCCTCGACCGGTACCGGAAGATCGCCCACCCAGTCAGCGTGATCATGTCGACCTCGATCGCCGGCGACAGCACCGAAGGGCGTGCACCGCGGCACAACCAGCTCTGGCGTGACGGCATCGAGCGGCTCGTCCACGAGCGGCCGCACATCTCCACGTCCTGGCTCGACGCCGACCACCGGCTGGTCTTCACCCACGCCCCGGAAATCGCGGAGATCATCCGGAGCGCACACCACCCAGCCTGCAGGCCGACTTTTTCAGCAACTCCCAGGAGGCTGGTCCGATGACCATCGGTGAGCTGGCGTCGTACGCCGGAGTGACGGTGCGCGCGGTGCGGCACTATCACTCCAAG
This sequence comes from Streptomyces sp. ISL-11, assembly GCF_018614525.1. Taxonomy (GTDB): domain Bacteria; phylum Actinomycetota; class Actinomycetes; order Streptomycetales; family Streptomycetaceae; genus Streptomyces. The sequence goes on from NZ_JAGGOL010000035.1 coordinate 14,618, forward strand.
GGGCTGCTGCCGGAGCCGGAGCGGGACCACTCCGGCTATCGGAGGTACGACGCCGGCGCCGTGGTCGAGCTGATCAGGATCCGGACCCTCGCCGAGGCCGGGGTTCCGCTGGCGCGCGTGCGGGAGCTTCTGCAGGCCGACGAGGAGGAGTTCGCTGCGGCGGTCGCAGACATCGACAAGCGGCTGCGGGCGGAGATCCGGGAGCGGCAGCGGCACCGCGAGCGGATCGCCCGCCTCGCCGCCGGGGACAACCTGGCGCTGCCCCCGGAGGTGGTCGGGTTCCTCGACCGGCTGCGGGCGCTCGGGGTCGACGAGCGGATCGTCCGGGTCGAACGCGACGGCTGGATCCCGCTGGCCGCGCACTCGCCCGAGCGAGTTCCGGAGTGGATGGCACGCAAGGGGGAGCAGATCACCGACCCGCAGCTCATCGACTTCTATCTCACCCTGGGCCAGGCTCTCGACCGGACCGACGACGACCCACGGCTGGTCGAGCTGGCCGACAAGCTGGCCGCCTACATCACGCAGATGGCCGACGAGCAGGGCGAGGGCTACGTGGACGATGCCGACATCGAGCCACCGTTCGTCAAGTTGATGGACAACCTGGCGTTTGACACCTTGCCGCCGGCCCGTCGACTGATCGAGCTGCTAAAGAAGCGAGGCTGGACCGGCTGGACCAAGCTCGAACGCGTGGACCCAACACGGGGTGCGGCCGGAACACGGCAGGAAGACACCGCGGTGCAGCGATCCCGGCGTCAGCGGTGACGGCGGGGCGGGGCTCGCTGGGCGAGGGCGCTGACGACGACTCGGTGTCGCCCGACATGGCAACCGGACGACACGTCAACACGGGGCGAACGTTGCCTGATGCGGCACTAAACGATGTCCCGTAAGG
>NZ_JAGGOL010000036.1 GCF_018614525.1 Streptomyces sp. ISL-11
CCGCCGTGCACGGCCAGCACCACGTCGCGGGCACCGGGCTCCCGGGATGCCGGGCCGCCCGCGCGGCCGGCGGCGGAGACCGCCTCGCCCGCCCCGGCGTCGCCCCGAGCGAACCCCGGCAGCACCGTGACCACGGCCACCAGCAGGGCGAGGGCCGGAACGATCCACCCTCTCGAACGCGCGCGCATGGGTCCTCCTCGGGGGACGGCACGGGTACGGATACGGGACGCACCTTGCCGTGGGCCGGGCGCGGAGGGAACGCCGTGACCGGTGAACGGCCGGGAACGGCGCACGATCGTCCGGTGACCGGTGGGGCCGCCGGCGCCCTCACGTCAGGGTAGTGATCAGCTCCAGCACCGCCCGCCAGCCGCCCTCCGCGAGGGCGGCACGCTGATGGTCGGCGGCGGTGCCCCGCTCCTGGAGCCGGCCGGCGAAGGCGGCGACCTCGCCGCCGCCGTCGGACCGCTCCAGGGCGGGGGAGAGGTGGTCGACGAGCCGGCCGACGACCTCGCCGGCCGGCCGGCGTCCACCCCGCTCGTCGAGGAGCTCGCCGCTCAGGCCGTGCCGTGCCGCGTGCCAGTTGGCGGTGGCGAGCAGCTCCGGCGCCGGCACCGGGAACGGCGCGGCCCGCTCGCTCTCCTCCAGGGCCGTGTCCACCAGGGCGCGCACCAGGCCCGCGAACATCACCGCGTCCCCGGTCCGCAACTGCACGTCCAGCGCGCGGACCTCCACCGTGGGATAGCGCTCCGACAGGCGCGCCTGCCAGTACAGCTGGCCGCGGTCGCGCAGGATGCGGGTGCGCATCAGGGCCCGTACCCGGCGGTCGTAGTCCTCGGCGTCCTCGAAGGCCGGTGGCGGGCCGCTGACCGGCCAGCGTCCGAAGACCACCGTGCGCCAGCTGGCGAAGCCGGTGTCGTGCCCGGTCCACATCGGGGAGTTCGAGGCCATCGCCACGAGGACGGGCAGCCAGGGGCGGATCCGGTTCAGCACGGCCACACCGGTGGCGCGGTCCGCGATGCCGACGTGCACGTGCATGCCGTTGATCAGCTGCTCGTCCACCAGCTGCGGCGCGTCGGCGTGGATCCCCCGGTAGCGCCGGTCGTCGGTCACCGCCGGCGGCACGGGGCCGGCGAACGGCGCCGTGCCCGACGCCGCGACCCTGCACCCCGCGCCGGCCGCCGCCTCGCCGACCGCCCGCCGCAGCCGCAGCAGGTGCTCCTCCAGCTCGCCCAGGTCCCCGCACACTGCCGTCGCGACCTCGATCTGCGACTGCAGCAGCTCGGAGTGCAGCTCGCCCTCCGCCCGAAGAGGGCGAGGGCCCGCCGCTGCCCGCACCTTCTCCGCCAGCGGGACGGGGAGCCCGCTGTGCGGGTCGAGCAGCAGGTACTCCTCCTCGACACCCAGGGTCCTCATGACTGGAGGGTGCCCCGGGACGGGCCCCGGAACCAAGGAGGCACGGCCGACGTGCTCCTGTTCGGGACCGGCGGGCATTCAACGGGCCGCCGTCCCGTGGTATGTACTTTTCGGAGGTTCTCTGTCAGAGGGCGGTGTGTGATGAACTGCTCGCAGTGCGGTGCGGAGATGCGTCAAGGACCCAAGGGGGACTGGGCGTGCGCGAATTGTGGAGGTACCGGATGACCGAGTCGGACGATTTCCCGCATGCCAACGCGGCCCTGATGCACTGCGCCCATTGCGGCTGGTCGGTGCAGGAGGGGCCGGTCGGCGGCTATGTCTGCGGGCAGTGCTTCCACACCGTGGAGCCCCAGCAGCACGAGCCGAGCGAACGCCCCGTGTGACACCGCGCGGCCCGCACCGCCGCGCGGAGGCACGGGGACCCGACGGGACCGGTGGGCCCCGCCCGAGATTGCGCCGTTCGAGGCGGCGCGCGTTAACGGCGGGGCGCACCGGGAACATGGAGGGGCATGCCGAAGCCCCCTCGTACGACGTATGAGTCCTACTGGATGGACACGACCCCCGTCACCTCCTATCCGCACCTCGGCCCGGGGACCGAGGTGGAGGCGGACGTCGCCGTCGTCGGCGGTGGTATCGCCGGGCTGTGCGCCGCCTGGGAGCTGGCGCGCGCCGGCCGGGACGTCATCGTCCTGGAAGCCGACCGGATCGCCGCCGGCGTCACCGGCAACACCACCGCGAAGGTCTCCGCGCTCCAAGGGCTGGTCTACGCGCGCCTGCGCGCCGCCCACGGCGCCGACGCCGCCGCCCTCTACGCCCGCTCCCAGCGGGACGCCGTCGAGCACGTCACCGAGCTCTGCGCCGACCTGGACATCGACGCCGAGCTGGAGATGGCCACCGCCCACACCTACGCGGAGTCGGCGGAAGGCGCCGCCGGCATCCAGGAGGAGGCCCGCGCCGCGCGGGAGGCCGGACTCGACGTCTCGCTCGTCGCCGGCACCGACCTGCCGTTCCCGGTCGCCGCCGTGGTCTCCCTGCCCGGCCAACTCCAGTTCCACCCGCGCAAGTTCCTGCTGGGCCTCGCCGGCCGCTTCACGGCCTCCGGCGGGCGCCTGTACGAGCGCACCCGCGTGACCGGCCTCCACGACGGGGCCCGCTGCCGCCTCACCACCGAGTCCGGTGCCGTGGTCGAGGCGCGCGACGTCGTCGTCGCCACCCACTACCCGGTCTTCGACCGGGCCCTGCTCTTCGCCCGGCTGCGGCCCCGCCGGGAGCTGGTGGTCGCCGCCGCCGTCCCGGCCGGGCAGGCTCCGCGCGGCATGTACATCACGCCCGAGGACAACACCCGCTCGGTGCGCACCGCCCCCTACGACGACGCCCGGCGGCTGGTCATCGTCACCGGCGAGTCCTTCGAGCCCGGAGCCGGCGGGGTGAGCGAGCGGTTCGACCGGCTCCAGCGCTGGGCCGAGGAGCGCCTGCCGGGCTTCGCCGACTCCGCGGACCGCTACCGCTGGGCCACCCAGGACAACGACTCCGACGACCACCTGCCCTACGTCGGCCCCGCCCACCCGGGCACCCGGCACGTCCACGTGGCCACCGGCTTCGGTGGCTGGGGCATGACCAACGGCGTCATGGCCGGCCGGCTGCTCGCCGCCCGCATCACCCACGGCACCCTCCCCGACTGGGCCCAGCTCTTCGACCCGCGCAGGCTGCCGCCGCTGAAGGAGACGCCCGGGCTGCTGAAGGACCAGCTGACCGTCGGCAAACACTTCGTGGGGGACCGGCTGCACACCGCCCACGTCGACGCGGTCACCGACATCCCGCCGGGCACCGGCGCCGTCGTCCGCCTCGGCGGCCGCCGGTGCGCCGTCTACCGCGCCCCCTCGGGGGAGGCCCGGGCCGTCTCGGCGCGGTGCACGCACCTGGGCTGCCTCGTGCACTTCAACGACGCCGAGCAGGCATGGGAGTGCCCCTGCCACGGCTCCCGGTTCGCCACCGACGGTTCGGTCCTGCAGGGCCCCGCCGTCCACCCCCTCGAACCCCGCGAGATCCCCGGCCCCACCGGGGATTCCTGACGGCGGCGAGCCGCGGGCCGTACCCTCCAGCGCCGGTCCACCGGCCCTCCAGCCGCGCCGGTGACCGTGACGGCAGGATCGCCCGAGCAGGACCGGCCGGAGGCGGGAGCGGCATGGCAGTGGACGCGGCGCGGTTTCGCGCGTTGTTCGGATCCTTTCCGACGGCGGTCGCCGTCGTGACGGCGACCGACGGTGACGGCAGACCACGCGGCCTGACCTGCAACGCCGTCTCCGCCGTCTCCGTCGACCCGCCGCTGCTGCTGGTGTGCGTGCACCGCGACGCGCGGACCCTGCCGGCCCTGCGGGACTCCCGGGCCTTCGTGGTCAACGTCCTGGCCGACGGCGGCCAGGACGCGGCCCGGGTCTTCGCCGACCGCTCCGAGCACAAGTTCGCGCACGTGGAATGGGTGCCCGCCGCTCACGCCCGGGGCGCCCCCGTGCTGGTGGGCGTCGCCCTCGCGCACGCCGAGTGCGTGGTCGTCCGCACGGTGGAGGCCGGCGACCACTGGATCTTCATCGGCCGGGTGGAGCACGCCGAGTCGTATCCGCTGCCGCCGGTCCTCTACCACCGGGGGACGTTCACGGTCTGGGAGGGTCAGGCCCGGCAGGTCGGCAGCCCGCCGTGAAACTCCACCATCTCGCCGAAGAGCGCGCCGATGTCGAGCGGCACGCCGGGCGCCGCACCGCGCTCCTCCACGTAGGCGCGGTGCAGATTGGGCACCAGCCGTTCGGAGTCGAGCAGATGCGCGTACGGACCGGGGCCCGCCGCGCGGGCGGCCTCCAGCGGGGTGAGCCCGGCGGCGATCCCCTCCCGGGCCAGCCCCTGGACCCACCGCAGGTAGCCCTCGGTGACGTCGAAGACCTCGGGCCCGGCCACCGGGCCGTGGCCGGTGACGACGGTGCCCGCGCCGAGGGAGCGCAGCCGCGCCACGGCGTCCAGGGTGCCGGTGACCGACCCCATCGGGCAGAAGGGCGTCACACCGCTCATCACCAGGTCGCCGGTGACGAGCACCTCCCGCTCGGGCAGCCACACCACGGTGTCGTTGGTGGTGTGCGCGGGCCCCAGGTGGATCAACTCGGCCCGGAGCTCCCCGACATGGATCGTCAGCCGGTCCCGGAAGGTGAGCTCCGGCAGGGCCAGGGCGAGCTCGCCCCACTCCACGTCGGGCCACAGCCCGGTCAGGTGGAGGCCGGCCTCGGCCATCTCGGTGCGGGCCCGCTCGTGGCCCACGACCAGCGCCTCGGGGAAGACGAAGTTGCCGAACGTGTGGTCCCCGTGGAAGTGCGAGTCGACCAGGACCCGCGGCGGCGCGGCGCAGACGCCGAGGGCCGCCGCCCGCAGGGCCCGGGCGCGGGCCTCGGTCGCCGCCGTGTCGACCAGGGCCGACCGCCCCTGGGAGACCATCAGGACCGCGTTGTTCAGGCACCACCCGCCGTCGGGCTGGAGGTAGGCGAAGACGCCGTCGGCCACTTCGACGAGCCTGCCCACTGATCGTTCCCACTGGTTCTGCCGGACCTCGGACACCGTGCCTCCTGACCGATCGGGACGCCGAGCCGCCATGCTCGTACCGCAGGATCGAGGACGGCTGGAGCGACGCCCGCGAAACGGTGATGTCGACGGGAAAACATGTACGGGTCTCCTCGCGTGGGCGACGTAGGCTTGGAGTGAAGTCACCTGTCGGGCACGCCTGTTGGGGGAGACGGGGGTCCGGCAAGAGCCTAACGGGGGGACACCGGTGATCCGGATCTTGCTGGCCGAGGACATGCACATGGTCCGGGGGGCGCTGGTGGCGCTCCTCGAACTGGAGCCGGACTTCCGCGTCGTCGCGGAGGTCGCGGACGGACGCGGCATACTGCCCGCCGTGATCAAGCTGCAGCCCGACGTCGCGGTCGTCGACATCGACCTGCCCGGCACCAACGGCCTGGACGCCGCCATGCGGCTGTACGAACAGACCCCGGACTGCCGGGTGATCATCCTGACCGCCCTGGAACAGCGGGGCACGGTCCGCCGGGCGATCGACGCCCACGTCTGGGGGTTCCTCCCCAAGAACGCCCCGCCCGGCGAACTCGCCGCCGCCATCAGGATGGTGAACTCCGGGCGGCGGGTGATCGATTCGCGGATCCCGCCCACCGCCTGGGAGGTCGAGGACTGCCCGCTCGCCTCCCGCCCGACGGACAGTCCGCTCACCCGGCGGGAGACCGATGTCCTCCAGCTGGCGGCCGAGGGCAACTCCGCACGGGAGATCGCCCGCGAGATGCACCTCTCCACGGGGACGGTCCGCAACTACCTGACGTCCTCCGTCACCAAACTCACCGCACGGAACCGGCTGGACGCCGTCCGGATCGCCAAGGGGAAGGGCTGGATTCGCTGACGTTCCACGGCGGCCCGGCCGGATCGGCCGGGCATTCGGCGAAGAGCCGGAACCACCCCTCCTCGTCGGCGTACGCGCGAAACGTTCCGCCGATCTCCTCCAACCGCCGCGCGAGGTTGTCCAGCCCACCGCCCGTCCGGCGCGCCATCCTCGCCTCGGTGTCCGCGGGGATCCCGTCGCTGGCCATGTCGAGCACCAGCCTGCCGGCGGTACGGGTCACCGCGATCCGGCAGCGCTGGGCGGCGCTGTGGCGCAGGATGTTGGTCACCCCCTCACGGACCACGGTCGCCAGGACGGTCCCGGTGCCCTCGCGCAGCGGGAGCCGCTCGTCGTGCACCTCCACCGCGAGACCGGCCGTGCTCAGCACCCGGGCCGCGGAGTCCAGTTCGGCGGTCAGGGAGAGCTGACGGTAGCCGTTGGCGACGCAGCGCACGTCGGCCAGGGCCTGCCGGGAGATGTCCAGCACCTCCCGCAGCTCCGCGTGCGCCCGCGCGGCGTCCTTGTCGAACAGCCGGGCCACCAGCTCTCCCTTCAGGGTGATGGCGGACAGGCTGTACCCGAGCAGGTCGTGCAGGTCCCGGGCGACCCGCAGCCGCTCGCCCTCCACGGCCAGCCGGGCGACCTCGTCCCGGGCCCGGCGCACCTCGGCGCTCCACGAGGCCATGCGCGTGACTCCGTACACCATCAGTCCGTTCACCCCGCACGAGAGCACTCCTATGGCGATGCCCAGCGGCTGCTGGCCCGCCAGCATGGCGCAGAGCCCGGTGAGGGCCGCCGCGACGCCGAACGCGGCGAAGGACAACGGTGGTTCGAGGATGAGCAGCGCGGACCCGGCGAGGAAGCCGGGCATGCCGGCCCAGGTCAGGCCCAGGGCGAGCAGGGGCGCGTAGGTCAGCAGGGCCTGGAGCGCCAGGGTCCGGCGGCCGTGGCGGGCCCGGAACCGCTCGGCCCGCGGGGCGCAGTGGACGGCCTGGAGAATGAACACCGCCACGAAGGCGGCGAGATAGAGGACGATGTCGGGGGCCGACGGCCGACGCCCTGCCAGGAGGTTGAGGAAGCCCAGCACGGCCACCGCGGACTGCACGGAGAGAACGATGCCTGTGGCGAGCCATGTGGGGGGCTCACTCTTGGATAACACCACCATGCGACCTGCCCGATCGAGGGACGTTCCAAGGGGTTTGTGTGCAGTGAATCAGGATACGACTCGCGAGGAGCACTCCTGTTGTCAACCTCACACACCCCTGTGACGACCTCATGACGGACGTACGAAAATGGAGCTGTGAATTCCTCACGGCGGACGTGCCGATTTCACCGTCGCTCTGGTGACGGCCTCACTGGGCGGCGGACGCCCCTCGATGCGAGTCTTCGAAGCGAAGCCCGACGGTTCGCTTCCGAGTGGAGGACGCAATGGACATCGAGGTGCTGGGAGAACTCACGGTTCACGAGAACGGGACGTCCATCGTCCCCAGCGCGGGGAAGCCGCGCCAGATCCTCGCGCTGCTCACCCTGTGGGCCGGGCGCGTCGTACCGGTGTCGACACTGATGGAAGAGCTGTGGGGCGACGACATCCCCCGGAGCGCCGCCACCACCCTGCAGACCTACATACTCCAGCTGCGCCGCCGCATAGCCGCGGCTCTGCGCGACGCGCCCGAACCGCCGGGCCGCTCCCCGAAGGACGTCCTGGCCACCGCGTTCGGCGGCTACCGCGTCACCGTCGCGCCCGAGAGCTGCGACTGGTCGCAGTTCCGCCTCCTGGCCGGCCGCGGGCACGACGCGCTGACCGCCGGCGACGCGCGCGCGGCCTCGGCGCACCTGACCCGCGCCCTCGCCCTGTGGCGCGGCCCGGCGCTGGTCGACGTACCGGTCGGGCGCGTCCTGGGGCTGGAGACCCTCTACATGGAGGAGACCCGCATGCAGGCGCTGGAGGAGCGCATCGAGGCCGACCTCCGCCTGGGCTACCACGCCGCCCTGCTGGGCGAGTTGCGCACCCTGGTGGCCCGGCACCCCCTGCACGAGAACCTCTGCGCGCAGCTGATGACCGCCCTGTGCCGCTCGGGCAGCCCCTGGCGGGCGCTCCAGGAGTTCCGGCAGCTGCGCGAGCGGCTGCGCCGCGAGCTGGGGGTCGAGCCGTCGCCCCGGCTCCAGCGGCTGCACCAGGCCGTGCTCTCGGGCGCGCCCGAGCTCGACGGGGGAGAGGCGTTCGTGCGGGCCCGGTCCGCGTAGGCCGTGTCCGGCGGGTCATGTGAGCGGGCGGCTGCGGGCCGTGTCGTGCGCACCGACCGCTGCGCGGCGATGTCCTCAAACGCCGGACAGGCTGACAGCGGCTGAGCCCAGCGATACCAAGCCCGTTGGGGGCACCTCCCAGCGGTAGCTGGGGGAGCTTGAGGACGCGCCCGCAGGGCGCCCGCCGCCGCAGGCGGCAAGACGGCCCGCGGCCGAAAACCCGCGCCCGCCGCCGCGGCCCCGCTCAGCCGAGCTGGTCGTGGGTGATGCTCCGGGACCGGGTGAGGACGGCGTCCCCGCCCGTCTCCAGGACGTCGTGCACCACACAGCTCGGCGCGATCTCCGGCTCCCGCCGGCCGGGCCGGACCGTGACCACGAGCGCGTACACCGTGGAGCGGACGGCGCCGTCGTGCAGCGGGGTCAGCGCGATGTGGTTGAACCAGTGCCGTCGTTGTACCGGGTCGTCCGCGAACCGCTCGTGGAACCTCACCAGTTCGGCGACGATCGCCGCCCGGCCGCGGGCCGGTTCGGCGGACGGGGAATGCTGGAAGGTGCCCGACTCGGTGAAGGTCAGGGCGTACTCCTCGAACCGGCCGGCGTCCAGGGCCTGCATCTGATGTGCGTAGAAATGCTGAACCCGGGCGTACAGGCCGGTCTCCACGGCGGTGTCGTTCATGGCGCTCCTTCGGGTGCGTGCGGATGAACACGGCGGGTGCGGGTGCGGGATGCCGGCGGGTGCGTACGGCCGGGCGGGGCGGGGCCGGGAGGCCCACCCTCGCCGCCCCGCCTCGAAGCGGGCTCGAAGCGGGACGCGCCGGCGCTCCAGCCGCCGTCGACTTCGCCTCTAGGCCGGTGCCGCACGCTCGCCGGGCCACCATCCGACGACAGGCGGGACCGAAGACGCATGAGCGAGACAGTCAGGCCCGTGGCCCTGGTGACCGGAGCCACGAGCGGCATCGGCAAGGAGATCGCGCACCGGCTCGCGGCGCGCGGGGCGCGCGTGCACATCTGCGCCCGCGGCAAGGACGAGCTGGAGGCGACCGTCGCGGAGCTGCGCGGGGCGGGCCACGAGGCGGAGGGCGCGACGTGCGACGTCTCGCGGCCCGAGCAGATCCGGGAGTACGTACGGACGGCCGTGGACCGCTTCGGCCCGGTGGACGTCCTGGTCAACAACGCGGGCCGCAGCGGCGGCGGCGCGACGGCGGAGATCCCGGACGAGCTGTGGTTCGACGTCATCAACACCAACCTCAACAGCGTCTTCCTGATGACCAAGGAGGTGCTGACCACCGGCGGCATGCTCGCCCGGGGCAGCGGCCGCGTCATCAACATCGCCTCCACCGGCGGCAAGCAGGGCGTGGTGCACGCCGCCCCGTACTCCGCCTCCAAGCACGGCGTCGTCGGCTTCACCAAGGCGCTCGGGCTGGAGCTCGCCCGCACCGGCATCACGGTCAACGCCGTGTGCCCCGGCTTCGTCGAGACCCCGATGGCCGAACGGGTCCGCGAGCACTACGCGGGCATCTGGGGCGTCAGCGAGCGGGAGGCGCACGACCGCATCACCACCCGGGTGCCGATGGGCCGTTACGTGGAGCCCCGCGAGGTGGCCGCGATGGTCGAGTACCTGGTGGGGGACGACGCGGCCGCGGTGACGGCCCAGGCCCTGAACGTCTGCGGCGGACTGGGGAACTACTGATGTCCGCCCCCGCGCGCGTCGCCCTGGTCACCGGGTCCTCGTCCGGCATCGGGGCGGCCATCGCCACCCGGCTGGCCGCCGAGGGGATCCGCGTCGTGGTCAACTCCGCGCGCTCCGCGGAGGCCGGCGAGAAGGTCGCCCGGTCCCTGCCGGACGCCGTGTACGTACGGGCCGACGTCTCCGTCGAGGCCGAGGCCCGGCGGCTGGTGGCCGCCGCGGTGGAGCACTACGGGCGGCTCGACCTGCTCGTCAACAACGCGGGCCTGACCCGTGTCGTCCCGCACGCCGACCTGGAGGGCGCGTCCCCCGCCGTCTGGCGGGAGATCTTCGCGCTCAATGTGTTCGGCACCTGGCAGACCACCGTCGCCGCGATGCCCCACCTGAGCGCGTCCGGGTCGGGAGCGGTCGTCAACATTTCCTCCGTCGCCGGCAGCCGGCCCGCGGGCAGCTCCATCCCCTACGCGGTGAGCAAGGCGGCGATCGAGCACATGACCGTGCTGCTCGCCAACACCGTCGGCCCGCGCGTCCGCGTCAACGCGGTGGCACCCGGCCTGATCGAGACGCCCTGGACCCGCGACAGCGACTTCTTCGCCCCGATCGCGGAGAAGGTGCGCGCGAGCACGCCGCTGCGCAGGGTGGGCCTGCCCGAGGACGTCGCCGAGGCCGTGCTGAACCTCGCCGACGCCACGTACACCACCGGCCAGGTGCTGCTGGTGGACGGCGGCGCCCACCTGATCTGACACGTCCGATCCGACACGCCGTCCGGCGTCCGGGGACACGATCGGAGGGAGACGGCATGCGGCTCGGCGCGAATCTCACCTATCAGGGCGCGGGCGAACTGGCCCGCGCCGCGGAGGAGCTCGGCTACGACGTGGTGCTGGCACCGGAGGGCTACCGCTCGGACGCGGTCAGCGTGTTGGGGCTCGCCGCCGGGGCGACCCGGCGCATCGGCCTCGCCTCGGGCGTCATGCAGATCCCCGCCCGCCCGCCGGGCACGGCCGCGCTCACCGCGGCGACGCTGGACGCCCTCAGCGGCGGCCGGTTCCGGCTCGGGCTCGGGGTCTCCAACCCCGATGTGTCGCACGGCTGGTACGGAGTGCCCTTCGACCGGCCGCTCGCCCGCACCCGGGAGTACGTGGACATCGTCCGGCGGGCCCTGGCGGGCGAGGCCGTCACCTACGAGGGTGAACATTTCCAGCTGCCCGCGCCCGGCACCGGGGGCGACGCGCCCCTGTACCTGCACACCGAACGGCCGCGGCCCACGGTCCCCGTCTACCTGGCGGCGGTCGGGCCGCGCGCCCTCGAACTGGCGGGGGAGATCGCCGACGGGTGGATCGGGGTGTTCACCTCGCCCGAGTCCGTGGCCGAGTCCGTCGCCGGAATCCGGGCGGGCCGGCTGCGGGCGGGGCTCGGCATGGCGGGGTTCGACGTCCTGCCCAGCCTGCCCACGGCCGTCGCCGACGACGTGGCCAGCGCGGTGGACGCCCTGCGCGAGCAGTACGTGTATCTGCTCGGCATCGGTGACCCCGAACGGAACTTCTACTGCGCCATGGCCCGGCGGATGGGCTACGGCCGCGAGGCCGCCCTGCTGCGGCAGCGGCTCGCGGCCGGTGACCGCGAGGGGGCGGGGGCCGCGTTGCCCGCCGCGTTCATCGACCGCACGGCCCTGGTGGGGCCGGTGCCCAGGCTCGCGGACCGGATGCGCGCGTACGCCGACGCCGGCGTCACCACACTCGGGGTGATGGTCTCGGCGGCGGCCACCACGCTGGAGGGCCGGACCCGCATCCTCCGCGCCGCGGCGGAGGCGCTGGCGGACACGGGCGGGTGAGGGGGCACGACCGTGTGCCGTGCGGGTCTTCGGCTGCGGGCCGGTCCTTGCCGCCTGCGGCGGCGGGCGCCCTGCGGGCGCGTCCTCAAGCGCCGGACGGGCTTTATTGTGGCTGGGTTCAGCCACAATCAGCCCGTTGGGGGCACCTCCCAGCGGTAGCTGGGGGAGTTTGAGGACACCGCCGCGCAGCGGTGGTGCGCACAGATCCGTCGCGCGAGCGTCAAGGCACCGGCAGGGTCCGGGTGAGCGTGCCCGTCGGCTGCGGATAGCCGACCACCGTGCCCCGGCGGGCGTCGGAGGTCCGGGCCCAGTGATAGCTCCACGCCGGGTCGGCGAAACCGGTTCCCGCCAGGCCGGTCTCCACCGCGCCGCCGCCGTCGGCCCGCAGCGTCCAGCGCACCGCCGGAAGCGTGAACGGCACCCCCGGGCCGAACGGCCCCGGTGCACGCACCGCGAGCCCGCCGCCCGCGAGCGGTTCGGCGTACGGCGCGCCCTCCCCGCCCTCCAGCGCGTGCCGCACGACCCGCGCGCCGGTCGGCGCCCGGAAGCACAGCGTGAGGTCACGGATGCCACTGCTGAGCTTCGGACTGAAGGTGATCGGCGCGGGCGCGAGGAGCACGCCGAACTCCTCGCCCGCGGCCACCGTGCGCGGAGCGGTCACGGCGAAGCGCAGGGTGTACGGGATGGTGTGGTCGTCGCCGTCCGGCTCGGTGTGCACCCGGCAGACGAGGGCCAGCGAAAGGTCGGCCGTCAGGGCGTCGGTCGGCACGGCTCAGCCCTCCCGGACGGCCGCGGCGAGCCCGCTCGGCCGGGCCCCGACGCGCGCCGCGAGGTCGCCGCCGCGCCCGTAGCGGGCCGCGAGCCCGGCCACCGTGGGCGCGTCCCTGACGTGCCAGCCGTGCCCGGTGAGCCAGGCCGCCGGATCGTCGAGGGTCGACCGCCAGGTCGCGCCCAGTCCGTCGAGGGTGTCCGAGACCTCCGCCAGATCGCCGCCCTTGGTCCCCGAGTCGATGTGGTCCATGGCGAGTTCGCTGCCGGGGGCCGACAGCCCGGCCACCTCCCGCAGCAGCGCGTCGTTCTCGGCGGCGGACAGGTACGGCAGCAGTCCCTCGACCAGCCACGCGCACGGCGACCCGGGATCGAAGCCGGCCGACAGGAGTGCCCCGGGCCAGTCCCCGCGCAGGTCGGCACCCAGGACCGTCCGCTCGCAGCCGGCCTTCGCCCGCTCCTGGGCCAGCACGCCCTCCTTGAAGTCCAGCAGCTCCGGCAGGTCGGCCTCGAACAGCCGCGTACCGGCCGGCCACGGCAGCCGGAACGCCCGGGTGTCCAGACCCGCGGCCAGGATCACCACCTGCCGGCAGCCGCGGTCCGCCGCGCCGGCCAGGTAGTCGTCGAAGAAGCGGGTGCGCACGGCCACGTACCCGGCGAAGTCCCGCATGCCGTCCACGGCGCTCGCCCCGACGGCCTCCACGAAGGCCCGCGCGTAGGGGTCGTGGAAGAGCGGCTGCGCGCGGTCGCTCTCCAAGGCGCGCCCGGCGGCGATGCCCACCGCCGTCAGGCTGACGCCCCTGGGCAGTTCCGGCGCTCCACCGGGTCCGGCCGCCCCTGTCCCGCTGTCGTTCATCCGACGCTCCCTTCGATGTGCGGATGGTGTGCGCGACGATCGCCCCGGCGGCTGGAGCAGGGCTCGAAGCCCGCTGGAACTCCCCGATCCCGACGCGCCGTTCGAGGGCCGCAGTAGCCGCGCTCCAGCGATCGGTGCCATCGTGGACGGGGACAGGGAAGAAGCTCTACGCGCTCACGGAGGTTCCTCGCGTGACCAGCTCTCAGCAACGCCCGTCCCGCCGGCTGCGGATCGGGGGTGACCTGCCCTACTTCGACAGCCGCCACGAACTGCGGGACTACGTCCAGGCATTCGAGGAGCTCGGCTACGACTATCTGGGGTTCGGCGAGCACGTGCTGCCGGCCCGGGCGCCGAACTGGCCCTCGGACATCTCCCCGTGCGAGCCGTGGCACGAGTCCTTCACCCAGGCGGCCTTCGTCGCCGCGCTGACCTCGCGGATCGAGATCGCCGCGTCGGTGCTGCTGCCGCTGCGCCCGGCCGGCATCGCGGCCAAGCAGGCCGCCGAGATCGACCTCTTCTCGGAGGGCCGGCTGCGGCTGTCCGTCAGCGTCGGCTGGAACCGCGAGGAGGTCCGCGCGCTCGGCGTCGACCCCGCGACCCGCGGACAGCTCATCGAGGAGCAGGTGGAGGTGATGCGGCTGCTGTGGACCGAGCCGTACGTCACCTACCGCGGCAAGCTGATCGAGATCGTGGACGTGGCGGTCAACCCCCGCCCGGAGCGGCCCATTCCGGTGTGGATGGGCGGCGGTGACTTCGAGGGCGGCGGGGTGCCGGGGCCGGCGGTGCTGGACCGGATGGCCCGGCTCGCCGACGGATACAAGATGTTCGGGCCGCTGATGCGGGACGTCGACGCCGGCGTGGACGTGATCCGCCGGCTGCGCGCCCTGGTGGCCGACCACGGCCGGGACCCCGGTGACTTCGGCGTCGAGGCGCGCATGCCGCTCCAGCTGCTGCCGGAGGAGGCATGGACCGAGCGCCTGGAGACCTGGCGTCAGGCCGGTGCCACGCATGTCACCCTCTCCAACCGGCGGGGGGCGGGCGGTGCGGATGCGGAGATCTCACGTCTCACTCGCTTCCGGGAGCTGACGGACGGCCTCTGGTAGGTGCGTAGGCGCTGCGCTGGGCGCCGACGCGGTTTCTCCCGTGTCGGCGGCCCGCCCGGCTCCCGCGAGCCGTTCAATTGGGCAGCCCGCGGCCCTCGGGACGTGCCGGTGTCCGCGCGGACCGGGGCCCCGGGAGACGCCTATGCCGGTGGGGCGCGGCGGTTGGGAGGTACCCGGCTCGGGTACCTCGCGCTCAGGGCCGGCGTGCCCGGCACTCTGGCGCCTCCGGCGTCTCCCACCTACGACTCGCACCCGGCCGGTTCGTACCCCTCGGCCTTTGCGGACCCGTTCTCCTTGGGCTCGGCCTCCTTGGGCTCGGTCTCCTTGGGCTCGGTCTCCTTGGGTGCGGACAGATGCCGCAGCAGCCGGCGGATCTGCTCGCCGTACCGCTCCTGGAACTCGGCCGACCGGGGGTCGAGCCCCGACGCCTCCCTGGCGATCTGCGGCATCACGATCGGCGCCATGACCATCCCCATGACGGCCAGCCGCAGGAAGCCCGGGTCGAGGTCGGGGGAGATCTCGCCCCGCTCGCGGGCGCGGTGCAGCCGCGCCAGGTCCGCGGTGATCGCCGACGTCTCCTCGGGGATCTCCTGCGAGTCGCCCGACAGGCCGCGCCAGATCGCGAGCCGCGCCGGCCGCGGGTCGGCCAGGCCGCGCTCCAGATAGCGGACGGCGACCTCCTCCAGCGGCGCGTACTCCTCGACGAAGAGCGCCTCGCGCTCGGCCCACTCGCGCTGGAGCTCGCGGTAGAGGCCGTCCTTCCCGCCGAAGTAATAGCTGATCAGCTGCTTGTTCACGCCCGCCCGCGCGGCGATGTCCTGCACCCGGGCGCCGGCCAGGCCGTGCTGGGCGAACTCCTCCAGCGCCGCGTCGAGCAGCAGCTTCCGGGACCGCTCCGCGTCCCGTCGGCGCTCCTCGGTCTTCGGTGCCCGGCGCGGCCGGGGTCGGTCGGGCAGCTCGTCGGCCTCCGGGGCGGACCCGGACCCGGTCCTCTTCGTCGTCATGCGGACACTTTACTCAATCATCCGGTTGGTTGACAGTGCCACCTCGATGGATGACCATGGGGTCATGGCTGCAAACGATGACCGAGCGGGCACGTCCGACGGGGCCGCGACGGCCCCGGCGGAGAAGCCCGGCCTCACACCCCGAGCCCGGCAAGCGGTGCTGGTCGTCCTGCTGGGGGCGATCCTCGCCTTCCTGGACTCGACCGTCGTCAATGTCGCGCTCCGGCACCTCTCCCTCGACTTCGACACCTCCCTGGACACCGTCCAGTGGGTGGTCACCAGCTATCTGCTCGCCCTGGCGGCGGTGATCCCGCTGTCCGCCTGGGCCGCCAGGCGCTACGGCCCCCGCCGGCTGTACGCGTGGTCGCTCGCCGTCTTCACGGTGGCCTCGGCCCTGTGCGGCCTGGCCTCGTCGGCAGAGCTCCTGATCGTCTTCCGGGTGCTTCAGGGCATCGGCGGCGGGCTGATGATGCCCGTCGGCCAGATGATCCTGGTCCGGGCGGCCGGGCCGCAGGGCCTGGCCCGGGTGATGAGCGCCATCGGCGTGCCCATGGTGCTCACCCCTGTCTTCGGGCCCACCATCGGCGGGCTGCTCCTGGACCACGCGGGCTGGGAGTGGATCTTCTGGATCAATGTGCCGATCGGCCTGCTCGCCCTCTACCTGACGGTGCGCCTGCTCCCGCGCGACGAGACCGAGGACGCCGGGCCGCTGGACGCGGTCGGGCTGTTCCTGATCTCGGTCGGCGTCGTCGGCGTCACCTACGGACTGGCCCAGGCCGGCCAGAAGGCGGACCTGCTCGCCGCCGACGTCCTGCTGCCGTTCCTCGTCGGACTGGCCCTGATGGTCGCCTTCGTGCTGCGGTCCCTGCGGGCGGAGCATCCGCTGCTGGACCTGCGGCTCTACCGGAACAAGATGTTCAGCGCGGCGTCCTTCACCACCTTCGCGATGGGCGCGGCCATCTTCGGCGGCATGATCCTGATGCCGCTGTACTACCAGGTCGTCCGGCACGAGGACGCCGTCCACACCGGTCTGCTGCTCGCGCCCCAGGGCGTCGGCGCCGCGGTCGCCATGGTGATCTCGGGGCGGCTCTTCGAGAAGATCGGCAGCCTGACGGCCGTCATCGGCGGCGCGATCTGCGTGGCCGCGACCGTGCCCTTCGTGCTCATCACCTCCGGAAGCTCCTACTGGCTGCTGAGCCTGGCGATGGTGGCCCGCGGCTTCGGCATCGGCATGGCCGGCATGCCGGCCATGACCGCCGCCTTCCGGGCGCTGGAGCCGGCCCAGGTGGGCGACGCCACGCCGCAGCTCAACATGTTGCAGCGAGTGGGCGGTTCGATGGGCACCGCGCTCTTCGTCGTCGTGCTCCAGCAGCATCTGGACGACGCGGGCACCCGCGTCTCCGAGCAGGCGTCCGGCTTCGGCACCACCTTCATCTGGGTGCTGGCGGCCGCGGTGGTCGCCACGCTCCCGGCCCTCCTGATGACCGCCCTGGAGCGCCGCGCGCGGACGGCCGAGGCGGAGGCGCCCGGTGGCACGGGCGCGGAGGCGCACAGCGCCACCGCCACCTGAGGACCAGGCCGTCGCCGGAAGGGCCGTGCCCGGCCGGAGCGGACGCGCGACGTCGCACCGGCCGGGCCGGCGGCGGCCCGCCGGGGTCCGGTGTCGCGTCCCCCCGCGCGCGCCGGACCCACCGCCACCGTCACGGACCCACCCTCACAGACCCGCCTCGATCACGGCCTCCGTACGCGGGCTGTCGCCCGTCTCCTCGGGAGGCCGCACCTCCCTGATCTTCAGCCCGGCCCGCAGGAGCAGCCCGCGGAACTCCTCGACCGTCCGTTCCCGCCCGCCGAGGACCACCAGCATCTGGAGGTCGGAGAACTTGCCCGGATGGAAGCCCCCGCCCTCCGGGATCACCTGGTCGATGACGACGAGCCGCGCGTCCGGCGTCATGGCCTCACGGACGTTGTGCAGGATGCGCAGCGCGTCGTCGTCACCCCAGTCGTGCAGGACCCGCGAGAGCACGTACGTGCTCCCACCGGCCGGCACCCCGTCGAAGAAGCTCCTGCCCACGATCTCCACCCGGTCCGCCACCCCGTGCCCGGCGAGCACGGCGGGCGCCTCGTCGACGACCGTCGGCAGGTCCTGGAGCACGCCGCGCAACCCCGGGCGGTCCCGCAGGACGTGGGCGATCAGCGTCCCCACGCTCCCTCCCAGGTCCACCACGGTGCTGTCGGCGGAGAAGTCGCAGGAATCGACGGCCGGCGGGACGGTGCCCCGGCCGACCATCGCGTGGAACACCTTCCGCGCCTCCTCGTTGCGGTCCAGGAAGGCGAAGGCGGGCATGCCGTAGATCTGGTCGAAGGCGGGCTTCCCGGTCCGTACGCTGTACATGACGTCGGCCCAGGAACGGAAGTTCTCGGCGCCGTTGACCATCGTGAACTGCGCGAGGCCGCCACTGCGGAAGGCCTCACCGGCCGGGGCCAGTTCGAAGACCCGTCCGGCGTGCTCGCGGAAGAGCCCCAGCGCGGCCACCGCGCGGCAGAAGCGGTAGAGCGCGTCCGGGTCGCTGGCGGTGACCTCGGCCAGCTCGTCGCTGGTCCGCGGCCCGTCCGCCAGCAGATCCGCGAGCCCGAGCCGGGCGGTCACGTACAGACTCTGGAAGGTCCACGGAGCGCTCCGGAAGACCAGCTGGAACACATCGTCGCTCGCGGACGTCCCGTTGTCCGGGGCTGAGGTCATGAGAATTCACCCACTTCGAGAGGGATTCGCTTGCGGGCGCGGCTCCACCGGCGCATCACCGGTCGCTCGACGCCCGTGTACAGCAGCCAGGCCAGGAGGACCGCGCCGCCCAGGACCGGCAGGGATAGGCCCGCGGCCTGCCAGCCGCTCAGGTCGTCCCGGGGGCCGATGCCCAGGGCGCGCGCGACCTGGTCGATGAGCAGTTCGTGCACCATGTACAGCGCGAACGACACCTCGCCGAGCCACACCATCGTGGTGCCGCGCAGCGCCGACGCCCGGGCGCCGATGTCGGCGGACGCCCCGGCGGCGATCAGCAGGCCCAGCGGCACCACGGTCACGGCGACCGTGCCGTACTGCCCGGGGGCGTGCAGCGCCCCGATGTACGCGCCGACGACCAGCGCCCCGGCCGGCACCAACGGCACCCGGGGGAACAGCCCCTCCGCGACCAGCCGGGCCAGCACCATGCCGAGCGCGAACTCCAGGCAGCGCGTCACGGGGAAGAAGTAGACGAACCACAGCTGCGTCACCGAGTACGGCATCCGCGGCGACAGGACCGTACCGCCCGACAGGAACAGCTCCGACACCAGCGGCACGCACCACACCGCGGCCGCCAGCCCGCCGGCCCACCACCACAGCCGCCGCACCGGCACCCGCCGCAGCAGCGACAGCAGCAGCGGGAACGACAGGTAGAAGAACGCCTCGCACCCCAGCGACCAGCTGACCGCGTTGACGCCGGTCAGGACGTCGAAGCGGGGCAGCCAGGTGTGGAGCAGCAGGAGGTTCGGCAACAGCTGATGGCCCGTCACCGTACGGCTCTGCGAGAGCGCCAGCGCGACGGCGGCCGCCGCCGTCACCAGGTGGTTGGGGTAGATCTTGCAGGCGCGTCTGCGCCAGAACGCCCGGGGCCCCTGATCCGGCCGTGCCGACCAGGTCAGCACGAACCCGCTCAGGACGAAGAAGAACGACACCCCCGTCGAACCGGCCTTGCTCCAGAAGAACGCCACCCCCTCGTCCGACCCCCAACTGCTGGGGATGAACTGGAAGAAGGAGTGCGAGAAGAACACCGCGGCGGCCGCCAGGAAGCGCATGCCCGTCAGGGACGGCAGCCCCGGCCGGCGGCCGTCCCGGTGCTCCACGGCCGGGGCGCTCATCCCGGCTCTCGCGGCGACCAGCCGGACCCGCGCAGGAACGCGTCGAACGTCAGCAGCTCCGGGTGCTCCGCGCGCAGCGCGGGAAGGTCCGCGGTGTAGCCGACCTCGTTGAACCAGACGAAGGTCTTGGCCATCCACTCGTTCTGCCGCCGGATCTCCTCGATGGGCACCGACTCGAAGCGGGCCGGCCGCCCGGTGTGGCGCGCGAACGCCTCGGCGATCTCCGGCCCGGTGAGCTCGTCACCGGCGATCTCCACGTTCCGGCCGGCGAAGCGGCCCGGGTCGTCGAAGGCGTCGGCGACGAACAGGCCGATGTCCTGGGAGGCGATCACCTGCAGCCGCGTCCCCGGCAGCAGGCCCCGGCTCAGCACCAGCTGCCCGGAGGCGTC
Organism: Streptomyces sp. ISL-11; assembly: GCF_018614525.1. Lineage (GTDB taxonomy): Bacteria > Actinomycetota > Actinomycetes > Streptomycetales > Streptomycetaceae > Streptomyces. Next base: position 19,610 of record NZ_JAGGOL010000036.1, read on the forward strand.
CAGGACGGGCGGTAGGTCCAGGAAGTTCTCCATGTAGTAGACCGCGCGCAGGAACGTCGTGGGCAGCCCCGCCGCCCGTACGGTCCGCTCGACCCGCAGCTTGGTCTCCCGCCAGCCGACGCCGCCGGGGTTCTCCACCCCACCGACCGAACTGTGCACCAGGTGCGCCACGTCCGCGTCCCGCGCGGCCTCGGCCACCAGCGCCGCGTGCCGCTCCTCGCCGTCCAGGCCGTTGCCGTGCGTCGGTGTGAAGACGGTGAACACCCCGTACGCGCCCGCCACCGCCTTCCGTACGGCGGCCGGGTCGTCCAGCGAGCCCCGCACCAGCCGCGCGCCCCTGGCCCGCAGCTCCCGGGCGCGGGGATGCTCCGGGTCGCGTACGAACGCGTGGACCGCCCAGCCCCGGTCGAGCAGGTGCCGGGCCGCCGTCCCTCCCTGCCGGCCGGTCGCGCCCAGCACCAGCACCCAGCGATCGGTGTCCGTGTCCCCGACTGCCATCGCATGCCCTCCTGAGAGTCGTTCCTCCGGCGCAACACGCTCGCCGCGCGGGCTGGAAAACGGCTGGAGGCGGGGTCGAGAGCGAACGGCGGGCTGTCCAGCGAGCGTCGAGCGGCCTTCGAGCCCGCACCGGGAGGGTCGGTCACCCCGCACACCACGGCGAAGGGAGCGGCCGATCATGCATCACGGCCCCGGCACGACCTCCCCGGCGGCGACCGGCCGCGTTCTGTTCGACCGGGACGGCCGGGCCGGCTTCCGCGCCACGGGCCCGGACCCCGACTGGCAGATCCGGCCCATCGGACCACTGCCGCTCGGGGACGCCGTCGTACGGACCACCGCGGCGGGCCTGGTCGTCCAGCCCGAGGCCATCGACCCGGACACCGGCACCCCGGCGTTCGCCTACGCCGCGGGGCCCGGCGGGCCCGACGACCATCTCAAGTGGTGCGCCCTGGCGGCCCGTACGGCCTCGTCCGGCATGCCGGGCTTCGACGCGCCCGCCACGGGCGGGCTGACCGGTACGGCGGAGCTGTCCGTCCGCGTCTTCAACGCCGGCCGGCACCCCTTCGGCGACGCCGTCACCGACCCCGAGGCCGACGTACGGCTCGGGGCCGGCGCCCTGCTCGCACTGGACCGCGAGACCGGCCTGGTCTTCGACTTCTTCCTCACCAACCGGCGCGTGTACGCCGTGTACGAGCGGATGCGGCCGCCGGGCGCGGACTGGGCGGCGTTCACCTACGCGGTCCCGGTCGCCGACCGCGGCCCCGGCCGGACCCACCGGCTCGGGATCACGCTGGACCGGGCCGCGGACACCGTCCACTGGACGGTGGACGGCGGGCGCGCGCTGTCCGCCGGGCGGCTCGGCCTGCCCTCGCTCGCCCGCGAACACCTGGTGATCGACCACGGCGGCACCCCGCGCCGCGCCACGCCGCGTCAACTCACCTTCGGACTCGGCCTGTTCGCCCTGCTGGACGCCGCCGGCGCGGACGGCCGGGGGCTCGTACGGCTCTCCGCCGACCCCTACACCGAGCCCGTGGGCTTCCGCTACGAGCAGGGCCGGCGCGAACACCGGCTGTGGGGACAGGGCGTGCGGCTGACCCTCGGCCGGCTGACCGTCACCACGACACCGGCCCGGTGACCGGGCCCGAGAGGAGGACGAGGGAACCATGAAGACGGCACACCAGACCGTAAGGGGCCTGGCCAGGCCCCTGCTGGCCGCCAGTTTCGTCACCGGTGGCTACAGCGTCCTGCGCGACCCCGGACCGCTGCCCGCCCTGGCCGGGAGGCACGGGATCCCCCTGCCGGAGACCGCCACCCGCGCCACGGCGGCCGGCATGCTCGTCGGCGGCGTGGCCCTGGGCGCGGGCTTCCGCCCGCCGATCAGCGTCTGCCTGCTGGCCGCCTGCCTCGTGCCGACGACCGTGACCGTCCACGACTTCTGGCGGCAGCAGGACCCGGCCCGCCGCGTCACCCAGCGCAACGAGTTCTTCAAGAACCTCAGCCTGCTCGGCGCGCTGGCGATCGCCGCCGCCGACGCGCTCGCGGCCGGCAAGGAGTGAACACCATGCCGACACGGGAACACACCGGACACACCGCGGAGCCCCTCGCCGCACGGGCCCAGGACGCCGCACGGCTGGCCGCGGCCCACGCCGCCGACGCCGACCGGGAGCGCAGGCTGCGCCCCGACGTCGTCCGCGCCGTCGTCGACGCCGGATTCGCCCGGCACTTCGTCCCCCAGCGCCGGGGTGGCGCGGCGGGCACCTTCGGCGAGCTCGTGGACGCCGTCACGGCGGTCGGCGAGGAGTGCACCGCCGCCGCCTGGGTGGCGTCGCTCGGCGCGACCGTCGCCCGGATGGCGGCCCACCTGCCGGAGAAGGGCCAGGCGGAACTGTGGGCGGAGGGACCCGACGCCCTGCTGGTGGGCGCGCTGATGCCGGTCGGGCGGGCCGAGGCCGTCCCCGGCGGCTGGCGGCTGTCCGGCACATGGTCGTTCATCAGCGCCGTCGACTACTCGCGCTGGGCGCTGGTGTGCGCGACGACACCGGCACCCGACGGCGCGGACGGACCGCCGACGGCCCGCTACTTCGCCGTGCCCCGCACCGCCTACACCGTCCTCGACACCTGGTTCTCCGTGGGCATGCGCGGCACCGGCAGCAACACCCTCGTCCTGGACGGCGCGTTCGTGCCCGAGCACCTGTCCTTCGACCGCGAACGGGTGATGGAGGGCTCCGGCTCCCCGTCCCCGGCCGCCTGCCACCGCGTACCGCTGAAGGCCGTCAACGGCCTGTCGTTCGTGGTCCCCGTCCTGGGCGCCGCGCGCGGGATGCTCACCCGGTGGACCGGCTGGGGCGCGGCCAGGGCGGCCGGCACGGGGGGAGCGGCGCACGACGCCGGTTTCCGCGACGTCCTCGCCCGGACGGCGGGGGAGCTGGACGCGGCCGAACTCCTGGTGCGCCGCGCCGCGGCCGTCGCCGACTCCGGCGGCTGCACCGCGCTGCTGACGGCGCGCGGCGCCCGTGACTGCGCCCTCGCCGCAGAGACGCTGCTGACCGCCGTCAACCGGATGTTCCGCGCGACGGGCACCTCCGGCCAGGCCGCCGGCGGATTCGAGCGCTCCTGGCGGGACGTCAACTCCGCCACCAGCCACCTCGTGCTGCGCCTGGACGCGGCCGCCATGGCCTACGCCGAGCAGGTGCTGGCCGACGGGTGACCGGGAGGTGACGGGGAAAGGGCCCGCCGGGTGATCCCGGCGGGCCCTTCCGTCGTGCCGCGTCAGCGGGCCGCGGTTCCGATCCCCGCCGCCAGCGACAGTGTGGTCCGGCTGTTGTCCCCCAGCGCCTTGCGCACGTACGAGCGCGCGTCGGCCAGTCCGGCGCCCTCGCCCAGCACCGCGGGCACCGCGGCCGGGTCGATGACCACCGTGTGCCGGGCCGAGGCCCTGGCCCCCGCCGCGTCCTCCTCGAACGTCCACAGACCGCTGTGGCCGAGCAGCAGCTTCGGCAGCACCCGCTGCTTGTACGCGATCCACCCCGGCCGGTGGCACACCCGCACCGAGCGCGTGGTGTGCGCGGAGCCGTCCGGCGTGACCGTCTCCATGGCCAGCTCCTGGACGCCCGGAGCGGTCTCCGTCAGCTCGCTCCGGGACACGTGCGGCAGCCGCTCGGCCCACAGGTCGGCACGCTCGACGAAGGTGTACGCGGTCTCCGCCGGGCACGCCAGCTCGATCGTGTCGGTGAAGGTGAGGACGACCTCCCGCACCGGGTGCCCGGACTCGGCGACCCGGGCCAGGGCGGCGAGCTCCGAGCGGCTGTTGCGGTCGAGGGCCTCCAGCAGCCCGGCCGGCGCCACCGGATCGTCGCCGACGGTGGTGAAACGGTGCCGCAGCACCACCTCGGTGCGCCGGCCGGGCAGCCGCCGCAGCAGCCACCCGCCGCCCATCGAGGCGACCGGCGGGCTGGAGTGCTCCTGGCGGAAACCGACGTAGAACCGCTCCGGGTCGAGGGTCCGCCGCGAAGTCCACCTCCTCACCTCGCCGTTGACCTCAGCCCACAGCTCGAAACGCTCCGAGTGACCGGTGCGGGACAGGTGCCGGACGTACGCGCACGGGCCGAAGACCGCCGGCCAGGACGCCGCGTCCGCGATCAGGTCGTACAGCTGCGCCGGCGGCGCGGCCACGATGAGCGAGTGCTCGGTGCGGTGCACCCGCGGCAGGCGCGAGCCGGTCACGCGACCCTCACCCCCTCGTCCACCCGCTCCTGCCCGGCCGACGCGTTGACGAGGTCGAGCACCGCGCGCGGCGTCTCCAGCTCGCTCAGGACGTCGTCGGCGATGTCCACGCCGAACTCCCGCTTGATCCGGGCCGCACTCTCCATCAGGGCGAGCGAGTTGTAGCCCAGGTCCGCGAACGGGACGTCGAGGATGTCACCGGCCAGGCCGGCCGCCTCGTCCTCACCCGCGCAGGCCACGAGTATCGCGCGCAGCGTGTCGAGGTCCATCAGTGCTGTCATGGTGTCTTGCCTCCTGGTGAGAGCGACCGTCCGACGGTCCGTCAGAAATCCGGACGGGTCACGACGACGGCCGAGTTGAAGCCCCAGCGGCCGCGAGCGAGCACCAGGGCGGTACGGACGGGCAGGCCGCGCGGCTCCTCCCGCACGAGGTCGAGGCCGTAGTCCTCGGGCACCCGCGTGGTGTGCGCGGTGTGCGGGACGACCCCGTCCCGCAGGCTCAGCAGGGCGCAGAGCAGGTCCACCGGCCCGCCGCCCCCGTACAACCGCCCGGTCAGCGCCTTGGGCGCCGTGACCGGGACGCCCCGGGGGCCGAAGACGGCCCGCAGCGCCCCGGCCTCCGCGCGGTCGAGCTCGGGGACGCCCGCGGCGTCGGCGAACACCACGTCGATGTCGCCCGCGCCCAACCCGGCGTCGACGAGCGCCAGTTCGACGGCCCGCCGCAGCCCGGGCGGCCGGCCGCTGCCCGGTCGCGGGTCGAACGTCGAGGCGTAGCCGGCGATCCGCCCGTACGAACGCGGAGCGCCGCGCTCCCGCGCCGAGGCCGCGTCCTCGACCACGAGGACGGCGCCGCCCTCGCCGGGCACATGCCCCCCGGCGTCCCGGTCGAACGGCAGGAACGCGCGGGCCGGATCGTCGGCGGTGCTCACCCGGCCGCCCGCCAGCTGGGCGGCCCAGCCCCACGGGTCCAGCGCCGAGTCCACCCCGCCGCTGAGGACGAGCCGGGTGCCCCGGCGTACGGTGCGCCGGGCGTGCCCGACCGCGTCGAGACCGCCCGCCTGCTCGGCCACCAGCGCGGCGCTCGGCCCCCGCATCCCGTGCCGGATGGAGATCTGGCCCGTGTTGACGGCGTAGAACCAGGCGAAGGACTCGTAGACGCTGACGTACTCCGGCCCCTGGCTCCACAGCTTGCGGAACTCCCGGTGCGTGAAGTCGAAACCCCCTTGCGCGCTGGAGACCACGACTCCCATGTCGTAGTCCGCCAGGGCGCCGGCCTCCACCCCGGCGTCCTCCAGCGCCCACCCCGCCATGGCCAGCGCGTAACGGGTGGACACGTCCGTCTGCGGCAGCAGCCGGCCCGGGAGGTGGTCCGCCGCGTCGAAGTCCCGTATCTGCCCGGCCAGCCGGGACGGATAGCCGGAGACGTCGAAGCGGTCCACCTCCCCGATGCCGTGCCGGCCCGCCAGGACGGACTTCCAGAACTCCTCCGTACCGAGGCCGATGGGCGAGGCCACCGACATCCCCGTGATCACCGCACTGGTCATCGGACCGAGCCCTCCAGCCCCCGGAGGATCATCGCGCTCTGGAAACCGCCGAACCCGCTGCCCACCGACAGCACCGTGTCCACCCGCTGCTCGCGCGCGGTCAGCGGCACGTAGTCGAGATCGCACTCGGGATCCGGCGTGCGCAGGTTCGCCGTCGGCGGCACCACGTCGTACTTGATCGCCAGGGCGCAGGCCGCGATCTCGATGGACCCGATCGCGCCGAGCGAGTGCCCGATCATCGACTTGATCGAGCTGACCGGCACCCGGTAGGCGTGGTCACCGAGGCTGCGCTTGAACGCGGCCGTCTCATGGCGGTCGTTCTGCTTGGTGCCCGAACCGTGGGCGTTGACGTAGTCCACGGCGCTACGGTCCAGCCGGGCCTCGTCGAGCGCCGCCCGGATCGCCTCCGCCATCTCGCGGCCGTCCTTCTTCAGCCCGGTCATGTGGTACGCGTTGCAGCGGGTGGCGTAGCCGCCGACCTCGGCGTAGACGGGCGCCCCGCGCGCCCGCGCCGCCTCGTACTCCTCCAGTACGAACATCGCCGCGCCCTCGGCGATGACGAATCCGTTGCGCGTCCCGTCGAAGGGGCGCGACGCCCCGGACGGCTCGTCGTCGCGCGGGGTGGTGGCCTTGATGGCGTCGAAGCACGCCACGACGATCGGCGAGACGGGCGTGTCGGTCGCACCCGCGACGGCGGCGTCGACGGTGCCCTCGCGGATCAGCTGGACCGTGTACCCCACGGCGTCGAGCCCTGAGGTGCACCCGTCGGACACCATGGTGACCGGCCCCTCCGCGCCGACCGCCCAGGCGACCTCGGCCGGCATCGCCCCGGGGCTGAGGTAGTCGAACATATAAGGGGAGAGGTGGCCGGGGTCGACCAGCCAGTCCTTCCCGCTGTCCGACATCACCAGGTACTCGTTCTCCAGGCTGGTCGCCGAGGCGACCGCCGTGCCCAGGGCCACCGCGATCCGGTGCGGCGGCACCGAACCGGGGGACAGGCCGCTGTCGGCCACGGCGTCGCGGGTGCAGGCGACGGCGAACTGGGTCGCCCGGTCCATTCTGCGGATCTCCCGCGGGCTGAACCCCTCGGCCCGCGCGTCGAAGTCGACCTCACCGGCGACCCGCGAGCGAAAGGGCGAGGGGTCGAAGAAGGAGATCCTGCGGGTCGCCGTCCGGCCGTTGGTCAGCAGTTCCCAGAACTCCTTGGTGCCCACGCCCCCTGGGGCGCGCACCCCGATGCCCGTGATCACTACGCGCCGTTCCCCCACGGTCGTTCCCTTCGCCTGCGCCCGGTACGGGCGTCCCGGAGCCCCGGCCGGACGTGGTGCCGGGGCTCCGAGCAGACTCGGCGCGCCGCCTCGACCTCCCCTGGAGCGGCGCTCGGAAACGACTCGTCGTTGCTGAAGGGGGATTCAGCCGTCAGCCGTCAGCCGTCGGGCCGGCCTCCGGCGATTCCTCGGCACCGGCGAAGAAGTCGACCAGCAGCATGTCCCGCACCCCGGACGTGGCGCCCGGCGCCGGCCGGACGGGGGAGACGCCGTGCAGGACCCGGCGGTCGTCGAGAACGATCGTCTCCAGGGGCGCGGTCAGCAGCGCCCGGTGCACGGGACGCCGCCGGAGGTCATAGAGACAGGACTCGGCACCCCGCACGTCCCGGCGGCGGATCAGCACCTGGGCCACGTAACTGTGGCCGTCCTGATGGACGCCCTCGGGCGCGGGATGTCCCTCGGCGCCGACGGTCGCGGTGACCCGTATCTGGTGGACGCCGCAGGTGTCGATGCCCGTGCTCGGGCCGGGCAGCCGGTCCCGCAGGGCGAGGACGACCGCGCGCAGCGGCTCACCGGCCGCCACCGGCTCGCGCAGCGGTGCGAACAGGCGGTTCACCCCGCCGTTCACCCTGTTCACCGACCTGTCCTGGAAGAACGCGGCGTGCGGGAGCCGCTCCAGCCGGTCCCCGCGCAGGCGGAAGGACCCGTACCGGCGAAAGCGGTACGGCGTGTCGGTGCCCAGGTGCGCGTCGGCCGGCAGGTCGTCCCAGGAAGCGGTGAACTCCTCGACGCGGGCCGCGGGCATCCCCGCCAGCGCGGCCGTCAGCGGGCCCGGCCCGAAGTGCGCGAAGGGCGGCGGCTCCGGCGCACGGGGAGCACCGCAGGACGCGTCGGGCAGGTCACGGGTGCGGATCGATGTCATGGCGTCGTCGTCCTCGCCTTCGTACGGGCCCCGTCGCGGGCCCGGTTGCGGACCTGCGCCGGATGGCGGGTCCGGGCGGGGTGGGCCCCCTCCGACGACAGTAGGACGACATCCGGGCCCGGTGGCCGAAAATGCGCTGAACGGCCGTGCTGCCGGGCCCGGTCCGCGTTCCGGGTCCCTCCGGCGTCATGGGAGGCGGACGACCTGCGCCCCCCAGGTGAGCCCCGCACCGAAGCCGAGGAATAGCGCGAGATCGCCGCTGGCCACGGCGCCGGACTCGCGCAGCCGGGCCACGGCGAGCGGGATCGACGCGGCGGAGGTGTTACCGGTGTGGATCACATCGCGGGCCACGACGACCCGTTCGGGCAGCCCCATCCGCTCCGCCACGGTATCGATGATGCGCAGATTGGCCTGGTGCGGGACGAAGGCGGCCAGGTCGGAGGGTCCGATTCCGGCCGCTTCGAGGGCCTGGAGGGCCACCTTGGGCATCTCCTCGATGGCCCAGCGGAAGACCTCCGGCCCGGCCATCTTCATCGTCGGCCAGTCGGTCCCGGGCTCGTCGCGGTACTCCAGCCAGCTGGCCGAGTGCGCGATCAGCCCGCCGCGGCTGCCGTCGGAACCCCAGACGACCGGACCGATGCCGCACTCCTCGCGCGGCCCCACCACCATCGCCCCGGCGCCGTCCGCGAACAGAATGGCGGCGGCGGGGTCCTCGGGATCGATGATGTCCGTCATCTTGTCGGAGCCGATGACGACGACATAGCGGGCGGCGCCGTCACGGACCATCGACGCGGCGAGGGCCAGGCCGTAGCAGAAGCCGGCGCAGGCGGCGTTCAGGTCGAAGGCGGCGCCGCGCGTACCGAGCCGGTCGGCGATCTCGGTCGCGTCACCAGGACTCTGCCGCAGACCCGACATGGATGTCAGGACGACCGCTTGCAGTTTGTCAGGTTCGACGCCGGCGTCCGCCGCCGCTTTCCGCGCGGCTTCCACCGCCATGTCCACCACGCCCTCGTCGGGGGCGGCGAAACGGCGCTCGACGATGCCCGTCCGGCGTTGTATCCAATCGGCGGGCCGGCCCGTGCGGGCGGCCACCTCCTCATTGCCGACCACACGATGCGGGCGGTAGGCACCGATCCCCAGAATTCCTACGTCCTGTGCGGCAGTTCGCTGTATCAGCATGGCAATACCAACCCTCGGTCCGTCCTGGATGCTGGGCCTCGCGTGGCCGTCTGTGGTGGGACGGTGTTTCGTCTGCCACTAACGGGGGCCGGTCCCCATGGCATTGACACGAACACCGGTCCTGTCCACGGTGCGCGGACCCGGCCGCGTACCGCGCTCTTCCCCCGCGTGAAATGACGCGAGCCCATCTGGACGAGAACATTCCGGGTCGTGGAGGTTACGGCCGCGATCAATGGCGGCCGGCCGCTCGGGCCGATGGAAGGGTCCGGGAAGGGCGTTCCGGCCGGGGTTGCCGATGCGCACGGATGCCCGCGCGCTCCTGGGGCGGCACCATGACAACGGGCTTGCCGCGGCTCGTATACGAGCTCTTGTGACGATCGACGTGCCACGCATACAGGCCCCCCCAAGCCAGAACGAGAAATCACTCGCGGGGAGACTATCGCCGGGTCCGTTGGAGTACGCAACCCACTGAGCTGCGGTTGTCGAGTGTTGAAGGTCACGCCCTTCCGAGGATTCAAATCGTCGTGATGCGGGTCACAAAAAATATCGCTTGCTTGGCGGTGTGCGGCCCTTCTACGGTCCTGGTGTGATCCAACTCCGAGCAAAGACTGGCTTGTTGTCGACGACCGGGCTCCACCGCCATGTGCCGAGGTGCTCGGTGCCCCTTGGAACCGCCGATTCCGTGCTGCCGGTCCTCGGATCGGAGGCAGCGTGACGAACACCGCCGCACCGCTGTCACCTGCGACTCTCCTCCGTCTGCCGGCCGACGGACGCATCGCCGCCGGAACGCATCTGCACGGCTTCGGAGGGTTCCACGGCGGCCTCACTCTCGCGCTGATGGCATCGGCGATGCAGGGCGCGGCACCGGGCATTCCGCTGCAGAGCGCCACCGCCCGCTTTCACCGGCCGATCGGCGACGATTTCACGCTGGAGACCTCGCTGATTCGCGCCGGGCGCAGCGTCACGACGCTCGGCGCCCGCGCGGTGACCGCGAAAGGCATTCATGTCGAGGGGCAGGCGATCTTCGGATCCCTGAAACCGGCGGACTGGCAGACGTTCGCTCCGGTCGCCCCGGTGGCGCCACCGCCACAGGAGTGTGAAATCTTCGCTATTCCACCGGAGTTCGTCGCCATCTCCACTTACCTGGAGATACGGCCGGTCGGGACAAGTCGCCCTTATGCGGGCGGTGCCGAACCCGAACTCGTGGCATGGATAAGGTTGCTGGAGGATGAAGAGCCGCCGGATGCCTTGCGATTCGTCTTTTTGATGGATTCACTGGCACCTTCGTACGCCGCGGTACTTTCGACGCTGGCCTTGGTGCCGACCGTCGAACTCACGGTGCGGCCCAGCGAAAACCTCGCCAGGGCAGCGTCGCCCTGGATTCTGCTGCGGGCGCGGACCCGCGCGGCGAGTGCCGACGGCTGGGTGGACGAGCAGATCGACGCCTGGGGACCGGACGGAAGCCACCTGGGCTCCGCCCAGCAGCTCCGCGTCGTACGCACCGACTAGGACGGCACGGCCCGTACACACGGGCCCAACAGCTCCACAGTGCAGGACACACAAGGAAATCAGGGCCCGCCATTGGCGCAATGACGGGTCTCAGTCACGAGGCTGAAGGTTACGGGGGCGCTGTGGACCGCATAGCGGGCTGGGATCGTACGTCATTGCCCACGTCATTGCCGGAGATTCTGGAGTACCGGGCGAGCAGGCCGCGGCAGCTGGCCTTTCGCTTTCTGCCCGACGGCACGAGCGACGACGTCGTGGACTGGACGTATCACGACCTCGCCGACCACGCCGGTCGCATTGCCGCCGACCTGTTGCGCCGGGAACTCACCGGCCGCCGCGTGGTGTTGGCACTCGACCCCGGCGTGCACTATGTCGCCGCCCTCTTCGGGATATTCCAGGCCGGCGCCACCGCCGTGCCGTCCTTCCCGCCCACCGGAAAGCGCGCGGTGGCCCGCTTCGCCTCGATCATCGAGGACTGCGCGCCCGACGTGATCATCGCCGACCGCCGCCTGGAGAACCGCGTCGGGCAGTTCGAGGCCGAACTCGCCCCGTCCGTACGCCGCCCCAGCTGGGTGTTCGTCGACGACGCGTACTTCCGCGAGGAGACCGAGGCCGACCGCCGGCCCGCGCGGGTCGCCGAGCCCGCGCTGTTGCAGTACACCTCCGGCTCGACCGGCGACCCCAAGGGCATCGTGCTCACGCACGACAACCTCGTGAGCAACTGCGTCGCCCTCGAGGAGAACATGGGCTACGAGCCCGACCGGGTCGGCTGCACCTGGCTGCCGCCGTACCACGACATGGGCCTGATGGGCACGATCATGCTCGCCGTCCACGGCGGCTGGCCGCTGGTCCTGATGTCCCCGGCGCACTTCGTGCAACAGCCGTACCGCTGGCTCAAGGCCATCACCGACCACAAGGTGACGATTTCGGTCGGCCCGAACTTCGCGTTCGACCTGTGTACGTCGAGCATCACCGACGAAGAGCTGGAGACGCTCGACCTCGGCACCCTGCGACAGGTCTTCTGCGGCTCGGAGCCCGTCTCGCGGGCCACGCTCGACAAGTTCCGCGAGCGGTTCGGCCCCCGGGGCTACGACGAGACGTCGCTCATCCCGTGCTACGGGCTCGCCGAGGCCACCCTCTACGTCTCGGGCAAGCCCACGGGCGACGCCGTGCGGACCCAGTGGCTGGACCGCACGGCTCTGGAGAACGGCCTGGTCCGGTCCGCGAGCGGGGCCGCACCGGAGACGGCCGCGCGGATCGTCAGCTGCGGCACCGTCGCCCAGGGGCACGAGGTGGTCATCGTCATCCCGGAGAGCCGACGCCCGGCCGAGGCCGGGCGGATCGGCGAGGTCTGGGTGAGCGGCCCCAATGTCGCCGCCGGTTACCTCGGCCGGCCGGAGCTCTCGGCGGAGACGTTCACCGCGCGCCTGGCGGATTCAGAAGGTGAACAAACGTATCTGCGCACGGGGGACCTCGGGTTCCTGCTCGACGGCGAGCTCTACATCACCGGGCGGCTGAAGGACCTCGTCGTCATCGCCGGCCGCAACCTCTACCCGCAGGACATCGAGCACAGCGTGCGCGAGGCCCACGACAAGCTGCGCGGTTCGGCCGTTTTCTCGGTGCCCGGCGAGACCGGTGAGGAGCTGGTCGTCGTCGCCGAGTACCGCGGCACGGCCCGGCAGCTGGCGGCGGAGGCCGACGAGGTCCTCGACGCCGTGGTCGCGGCGGTCACCGCCGAGCACGGCGTACGGCCGGCCGATGTGCACTTCGGGCCGGTCGGTGCGATTCCCATGACGACCAGCGGCAAGGTCCGCCGCGACGCGACACGGAAGGCATACGCCCAGGGGACGCTGAAGAAGCTGGCCCTGGCCACCGACGACAAGCCGCTGTCTGTGCGGTGACTGGAGTCCACCATGACCTTTTCTCCCGAGACCTCTCCCGAGACCTCACCCGGCACCACACCACGCCCCGCCCCGGCCGCCGTGCCGAACGCACCGGCGGGGGACACCGACGCCTCGGCCCGCAGGCTGGCGTACCTCACCGTCGGGGTGCCCACCCTCGGCTTCATCGGGGCGGTGGTGTTCGCCCTCGCATACGGTTTCACGGCGGTCGACATCGGCCTGCTGGTGGGCATGTACCTCCTGACCTCGCTGGGCGTGGAGGGCGGCTTCCACCGCTTCTTCTCCCACCTGTCCTTCGCGGCGAAGCCGGGGATCACCGCGTTCTGGGCGATCGCCGGCAGCATGGCCGCGCAGGGCCCGGTCGTCTTCTGGGTGGCCACGCACCGCCAGCACCACGCCTTCACCGACCGTGACGGCGACCCGCACTCGCCCCGGCCCCTGGAGGACGGCCGCCGCTTCCCCAAGGCGCGCGGCCTCTGGCACGGCCACGTCGGCTGGCTGTTCACCGTCCGCCGGCAGAACTGGAGCAAGTACGTACCGGACCTGATGAAGAACCGGCTCGTGATGAAGATCAACGAGCTCTACTTCGTCTGGGTCCTGGCCGGCCTGGCGCTGCCCGCCCTGCTGGGCTGGGCGCTCACCGGCGGCACCGTACGCGGCGCGGTCGGCGGCCTGCTCTGGGGCGGTCTCGCCCGGATCTTCCTGCTCGACCACGTCACCTGGAGCGTCAACTCCATCGGTCACACGCTGGGCAACCGTCCGCACCGGACGCGCGACAACAGCCGCAACGTGGCCGCGCTCGCACCGTTCTCCGTCGGCGGCTCCTGGCACAACAACCACCACGCCAAGCCCGCCCTGGCACACAACCGGCACACCTTCTGGCAGATCGACATCGCGGGAGGGTTCATCCGGCTCCTGGACGTGCTGGGCCTGGTCCACAACGTCAAATATCCGAAACGCGCACGGTCCGAGTAGAAAAGGAGTTGGTTCTCGTGTCCTCGGCAACAGCTGATCCCGTCGCGGCGGCAATCGTCAAGCTCGACCCTGCCAGTCGCCGCATCAAACGCTTCTCCGCGCTGACCACGATGACGCTGCCGCTCATCGGCACGCTCGCCGCGGTCTATTTCCTGTGGACCGGACAGTTCACGACGACGGACATCGTCCTGTTCGTCGCGATGTATTTCGTCCACATGGGCGGCATCACCATCGGCTTCCACCGCTACCTCTCGCACAAGGCGTTCAAGACCTCGCGCTTCTTCGAGGGCGTCATGATGATCACCGGGTCCATGGGGGCCCAGGGTCCGCTCATGTTCTGGGTGACGACGCACCGCCGCCACCACCGGTTCAGCGACCAGGAGGGCGACCCGCACTCCCCGAACCTGCACGGCTGGAGCATCAAGGCCCGGCTGCGCGGGCTGTGGTACGCGCACATGCCCTGGATGCTCAGCGACGAGACGTCCAAGTGGACCGTCTTCGCCCCGGACGTCCTGCGCGACCGCCGGCTGATGTGGTACTCCCGCACGTACCCCATCTGGGTGCTCACGGGAGTGCTGATCCCCACCGTGATCGGCTTCGCGGTCGGCCAGACCCCGATGTCCGCGCTCACGGCCCTGGTCTTCGGCGGCTTCGCCCGGATCTTCGTGGCCAACCAGGCCGCCTGGTGCGTCGGTTCCATCTGCCACGCGATCGGCAGCCGTCCGTTCGACAACGACGACCGCAGCGCCAACAACTGGCCCGTCGCCGCCTTCACCTTCGGGGAGGGCCTGCAGAACAACCACCACGCGTTCCCCGGTTCGTACCGCCACGGCGTGACGTGGTGGGAGCCGGACCTGAGCGGCTGGGTGCTCTTCGGCCTGGGCAAGGCGCGCGTCGTGTGGGACCTGCGTGAGCCGGACCAGGCGACCATCGCCAGAAAACGGGCCATGAAGACCGCGGCCTAGGCCGCCGCGGCCTTTTGGTCACCCCTCCCGTAACACGTACCGAGAACGACATCCCGGCAGGAGCGTAAACCACACATGTTCGGACGTAAGAAGGAAGCCCAGCCGACCGGTCCGCTGACGGAGGAATCCCTCCGGCAGTGGCTGGTCGACCACCTGGCGAAGCGCATCGAGGTGTCGCCCTCCGACATCGACACCGCGAAGTCGTTCGAGGCGTACGGGCTCGACTCCCGTGTCGCCGTGCAGGTCTCCGGGTCGCTCGAGAAGATCGTCGAGCGCCGCCTGTCCCCGGGTCTGCTCTACGAGCACCAGACCATCGACGACCTGAGCCGCTACCTGGCGAAGGAACTCCGGCTGTCCGACCGGACCGGCTGAAGGGATCAGTCACGATGGCCGCGTACAATTTTCCGTCGTCTCCCGACGAACACTTCCAGGAATTCCTCCGCAAGTCGGAGAAGATCGAGGGCGAGCGCCTTCAGTCGGCCATCCCCCGGGACTACTTCGAGCCCCGGGTGGGCCGCGGACTCCTCGGCTTCGTCGTCAGCTGGGTGCTCTACATCGGGGCGATCGTCGGGATCGCCTTCGCACCGCACTGGTCGCTGTGGATCCCGCTGTGGATCGTCGCCGGCCTCGGCGGCTGGGGACTGCACTGCATCGCGCACGACTGCGGGCACGGCTCCTTCTCCCGGTCGCGCAAGTTCAACTTCGCCATCGGCCATGTGTCGCTGCTTCCGCTCATCTACCCCTTCCACGCCTGGCGACACGTACACAACCTGCACCACAGCCACACCAACAACCTTGAGCTGGACACCGACTGGCGTCCGGTCCCGGCCGCGCTGTACGATCGGATGCCCTTCCACGAGAAGGTCATCTACCACGCGACGCGCACCTGGGCGTTCTGGGGCGGCACGATCAACTACTGGCGGGAGTCCGGCTTCCGGCCGAGCTACTTCCCCAAGAAGGAAGCGCGCCGCGACGTGCGCCGGTCGATGGCCTTCGTGCTGACCGTGTGCGTCCTGTACTTCGCGCCGCTGATCTACTTCACCGGCGTCACGGGCTTCCTGATCTACTTCGTCGCGCCGTGGCTCGCCACCCACGCGTGGTTCAGCGCGACGACGCTGATGCACCACAGCTCCAGCGACATCCCGTACCTGACCAACGAGCACTGGACGCGCAACGCCAGCCGGCTGCTGGTGACGACCGACTTCGTGTACCCCAAGTGGCTGCTGTTCCTCACGCACAACATCTCCATCCACACGGCACACCACGTCGCCCCGGTCGTCCCGTACTACAACCTGCGCAAGGCACAGCAGGCGCTGAAGGACGCGTACCCCGGCATGGTCCGCGAGGAGAAGGTCAAGGTCAGCCAGCTGGCCAAGATCATCCGACGGCTGCACTTCTACGACACCGAGTCCGGTTTCTACACCGACTTCGAACGTACGAAGATCGATCCGGCGAACGCCGAGCCGGTGCCGGTGAAGACCCCGTCATGACCTCGATCGCACTGAGGAGGTTCGCCCACGCGGCGGTCGGCGCCCTGATACCGGGCGTCGGCGGCCGCTGGGCGACCGACGTCTTCTCCCGCACCCGCGCGCTGGGCACCGAACCCGACAACGTCCTGCCGCTGGGCGCCCGCCGCTTCACCATCGAGGGCAACCCCGATGTGAGCGGCGGGTACCTGTGGGGCGACGACGGGCCGACCGCCCTGCTCGTCCACGGCTGGGGCGCCGACAGCACCAGCATGTACTCCCTCATCACCCCGCTGCGCGAACTCGGCTACCGGGTGGCGGCGTTCGACGCGCCGGCCCACGGGGTGTCCGAGGGCAAGCAGGCGACGATGACCCAGTACACGGCGGCCGTCCGGGCCGCCCTGGACTCCCTCGGCGGGGCCCGGGTGATCGTCGCCCACTCGCTGGGCTCCATCGCCGCGGTCGGCGCCGTGGCGCTGCGGCCCGAGGAGCCCGTCGACTGCGTCGCCCTGGTCGCGCCGACCTGCACCCTGACGGCCGTGCTGGAGAGCTGGTCGAAGGGCGAACTGCGGCTGGCCCGACCCATCGTCGACCGCATCTACCGCGAGCTGCACCGCCGCAACGGTGTACCCGTCAGCCACTGGGACGTCGTGGGCCTCGGCCGCGACCTCGACATCCCCGTGCTGGCGATCCACGATCCCGACGACCCCGTCGTGCCGTTCTGCGAGGCCGAGAACGTCGTCGCCGGCCTGCGCGACGCACGGCTCCTGACGGCCCCCGGCCGGGGGCACATGGGCATCCTCATGTCGCCCGAAGTGAAAAGCGCCATCTCCGCGTTCGTCGCCGAACACGGAACAAGAACTGGAGAGACCATCCCGTGAGCGAAGAAGCCGGGAAAAGGGCATGGATGTGCCTCGTGTGCGGCTGGGTCTACTACGAGGCACTGGGCCTGCCCGAGGAGGGCATCGCACCGGGCACGCCCTGGGAGGAGATACCGGATGACTGGGAGTGCCCGGACTGCGGCACCACCAAGGAGGACTTCGTCATGGCTCCGCTGTAACGGCGGCGGGCTCCAGCGCGTACCACGTCCGGAATTTTCCAGAGGAGAGCAGATGAGCACATCGGTGATGGACCCCGGCACGGCGATGATGACGCTGATGACGCGGGAGGGCAAGCGTGACCCCTACCCCCTGTACGAGGCGTTGCGCTCGTACGGACCGCTGCTGCGGCTCGGTCCCGACCAGCTGGTGGTCACCGGCCACGCCGAGTGCTTCCGCGCGCTGCGCGAGCCCGGGCTGCTGTCGACCGACGGGCCGGTGCAGGACCGGATGATGCCCGGGTGGCGCGACCACTCCTCGTGGGTCTGGCTCGCCCAGAACATGCTCTTCAGCAACTCCCCGGACCACGAGCGCTACCGGCGCTTCTTCAGCGGCGCGTTCACCCCGCGGCGGATCGCCGAGATGCGGCCCGTGGTGGAGCGCCTGATCGACGAGCTGGTCGACCGGCTGGCGGAGCTGGGCGCGGACGGGCGGCCGGTGGACTTCATGGCGGAGTTCGCCTTCCGGGTGCCCATGGCCGTGGTGGGCCACCTGATCGGCATCCCCAAGGAGGACTGGCCGGACTTCCGCGGCCCCGTCGGCGACATCACCACCGCCCTGGAGCCGATCCGGGACCTGGCCCAGCTCGACCGGGGCGACGGCGGAATGGACTGGATGGCCGACTACTTCGCGGATCTGGTCGCCAAGCGCCGGGCGGACCCCACGGACGACCTGGTCAGCCAGATGACGCGGGCCCGGGACGAGGGCGGCGAGCTCAGCGAGGAGGAGCTGATCGCCAACTTCATGCTGCTCCTGGTCGCCGGCACGGAGGCGCCGATGGACCTCATCGGCAACGCGATGCGGCTCGCCGTCGAGCACCCCCAGCACGCCGACCGGCTGCGCGAGGACCCGGAGCTGGCACCCGGCTTCATCGAGGAGACCCTGCGCTTCGACCCCGCCGCCCAGGCGCTGAACCGCATGGCCGCGACCGACCTGGACTTCTTCGGCGTGCCGCTCACCGCGGGGACGAAGGTCACCCTCCTGATCGCCGCCGGCAACCGCGACCTGCGCCGGTTCGCCGACCCGTTGACGTTCGACCCCTACCGCAGCGGCAACCACGCGCTGACCTTCAGCGGCGGTGCCCACTTCTGCCTGGGGGCGGCACTGGCCCGGATGATGGCCGAGCGGGCGATCCCCCAAGTCCTGCGCCGTTTCCCCGGGATCACGCTCGCGGGTGAGCCGACCTTCCGCGACCAGCTGGTCCAGCGCGGTTTCGACCAACTGCCCGTGAAGTGTGGCTGACGCCTCTCGGACAACTGCGGAGTGAGCCTCCGGAGAGCTGTATGCTCAGGTGAGTTGGAAAAGCCAACCCACTAACGAGGAGAGCGATGACTCAGACTGCCGCTGCTCAAGCGGGCAGTGCGACGAAGCCCGGCTTTGCCTTGGTGTTCGCCGTCGTTGTAGCCGGGGTTGTGATGTCCAACCTCGACATGTTCATCGTCAACGTTGCCCTTCCCGACATCGGCGCACAGTTCTCCGGGTCCTCGCTGGCATCGCTGTCGTGGATCCTCAATGCCTACGCCGTGATCTTCGCCGCCCTGCTCATCCCGGCGGGCGGCCTCGCGGACCGCACCAGCCCCCGCCAGGCCTACCTGCTCGGCATCGCCGTCTTCACGGTCGCCTCCGCCGCCTGCGCGGTGGCACCGGGCGTATGGATCCTGGTCGCCGCCCGCGTCGTCCAGGCGGTCGGCGCGGCGATGCTCATCCCCGCGTCGCTGGGCATCCTGCTCGCCGCGGCCCCGCCCGAGAAGCGGGTGCCCGCGGTGCGCGCCTGGACCGCCATCAGCGGCCTGGCCGCGGCGCTCGGCCCGGTGGCCGGCGGTCTGCTGACCGAGCTCGACTGGCGCTGGGTCTTCCTGATCAACCTGCCCATCGGCCTGTTCGCCCTGCTCGTCGGCGCCCGCGCGCTGCCGCGCACACCCAAGCGCGCCACCACCGACAGGCTCGACCTCGTCGGCGCCGCGCTGCTCACCCTCGGCATCGCCGTCGTGGCGCTCGGCCTGGTCAAGAGCGAGGACTGGGGCTGGATCTCCGTCGAGGTGCTCGGCTCGCTGGCGATCGGCGTGGTGCTGCTCGGCCTGTTCGTCCTGAGCTCGGCCCGCCACCCGTCCCCGATCCTGCCCCTGGACCTGCTGCGGATCCGCCCGGTGGGCCCCGCGACCCTCGCCAACCTCCTCTTCGCGGTGGCCTTCGGCGCGATGCTCCTGTCCTCGGTGCTCTGGTGCCAGCAGGTGTGGCACTGGTCCCCGCTGAAGACCGGCCTCGCCATCGCGCCCGGCCCGCTGATGGTCCCCTTCCTGGCCATGGGGGTCGGCCCGGTCATCCGGCGGTTCGGCTCCGGCGCGGTCTCCGCCACCGGGTCGGTGCTCTTCGGCGCCGGCATCGGCTGGTGGATCTACCGCCTGGACACCGCGCACGACTACGCCGGGGGACTGCTCCCCGGCATGCTCCTCACCGGAGTCGGTGTGGGCATGGTCGTACCGACCCTGGTCGGTGCCGCCGTGGCCGCGCTGCCGCCGCAGAGCTTCTCCACCGGCTCGGCGGTGGTGACCATGGCCCGTCAGGTCGGTTCGGTCCTGGGCGTGGCCCTGCTCGTCGCCTTCCTGGGCACCCCCGGTGACGGCGACCCCATCACTTCCTTCGACCACGGCTGGGAGTTCACCCTCGCGTCGACCGCGGCGGCGGCGTTGGCGTGCGTCTTCATCCCCCGTCCCAAGAAGACGGCGGCCTGACGCCCCGCACCCGGGGAGACTCCCGAGCCGGCCCTGCCGGGCGGTCGTATGCGGCGCCCCCCGTCCGCGTACGACCGCCCGGCCCTTTCGTCTTCTACCGGTTCACGACCGCGGCCGGGTCCGCCCGCGGTACGCGCGCAGGGCGAACGCGCCGCCCGCGAGCGTCAGCGCCGCGCCCGAGCCGCCGAGCACCAGGGGCGCCGGGGACTCGCTGTCCCGCGCCGCCGCGGTGGGCCGGTAGCCGCTGGAGAGGCCCTTCGTGTCGTACTCCGAGCCCGGCAACTTGTCCGCGTAGCGGGCGGTCACCAGCTTCTGGTACTCGGCGAGCGACACCTTGTCCTTGCCACCGAGCCCGGCGGTCGCCGCGTCGTTGAGCGGGGCGACGCTGTCGAGGGTGACCCGGTACCAGGCGCGGATCTGCGGCTCGGCGAACACCGTGATGGCCGGCGTGGCCCTGCCGGCGAAGGTGAAGTCGCCGTCACCGTCACGCACGGCCGCCAGCCGCCATTCGCCGCCCCCGCCGGGGAGCACGAGCATGACGGTGGCCTGTTTGCCGTCGGCGCTGGTCACCAGGGACACCAGATAGGTGAGCCGCACCGCCTCCAGCAGGTCCGGCTTCGCCTTTCCGGCGACGAAATCGGGTGTGATCTCGTTCAGGGCGATCGGGTCCTGCGTGCTGAACGTCTGCTTCGGATCGCAGGGCCCGGCCTTGACGGGAGCCTTCTGCTCACCGGTCTTCCCACCGCTCTTGGCCATCATGGTGAGGAAGCGGCAGACCTTGTCCTTGACCGGGGCCGAGTGGAGCACCGTGAGGGCACCCTGGTAGTCGGGGACGTCCTTGGGGCCGCCGGCGGCCTGTGCCGGTGCGCAGACGGCGGCCAGCAGTGCCGCCGCGCCGAGGGGCAGGCCGAGGAACAGCTCGGGGGAGATTCGCGTGCCGCGCATGACCGCCTGCCTCAGCCTGTCTCGCCGATGCGGGAATGGGTCCAGCTGAACGAGCTGTTGTTGACGTACGCGTCGTAGTCCCACCACGTGTACGTGGCGGTGTCCGGCCAGGGGTCGCCGACCCCCACGGTCGACTGGTTCGGGTCGTAGCCGTAGACGACGTTCATGTGGCCGCCGCCGGACTTCCAGCCGATGCGGACGGCGACGGGCCGGATGCCCTCGATCTCCTGGCCGACCTCGTTGAAGGTGGCGGCGCGGCTGAGGCCCTGCCCGGTGCTGCGGAAGCCCATGTTGGACCAGGCGTTGGCCATGTCGTCGAGCGTGGCGGGCTGATTGTTGCAGCTCAGGCCGCTGTTCTTGGCCGCGAGGTCGCAGAAATCGGTCTGGCTGTACTGGGTGTGGCCGAAGTACCGCGCGATCGTCAGGCCGGAGGCGTCCCAGCACCACTGGGACTTCTCCTGCTTCAGCATGGTGATGCCGAGCCAGCGCTGCTCGGCCCGGGCCGGTGCCGCGGTGGCCGTCAGCAGGGCCGGGCCGGCCAGTGCCGCGGCCGCCGCTCCGGCGATGAGCTTGCGTCTCATGACGTCCTCCCTGGACCCGCGCCGCGCCGGCCGCGACGGGGTGAGTTCTCTCGGGGGATGGAGACCGATGACTTGCCGGATCCGCCGGGCGGCAAGCGATACGCGCGTCTCGCGCTCGATCGGGCCGGGCGAACCGTGGCCGGCCCGTGCCCCGGCCCGGAGGTGATTCCCTGTCGCCGGGCGCGATGTCAGCACAGCATCATGCGTCAACCTCGGGCAGAGGGCGCGGAGATGATTCACCCCAATGAGCGCACGGTGTGCACCAATGATGGCGATCTGGGCGACTTGTGACTTTCATTCCGTGTATTGACATGCGACCCGGTGATCCTTAATGCTCATTCCACTAGCTGACTAGTTAATTAGCAAGCAAGGTGGGTCATGGGTGGGACGACGTCAGCCGACGGCGTGAGCCGTTGGGCGATCGAGGCGCGGGGGCTGGGGAAGCGGTACCGGCGGCGGTGGGCCCTGCGGGACTGCTCGTTCCGGCTGCCGGCCGGGGCCGTCTGCGGGCTCGTGGGGTCCAACGGCGCGGGCAAGAGCACGCTGCTGAGCATCGCGGCGCGGATCACCCGGCCGACGACCGGGAGCCTGCGGATCCTCGGCATGCCCGTCACCGGCCCGGCGGCGCCGGCCCGGTGCGCCTTCGTGGCACAGGACAAGCCGCTGTTCCCGAGGTTCACCGTCGAGGAGACCCTGCGCCTGGGCCGGGAGCTCAATCCGCGCTGGGACCAGGGGATCGCCGAGCGGATCGTACGGTCCGGCCGGCTGGCCCCGCACACCCGCGTCGGAGCCCTCTCCGGCGGCCAGCGCTCCCGGCTGGCGCTCGCGCTGGCCTTCGGCAAGCGGCCCGAACTGCTGCTGCTCGACGAACCGGTGGCCGCACTGGACCCGCTCGCCGCCCACGACATCGCGGGCCTGCTGATGGCCGAGGCGGCCGAACAGGGCACGACCGTGCTCATGTCCTCCCACCAGCTGTCCGACGTGGCCACCATGTGCGACCACCTGCTGGCCGTCGCCGACGGCCGGCTCCGCCTCGCGGGCGAGATCGACGAGCTGCTGGGCGCCCACCGTCTGGTGACCGGCGCCCACCTCGTGGACGGCGTCCCGCAGGAGATCGCCCGGCACACCGTCGTCGAATCGCGCGCCACGGGCCGCCAGTTCACCGCCCTGATCCGGCGGCACGGACCGGTGGAGGGCGACTGGCGGGTCACCGAGCCCTCCCTGGAGGAGGTGCTGCTGGGCTACCTGCGCTCACCCGGCACCCCGGCCCTGGTGACGCCCGGCGCCCGCGTCGAGCACCCCGAAGACGAACAGAGCGAACCGCAGGAGGAGGCCGCGTGAGCGCGACCGCAGAGGAATCGGCCGGGCGCGCGGGCGAGGCCGGCAAGCAGCCGCCGCGCGTCCTGCGCGGCCTGGCGTGGCTGGTGTGGCGCCAGCACCGCACCGCCTTCGTGGCCTGTCTGCTCCTGACCGCCGCCGCGAGCGTGAACATGCTCTGGCAGCGGGCCTCGATGAACGACTGGCTGCGCCGGCACGAGGTGGCCACCCCCGTGCCGCGCGACCTGCTGATGGAGATGCAGGACGCGTACGGCGCGGCCTTCCAGGACGGGTCCTGGATCCTGTCGATGGTGCCCATCGTCGCGGGCGTATTCCTCGGCGCCCCGCTGATCTCCGGCGACCGGGAGCGCGGCACCGTGAAGCTGGTGACCACCCAGTCGGTCACGCGCGGCCGCTGGCTGGCCACCAAGCTCGGCATGGCGGCGCTGGTCACCGTCGTGTGCTCGGCCCTGCTCTCCGCCGTCTTCACCTGGTGGTGGGAGCCCGCGCACGAGGTCGTCAACGTGGGGGAGTGGTCGGGCGGTACCATCTTCGACCACACCGGACCGATGCCGGTGGCGATGGCCCTGCTCCACCTCGCCGTCGGTGTCGCCGCCGGTGTGCTCGTCCGCCGGACGCTGCCCGCCATGGTCCTCACCTTCGGCTTCGCCTTCGCCATGACGGAGGTGTGGGACCGGGTCCGGCTGCTGCCGTTCACGCCCCGCGTGATCACCAACCCGGTCGAGCTGGGACAGCCCCACGTACCCCGGGCCGCCGTGGCGTACGACAACTGGACCGTCGACGCGAACGGCGGGTTCCACGGCTTCGGCACCTGCTTCAACGAGCGCACGGGCGCCGCCTGCCGGGCCAACAAGGGGATCGTCGCCGAACGCCTGGAATACTTCGGCTACGACCAGATGAGCGCCATGCAGTGGACCTGCGCCGCGATCCTGCTGGCGGTCACCGCCGCGATCACCGGCCTCACCCTGTGGTGGGCCCGCCGGCGACCGCTGTGAGCCGCGGGACCTTCCGGTCGTCGCGCACATGGACGGAATGAGGGGGCGGCCGCAGATGGTCGAGTTCAGGATCGACCGGCACAGCGGGATGGCCGCCTACCTGCAGATCGTCCAGCAGGTCCAGGAGGCCCTCCGGCTGGGCATCCTGGCCGTCGGCGACCAGCTGCCCACCGCGGCCCGGGTCGCCCGCGACACCCGGCTCAACCCCAACACGACGCTCAAGGCGTACCGGGAGCTCGAACACCTGGGTCTCGTCGAACCCCGCCCCGGCGTGGGAACCTTCGTCAGCGCCATCCCGGCGCAGACCAGGCCACTCGCCGACTCCCCGCTGCGCGGGGAGCTCTCGGAGTGGATGCGCCGGGCACGCGGAGCGGGCCTGGACTGGGCGGACGTCTCCGCCCTCGTCACCGCGGCACGCGCCGAGCACTACCCGACGCCCTGAGGAACCGGCCGGCCCACCACGGGCTCGGTCCGCCCCGGACGCAGCACGAGCACACCAGACGGAACGGCATGACAACGATGAACCCGGCCCTCATACCCGGCTCCTCCACGACGGTGCCCCGCGCCCGGCCCTCGTGGAGCGAGCCCGGGCACACCCCTCTGCCGAAACGATTCTTCACTCGGGTGCGGCCCGCGCTCGCCATCTACGCGGTCACCGCCGTGCTCCACCTCGTGCTGCTCGCCGCCATGGGCGGCCCCGACGACCCCGGCCTGCGCCGGCGCCTGCTGTCCTGGGACGGCAACCTCTACGCGGACATCGCGGCCAACGGCTACCCGGACGCTTTCTCCTACGGCGAGGACGGCCGGCTCACCGGCAACAACCTGGCGTTCTTCCCGCTGTACCCACTGCTGATCCGCGTGGTCCACACGGTCACCCGCCTCGACCACGGGACGGCCGGCATCGTGGCCGCCCACCTCTCGCTGATCGCCGCGCTCGTCGTCGTGGGCGAGCTGCTCACCCGGCTGTACGGGCGCCGCACCGCGCTCGTGGCCCTCGTGCTGCTGGCCGGGGCGCAGCCCATGGCCCTGGCCTTCCTGATGTCCTACAGCGAGGCCCTGTTCCTGGCCCTGGCCGCCGGAACGCTCCTCGCCGCGCACCGCCGCGCCTGGCTCACCGCCGGCACCCTGGCGCTGCTCACCGGCCTGACCCGGCCCGCCGCCGTCGCGGCCGTCGCCGCCCTCGCCGTCGCCGCCGGCCTGCACCTGCTGCGCGAACGCCGCCTCATCCGGCGCCCGGTGGCGGCGGTCGCCCTCGCCTGCGCCGGCACCCCGCTGTACCTGTGGTGGGTGGGGGAGCGGGTGGGCGAGCCGGACGCGTGGTTCCGCATCCAGGAGGCCGGCTGGGGCACCCACTGGGACAACGGCGCGGCGTTCCTGGACTTCCTCGCGGAAACGCTTCGCCACGGCGAGGGCTGGGTGCCGGTGAGCGCCGCCGTCCTCCTCCTCGGACTGGTCTGCGCCACCCTGCTCACCTGGCACCGGGTCACCTGGCCGCCCTTGCTGGTGTACGGCACCGGCATCGTCGTGCTGACCCTCTGCCAGAGCAACTACTCCCACTCCAAACTGCGGCTGCTGGTCCCCGCCGTCCTCTTCCTCGTCCCCGCCGCCCGCGCGCTGGCCCGGGCCCGGACCCGTACGGCGGCCGTCACCCTCGGCGCGGCCACCCTGTTCGGCTGCTGGTACGGCGCCTACATGCTCACCACCTGGCACTACGCCATTTGAACCGCGGCGACCGAGCGGTTCCGCCCGTCCGGCAGGGAAGCGCTGACCGCAAACCCGTCACCGACCGGACGCGGAGAGCTAAGATTTTTGACGTGTTGCCGCATCAAAGGCCCGGTCCTCCGGTGCGCCGGGCAGCGGCACCGGCCGGCACGCACATCCACGCCGCGCGGCGGTTCTACGGATCGAGGGATCTGTGACTGGAGACTGGGAGCGGCTTCCGCCGGCCGGCACGCGCCGCCGTCGCCTGGCCGTCACCTTCGTGGCCTTCCACGAGCTGCACGCCGCCAAGTGGGGCGCGTACGCCCGGGTGCGCACCGGGGACCGGGAGGCCGCCGAGCGGATCGTGGCGGAGGTCTTCGCCCGGCTGCGGCCGTGCTGGCCGCACGTCCTGCGGCAGCCGTCGGCGGAGTCCTGCGCGTGGTCCTTATTGCGGGAGCACCTCGACCGCCACCCGGTCGACCGCGGTACGGCCGCCCACCCGCTCCGGGAGGAGCACCCATGGCGGTCCGGCCCGCCGGAGGAAGAGATGGAGCTGTGCGCGGCCGTCGCCCGGCTGCCCGAACGGCAGCGCGACGCCCTCGTGCTCCACTTCGTGATCGGCTACACCGTGGGGCAGGTCGCGGAACTCCTCGGCGTCGAGGAGGCCACGGCCCGTTCCCACATCGGCCACGCGCGACGCGCGCTCGCCGCCGTACCGGCGGCGCGGCACCGCGGCAGGGCGACGCCGTGTCAGGTGCCCGCCGCACCGGCCGTGGAATCCAGCCCGGCCGGGGTGTGAGGCCCGGGGCCCTGGAGTGGTGACCGCAGCCCCGGCGCCGACAGGTGCAGGACCTCGTAGCGCTCTGTGGCCGGCTCCGCCTCCGGCACCGCGTCCCGCCACAGCGTGAACCGCAGCAGCTGCCACCCGCACGGATCGAAGGCGAGCGCCGTCGTGTGCACGCCCTCCTCCCGCGCCGTCAGGAGCAGCGCGCCGAGCGCCTCCTCGACGGCCGCCGCCGGATCGGCGCCGGACGGCAGGGTGGTGATGTGCCGGGAGGCCGCCCGGGGCGTGCCGCCGCGGGCCGGACCGGCCTCGCACGCGACGCCGGTCCAGTGCCGTACGGCGGGCCGCCCGAAGTCGCGCAGGATGTTCTGGAAGCCACCGCCGCCGACGAGGAAGTGGCTCATCGCGCCGGTGTCGTTCCAGAGGTAGAAGGGGGCGTACTGGTTGACGGGCGAGCCGTCGGTGCCGCGTTCGCGGATGACGTACGCCTTGAGGCCGAGTCCGGGCCGGTCGTCGAGGAGGTGGCCGGAGCGGGCGACCCGGTTGCGGATGACCTTCATGTCGTAGTCGGCGGGCAGGGTGATCTCGTACTGCATGGCGTACACGTGCGGAACTCCCTTATGCGCGGGCGTGGCGGGTGAGCAGGCCGAGGACGCCCTCGACGGCCTGGTGGAACGGCTCGGCCGAGTCGGCCGCGCGGGCGAGGACGTAGCCGCCCTGGAGGACCGCGACGACGGTCGAGGCCGTGGCCACGGGGTCGAGCGAGGCGTCGAGTTCACCGCGTTCGCGGCCCTGGGCGAGGAGCTCCGCGAGCCGGCCGCGCAGCCAGTCGAAGGTCTCGTCGACCGGCCGGCGCAGCACGGGGTCGGCGACGATGTCCGGATCCTGGGTGAGGCGGCCGATCGGGCAGCCCTTGAGGACGTCGCGCTCGCGCAGCAGGTAGGCGGAGATCCGCTCCAGGGCCGTGCCCGGCCCCGCGAACCGCTCCTCCGCCGTGGCCCGCATCTCCTCCGCCGTGCGCCGGATCGCCGCGAGGGCGAGATCCGGCTTGCCGGTGAAGTGGTGGTACATGCTGCCCTGTCCGGCGCCGGCGCGCTGCTGGATGGCCTTGGGGCTCGTACCCACGTAGCCGCGTTCCCAGAGGAGTTCGCGCGTGCTGTCGATCAGACGTTCCGAGGTGCTCACGCGGAGCACTTTACATACTGGTAGGTACAGGAGCGAGTCCCGGGGGCGCGCGCACCGCGCCTTCGGTCAGTCCGTCCGTAGGGGCCGGCGCAGGAGGTACGCGCCCACGGTGGCCGTCAGGACCATCACGCACCCCGCGAAGACCAGGCCCGCCCCGCGCAGCCCCAGAGCCAGGGTGAGGGCCCCGACTCCCATCACCGGCAAGGAGATTCCGACGTAGGCGACGGCGAAGAAGGCCGAGATCGTCGCGCCCCGGCGCTCGTCCGGGGCCACCGCGCTCACGCTGGTCAGGGCCGCGCGGAAGGCGAGTCCCTGGCCGAGGCCCACGCCCACCGCGCCGACGACCAGCACCGGCAGGGATTCCACCAGGAGGGAGGTCGCCACGACGGCCATGCCGGCCGTCAGTACCAGGCAACCGGTGGGCAGCGCGCGCCGCGCGCCCACCCGGCCCATCGAGAACTGGCCGGCCGTGGAGGAGCAGAACACCGAGAAGACGACCAGGCCCGTAACGGCCAGGTCGTGCTCTCCCAGGGTCTGGGCGAGGAAGCCCGGCGCCACCGCGGTGAACAGTCCCAGGACGGAGAAGCCGGCGAACGCGGCCAGCCCGGCCGGCACGAACGCTCCGCGCGTCTCCTGGGGTACGACCATGCCCTGAGGGCGCAGCGGCGGGCGAGGAGTGCGGGGCTCCACGGTCTCCGGCAGGGCGCGGGTGACGGCGAAGGCCGCCGCGAGCAGAGCGATGTGCACCAGGAAGGGCAGCCGGAGCGGCCAGGGTGCGTACTGCGCCAGGAACCCCGACAGCAGGGGACCACAGCCCAGGCCGCCCATGTTGGCGGCCGTGGCGGCGAACGCCGCCTGTCCGCGCCGCTCCGGAGGCGCCAGTTCCAGTACGGCGGCCGTCGCGGCCCCGCTGAAGAGCCCCGCGGCGCATCCCGAGAGCAGCCGTCCCGCGAACAGCAGCGGCAGTCCGCTCTCCCCCAGGAAGCACCCCGCGCTCAGGACCGACAGCCCCAGAGCGGACAGCAGCACCGGGCGCCGGCCCAGAACGTCGGAGAAGTCGCCGGCCACCAGCAGCGCGGCGATCACACCGAACGCGTAGACCGCGAAGATCACGGTCACCATCAGCTCGGAGAACCCGATCCGTTCCTGGTAGAGCCCGTACAGCGGCGTCGGCAGCGTGGTCCCCGCCATGCCGACCGCGAACACCCCTGCGGCCGCGAGATACCAGTCCTGGGCGCGACGTTGTCCCACGTCTTGAGCGATCACGCCGCCATTCTTGCCGGATGGCCGGCCTTGACGGGCTTGCCATACCGGGGCGAATCGCTGCGAAATGGCGGTTGGCGGGGACCGCTCATGGTGTCCGGCGAGCCGTGGCCGTCTTTGCCGTCTGCGGCGGCGGGCGCCCTGCGTGCGCGTCCTCAAACTCCCCCAGCTACCGCTGGTAGGTACCCCCAACGGGCTTGAATTCGGCTGAGCTCAGCCAATTCCAGCCCGTCCGGCGATTGAGGACACCGCCGCGCAGCGGTGGTGCGCACGACGACGGCCCGCAGCCGCCCGCACCCGATCCACCGGACACCGCTAGCGCGCGGCGACCGCCGCTGCCGCGTGCCGCGCGGCCGGGACGACGACGGGGGAGCCGTCGTCCGGGGCCTGGAGGATGTCGGCCTCGATGCCGTACAGCTCGCGCACCAAGGCGCTGTCGACGACGTCGCGGGGCGCCCCCTGGGCGACGATCCGCCCGTCCTTCATGGCGACGACGGTGTCGGCGTAGCGGGCCGCGCCGGCCAGGTCGTGCAGGACCATCACGACCGTACGGCCCGCCACGGCCACCTCGCGCACGAGGTCGAGGACCTCGACGGCATGGCCGATGTCGAGCGCGCTGGTCGGCTCGTCGAGGAGGACCACCGGGGTCTCCTGGGCCAGCACCATCGCCAGCCAGCAGCGCTGCCGCTGGCCCCCGGAGAGCTGGTCGAGGCGGCGGTCGGCGAGGCCGGCGACGCCGGTGGCGCGCAGCGCCTCCCCGACGGCCCGCTCGTCCTCGCGGGACCACTGGCGGAACAGGCCCTGGTGCGGGTGGCGTCCGTAGCGTACGAGCCCGGCGACCGTGACGGCCTCGGGGGCCAGCGGGGACTGGGGGAGGAGCGCGATGCGATGGGCGGCCTGCCGCTGCCGGAGCTGCCAGATGTCGGCGTCGCCCGCGAGGATCCGGCCGGACTCGGGCTGGTGGAGGCGGGCGATGGAGCGCAGCAGCGTGGACTTGCCGCAGCCGTTGGGCCCGACGATGGCGACGACCTCGCCGGAGGGGACGGTGAGGTCGACGCCTGCCACGGCGCGGTGGCCGGGGTAACCGGCGATGAGCTGTTCGACGCGGAGCTCCACGGGCGGGGGCCTTTCGGGACGATCGCCGGATTGTTATGGACCCTCCTGGCCGGAGAGCTTTAAGGTAAGGCTAACCTAATGTCCATCGTCGACCCGTGCGAGGGAACCCTTGTGCGGCCGGTCGACGCGTTTTCCTTTGCCGCACCCCTTTCTTCACCTCTTTTTTCTCCACCCCTCCTTACACGCCCGGAGCTTTCGATGACCTCACCCCACCGCTTCCTGCTGTCCGCCCCGCGCCGTGTGGTGCAGGTATGCGCCGCCGTCGGCGCGGCGGCCGTGCTGGTGACGGGCTGCGGCTCGGACTCGGGCAAGGGCTCCGGCGCGTCGGAGGCGGCGTCCGACTCCGCCGACAGCCGCACGGTCAAGGACGCGACCGGCAAGGCGATCCAGGTCCCGGCCCACCCCAAGCGCGTCGTGACGCTCACTCAGGAGGACCTCGACGCGGTGCTGGCCCTCGGCATCAAGCCGGTCGGCATCACCAACGGCCAGGGCCTCGCCAAGCCGCCCGCCTACCTCGCGGACAAGGTCAAGGACATCAAGGTCGTCGGCAACCTGCTCCAGCCGGTGATCGACAAGGTCGTCGCCGCCAAGCCCGACCTCATCCTGGCCGGCGACATGCAGGACGAGCAGATGCTCAAGCAGCTGCGCGAGATCACGCCCGCCACGCTGGTCACTATGGCCCCGACCGACGACTGGAAGCTGTCCTTCCGTGGCGTCGGCAACGCCGTCAACGCCCTGGACAAGGCCAACAAGGTCATCTCCGGCTACGAGGCCAAGGCCAAGAAGGCCGGAGAGGGCCTGGGCGGCAACAAGGGCGCCGAGGTCAGCATCGTGCGCTGGAACCCGGACGGCCCCAGCTGGATGGAGAGGAAGCAGTTCGCCAGTGGCGTCGCCCTGGACATGGGCCTCAAGCGCCCGAAGTCCCAGGACAAGGACGGCAACGCGCACACGCCGGCGCTGAGCCTGGAGAGGATCAACGAGATCGACGGCGACTGGCTCTTCCTCTCCACCCTCACCTCCGACGGTGAGAAGGCGCTGAAGGAGGTCCAGGAGAAGCCGGCGTACAAGGACCTGAACGCGGTCAAGAAGAACCACGCCGTGACGGTGGACGGTTCGGTGTGGTCGACGCGGGGTGGGCCGCTGGCGAGCGAGGTCGTCATCGACGACATCACGAAGGCGCTGACGAAGTCGTGAAGTGACCGGGGCTCCGCCCCGGGTCCTGGTCCTCGATCGCCGGACAGGCTCCTCTGGAGCCTGTCCGGCGATCGAGGACACCGCGCGGCAGTGCGGTCGGGCTATGCGCGCGCCGCCGCGAAATCCGCCGCCGTCCAGGCCATGCCCACCGCCCCGTCCAGCAGCGCCTGCTCACCCATGGGCGACACCGCCGCCTCCACGAACTCCGGCTCGTGCGGCCCGCAGGAGCCCCCCGTGATGTCCAGCACCGGATGAATCGACGGCACCACGTGCGAGACGTTGCCCATGTCCGTGCAGGCGAACGCCTCCCGCCGCTGCGGCTCCGGGCGGCCCAGCTCCCGCGCGTTGGCCCGCCACAGCGCGATGAGCCCGGGGTCGGTGCGGAAGTCCAGGTAGTCCGGCTCGGGGCGGGTGAGCGCGACCTCGCACCCCGTGGCCAGCGCCCCCGCGCGGAAGCACGCCTCGACCCGCTCCCGCAGCTCGCGCAGGTCCTCCGCGGCCGACGCGCGGATCTCGTACTCGGCGGTCGCCCGGTCGGGGATCAGGTTCGGCGCCGTGCCGGCGCCGGTGGTCACGCCGTGCACCTTCCACTGCGGCGGCAGTTGCTGGCGCAGCAGGCCGAGCGCGACCTGGGCGACCGTCAGGGCGTCGGCGGCGTTGCGGCCCTCGTGCGGATTGAGGCTGGGGTGGGCGGCCTTCCCGGTGTACGCGACCGAGAGGGTGCCCAGCGCGAACGAGCGGAACTCCGCCACCTCGAACGGGCACGGATGCACCATCATCGCCGCGTCCACCCCGTCGAACGCGCCGGCCTCCAGCAGCAGCGCCTTGCCCGCACCGCGCTCCTCGGCCGGGGTGCCCACGACCCGTACCGTCAGCCCCAGTTCGTCGGCGTGCGGCGCAAGGGCGAGCGCCGCGCCCACGCCGGCGGCGGCGATCAGATTGTGCCCGCAGGCGTGGCCGAGTCCGGGCAGGGCGTCGTACTCGCAGGCGATGGCCACGGTCACCGGGCCCGAACCGGCCGTCGCGGTGAAGGCCGTGTCGAGCCCGTACGCCGGTGCGGTGACGTCGAAGCCGTGCCCGCGCAGGAAGTCCGCGCACCAGCCGGCGGCGCGGTGCTCGGCGAAGGCGGTCTCGGGGTGCGCGTGGATGCGCCGGCTCAGCGTCAGGAGATCCTCGCGGTGGGCGAGTACGCGTGCGCGCAGGGCGGGCTTGAGGTCGTCGGCCGCGGTCATGGTCTGGCTCCTGTTCGTATCGCCCGCTGTGACGGAGACTCTCACGGGCGGGTAAAAAAATAGCTTAGGCTTACCTAAGCTGACATGCCGGGGGTCCGGTGTGGCCAGATCGCTGTCATACAACGGGAGTCCCCACGCCATGCGTCACCACCAGGCCGAGACCGATCCTGCCGCGCTGCCGCTGCTCGCCGCCCAGGCCGGAATCCTGTACGCGCAGGAACTCGCCCCCGACAGCCCGGTCTACAACACCGGTGACCGCGTGGAGATCCAAGGGCCCCTGGACGAGGAGCGCTTCGAACGGGCCCTGCGCCGCACGGCCGGCGAAGCCGAGAGCCTGGGCCTCCTCGTGACCGCGGGCGCCGGTGACGCACCTCCCGCGCAGCGCGTTTCCGCAGGACCGTCGGCACTTCGGCGGATCGACCTGCGCACCGCCGCCGACCCGCGCGCCGAGGCCGCGGCGTGGACGCGCGCGGACCTCGCCCGGCCCGTCGACCTCACCCGCGGTCCGCTGGTCACCCAGGCCCTCCTGCGCCTCGCCGACGACCGCTACTGGTGGTACCAGCGCGTCCACCACTTCGCCGTCGACGCCTACGCCCTGACCCTCATCGGCCGCCGCGTCGCCGAGGTCTACACCGCCCTCGCCGCCGGCGAGGAGCCCGCCCCCAACCCCTTCGGCACCCTGCGCGAGCTGGCCGACGACGAAGCCGCCTACCTCGCCGGTGAACAGCGCACCGCCGACCGCGACTTCTGGCGCGAGCGCTTCGCCGACCGGCCCGAACCCGTCTCGCTCTCCGACCGGCCCGTCGCCTCCGCGCGCGCGGTCGTGCGCCGCACCAGCACCCTCCCCGCAGGCACCCAGAACCGCCTGACGGAGGCCGCCGACACCGTCAAGGCCACCTGGGTGGAGCTCTTCGTCGCCGCCACAGCCGGCTATGTGCACCGCCTCACCGGTACCCCGGACGTCGTCCTCGGCCTGCCGCTCGCCAACCGCCGCGGCGCCGCCCTGCGCACCCCCGCCATGACCGTCAACGTCATGCCGCTGCGCATCGCCGTACGCCCCCAGGACACCGGCGCCGAACTCCTGCGCCGCGTCGTCCGCGAGATGCGCGCCGTCAACCGTCACGGGCGCTACCGGCTGGAGGACCTCCGCCGGGACCTCGGCCTCACCGGCAGCGAACAGCCTCTGTTCGGGCCGATGGTCAACATCAAGGCGTTCGAGGGCGAGGACCTGGACTTCGCCGGACTGCCCGGCACCGTACACAACCTCGCCGCCGGCCCCGTCGACGACCTCGCCGTCTCCGTCGTCCCCGCCCCGCACGGCGCACTGCGGATCGGCCTGGACGCCAACCCGGCACGCTACGACGCCGGATCGCTCGCCGGACATGAACAGGCGCTGCTCCGCTACCTCGACGCCCTCACCGGCCTGCTCCTGGACGCCCCGGACCGTCCCATCGGCACCCTCGACCTCCTCGACGCCGACGAGATCCACCGGGCCACCGCCGGGCGCGCCGAACCGGCCCCCGACCGCACCCTGCCCGAGCTCTTCACCGCACAGGCGGCCCGTACTCCCGACGCCGTGGCCGTCCGCAGCGGCGGCATCACCCTCACCTTCGCCGAACTCGAGTCCGCCGCCAACCGCCTCGCCCACGAACTCACCGCCTCCGGCGTGCAGGCGGAGACCTCCGTCGCCCTGGCCCTGCCGCGCAGCGCGGACACCGTCGTCGCCCTGCTCGCCGTCCTCAAGGCGGGCGGCGTCTGCCAGCCCCTCGACCTCGGCCACCCCGAACAGCGCCTGACCGCCGTCCTCGACGACACCCGCCCCGGCTGCCTCCTCGGCACCGCCGACGCCGTCCACGGGCTGCCCGCGCACTCCATGCCTATCGTGCTCCTGGACGACCCGGCCACCCGCGCCCGGATCGACGCCCGGCCCGCCACGGCACCCCCCGCCCCCGGACTCGCCCGAGCCGCGTACATCATCCACACCTCCGGCTCCACCGGCCGCCCCAAGGGCGTCGTCGTCACCCACGCCTCCCTCGCCAACCTCCACGCCGGGCACGGCACCGACCACATCGCACCCGCCGTCCGGCGCACCGGCCGGGACCGGCTGCGCGTCGCCCACAGCGCCT
The DNA here is from genome assembly GCF_018614525.1 of Streptomyces sp. ISL-11. Classification (GTDB taxonomy): domain Bacteria; phylum Actinomycetota; class Actinomycetes; order Streptomycetales; family Streptomycetaceae; genus Streptomyces. The sequence continues at coordinate 53,845 of NZ_JAGGOL010000036.1, forward strand.
CCTTCGCCTTCGACGCCTCCTGGGACCCGCTGATCTGGATGGTCCACGGCCACGAACTGCACCTCCTGGACGACGCCGGCTACCGAGACCCGGCCGCCCTCGCCGCCTACGTCCACACCGAACGCGTCGACTACCTCGACGTCACCCCCTCCTACGCCGAGGCCCTCCTCGCCGAAGGGCTCCTGGACGAGGGCCGCCACCACCCGGCCATGGTCGTCGTCGGCGGCGAGACCGTGCCCGAACCCCTGTGGCGCCGCCTGGCCGCCACCGAGGGCCTGACCCCCCTGAACCTCTACGGCCCCACCGAGACCACCGTCGACGCCTATTACTGGGTGCCCGGCGAGGACGGGCAGGCCCACGGCAGCCCCGTGCGCGCCTCCCGCGCCTACGTCCTCGACAACTCCCTGCGGCCCGCGCCGACCGGCGTCACCGGCGAGCTCTACATCGCCGGCGCCTGCCTCGCCCGCGGCTACCTCGGCCGCCCCGACCTCACCGCCGAACGCTTCACCGCCGACCCCTTCGGCGCCCTCCACGGCGAGCCCGGCGCCGCCATGTACCGCACCGGCGACCTCGTGCGCCGCCGCCCCGACGGCACCCTGGAGTTCCTCGGCCGCGCCGACGACCAGGTGAAGATCCGCGGCTTCCGCATCGAACTCGGCGAGATCCAGGCCGTCGTGGCCGACCACCCGGCCGTCGCCCAGGCCGCCGTGATCGCCCGCGACACCGCCCACGGCAAGCGGCTCCTCGGCTACGCCGTGCCTACCGCCGACGCCTCCGGTATGTCAGACCTCGGCGATGACCTGCGCGCCCACCTCGCCGACCGGCTCCCCGCGCATATGGTGCCCGCCGCGATCGTCCTCCTCGACGCCCTGCCCCGCACCGCCAACGACAAGCTCGACCACCGCGCCCTGCCCGACCCGGAGCTCCTGACGAGCTCCGCGCACCGGGGACCGCGCACCCCGCAGGAAGAGATCGTGTGCGCTCTCTTCCACGACGTCCTGGGCCTGGACGCCCCGCCGTCCACAGACGCCGACTTCTTCGCCCTCGGCGGCCACTCGCTGCTCGCCGGGCGCCTCGCCTCCCGGATCCGCGACGCCGTCGACGGGACCATCCGCCTCGCCGACGTCTTCCGCAACCCCACCCCAGCTGCCCTCGCGGCCCTCCTCGGCAACAGCGACAGCGACAGTAATAACAGCAGCAGCGACGACCAGCCCGCCCTCGTGCCCGTACCCCGTATGGACCGGATGCCCTTGTCCCCGGCCCAGAAGGGGCTGTGGTTCATGTACCGCCTCGAAGGCGCCAGCCCCACGTACAACATCCCGCTCCTCCTCACCCTTTCCGGCCCCCTCGACCGGGACGCACTCGGCCTCGCCCTCCGCGACCTCACCCAGCGTCACGAGACACTTCGGACGGTATACCCCGCCACTGACAACGAGCCCTACCAGCGGATTCTCGCCCCCGACGAGGCCTGCCCCGAGCTGCACATCGCGCCCTCAGCCGACCAGGCCGACATCACCAAGGCCGTACGCCACTGCTTCGACCTCGCCGCCGAACCCCCACTGCGCGCCACCCTCTTCTCCGACGGGGAAGGCAGCCACACCCTTCTCCTCCTCCTGCACCACATCGCCGGCGACGGCGCCTCCACCACCCCCCTCGCCCGCGACCTCGCCACCGCCTACGTCGCCCGCGCCGCGGGCCGAGAACCCGAACTCCCGCCCCTGCCCATCCAGTACACCGACCACACCGCATGGCGGCAGTGCCTCCTCGGCACCACCGAAGCCCCCACCCCCCTCGCCACCCGGCAGCTCGACCACTGGAAGCAGGCCCTCGCCGGCCTGCCCGACCAGCTCGAACTCCCCACCGACCGCCCCCGCCCCGCCGTCGCCTCCCACGACGGCGACACCGTCCCCTTCCACCTCGACCGCCCCGCCCATGCCGCCGTCGAAGCGCTCGCCCGCACCACCGGCACCAGCGTCTTCATGGTCGTCCAGGCCGCCCTCGCCGCCCTCCTCTCCCGTTACGGCTGCGGCACGGACATCCCCATCGGCACCCCTGTCGCCGGGCGCGACGACGAGGCGACCGCCGACCTCGTCGGCTTCTTCGTCAACACGCTCGTCCTGCGCACCGACACCACCGGCGCCCCCACCTTCCGCACTCTCCTCGACCGCGTCCGCACCGCCACGCTCTCCGCTCACGACCACGGCGACCTGCCCTTCGACCGGCTCGTCGAGGCACTCAACCCGTCCCGCTCCCGCGCGCGGAACCCCTTGTTCCAGGTGATGCTCGCCTGGCAGTCCGTGCCCGACGCCGAGTTCGCGATGGGCCCCGGCCTCACCGCCCGCATGGGAACGGTTCCCTCCGGCACCGCCAAGTTCGACCTCACCCTCAACGCCGGTGAGCGGCCGGGCGGCGGCATCACCGGTTTCCTCGAATACCGCACCGACCTCTTCGACGCCGCCACCGCCGAAGCCCTCTCCACCCACCTCGCCCGGCTGCTCGCCGCGGCCGCCGCCGACCCCGACACCCCCATCGGCCGCCTGCCGCTCCTCGACGACGCCGAGCGCCACCGCTCCCTCGTCGAGTGGAACACCGGCACGCCCGCCCCCGAACCCGTCAAGCAGACCCTCGTCGAGCTCTACGAGGACGCCGCCCGCCGCCACCCCGGGCGCACCGCCGTCACCTGCGAGGGCACCGGCCTCACCTACGCCGAGCTGTCCGCCCGCGCCAACCGCCTCGCCCGCCTGCTCACCGCGCGCGGCATCGGCCCCGGCTCCATCGTCGCGCTCGCCCTGCCCCGGTCGCCCGAACTCGTCACCGGCCTGCTGGCCGTCGCCAAGTCCGGCGCCGCCTACCTGCCGATGGACCCCGACTACCCGGCCGACCGCCTGGCGTACATGCTCCGGGACGCCGCCCCCGCCGCCGTCGTCACCGACACCGCGACCGCGGCGCGCATCCCCGCCCACGACCTGCCGACCGTCCTCGTCGACGGCACCGAGGCCGACGCGTACGAGCCCACCGACCTGGCACCCGGCGAACGCGCCCGCCCCCTGCGGCCCGGCGACGTCGCGTACGTCATCTACACCTCCGGCTCCACCGGCCGCCCCAAGGGCGTCCCCGTCACCCACCACAACGTCGCCCGGCTGTTCTCCGCCACCGACCGGTGGTTCGGCTTCGGCGCCGACGACGTCTGGACGCTCTTCCACTCCTACGCCTTCGACTTCTCCGTCTGGGAACTGTGGGGCGCCCTCCTGCACGGCGGCCGGCTCGTCGTCGTCCCCCACCTCGTCAGCCGCGACCCGGCCGCGTTCCTGCGCCTCCTCGCCGCCGAGCGCGTCACCGTCCTCAACCAGACGCCGTCCGCCTTCTACCAGCTCAGCGCGGCCGACAAGGAGCACCCGGGCAGCGACCTCGCCCTGCGCTACGTCGTCTTCGGCGGCGAGGCACTCGAACTCGCCCGCCTCGCCGACTGGTACGACCGCCACGCCGAGGACGCCCCCACCCTCGTCAACATGTACGGCATCACCGAGACCACCGTGCACGTCTCCCACATCGCCCTCGACCGGGCCAAGGCAGCCGCCGGCGCGTCGAGCACCATCGGCGTCAACATCCCCGACCTGCGCGTCTACGTCCTCGACGACAGCCTCCAGCCCGTGCCGCCCGGCGTCACCGGCGAGATGTACGTCGCCGGCGAGGGCCTGGCCCGCGGCTACCTCGGCCGCCACGCCCTGACCGCCGAACGGTTCGTCGCCGACCCCTTCGCCCACCTCTTCGGCGAGAGCGGCACCCGGATGTACCGCTCGGGCGACCTCGCCCGCCGCCGCCGCGACGGCGACCTCGACTACTTCGGCCGCGCCGACCACCAGGTCAAGATCCGCGGCTTCCGTATCGAACTCGGCGAGATCGAGGGCGTCCTCGCCGATCACCCGGACGTCGCCGACGCCGCCGTCGTCGTCCGCGAGGACACCCCCGGCGACAAGCGCCTCGTCGCCTACGCCGTGCCCGCCCGCGAGACCACACCGGCCCTGCTGCGCGAGCACGCGGGCACCGGACTGCCCGCCCACATGGTGCCGTCGGCCGTCGTGCTCCTGGACCGGCTGCCGCTGACCGCCAACGGCAAGCTCGACCGCGAGGCCCTGCCCGCACCCGACCTCGCCGCCGCCGTCACCGGCGGCCGGCCCCCGCGCGGCCCCCGCGAGGAACAGCTGTGCGCGATCTTCGCCGATGTCCTGGGCCTGCCCCGGGTCGGCGTCGACGACAACTTCTTCGACCTCGGCGGCCACTCGCTCCTCGCCGTGCGCCTCGCCGGCCGCGTCAAGGAGGCCGTCGGAGCCGAGGTCGGCATCGGCACCGTCTTCCAGGCGCCGACGGTGGCCGCCCTCGACGCCGCGCTCGACGCGACGGAGGGCACGGACGCGCTGGACGTCCTGCTGCCGCTGCGCCCGGCGAACGAGGCCGGCCTCTCGGGAAAATCACCGCTGTACTGCGTCCACCCCGCCGGCGGCCTCAGCTGGTGCTACGCCGGACTCATCCGCCATCTGCCCGCCGACGTGCCGATCTACGGCCTCCAGGCGCAGGGCGTCGGCTCGGCCACCGCCGCCCTCCCGCTGCCCCGGACCCTGGAGGAGCTGGCCGCGCACTACGCCGACCGGCTCCGCGAGGTCCAGCCGGCGGGCCCGTACCGCCTGATGGGCTGGTCCACCGGCGGCATCATCGCCCAGGCCATGGCCACCCGCCTGCAGGACCTCGGCGCCGAGGTCGAGCTGCTCGCCATCCTCGACGCCTACCCGGCCGAGGGCTTCCGCGAGCTGCCCGTGCCCGACCAGGCCGAGGCCCTCGAAGCCCTGCTCGCCATGGGCGGTTACGGACCGGACAGCCTGGAGGGCAAGCCCTTCGAACTCGCCCACGTCACCGAGGTGCTGCGCCGCGAGGGCTCGCCGCTGGCCAGCCTGGACGACGCCACCATCGAGGCCCTCAACCGCACCTACCTCAACACCAACCACCTGGTGCGCGAGTTCGACCACCGCGTCTTCGACGGCGACGTGCTCTTCTTCCGGGCCACCATCGACACCATCGACGACGCCCTCACCCCTGAGACCTGGACCCCCTATGTGACCGGGCGCATCGTCAATACCGACGTCGCCTGCTCGCACAAGGACATGACCCTGCCCGAACCGATCGCGCACATCGCGAGCGTCATCGCCGACCACCTGCGGAACCTGGAGAACTGACCCCATGAGCGACGCACCCGCCAACCCCTTCGACGGCGACGGAGAGTTCCTCGTCCTCGTCAACGCCGAGGGCCGGCACAGCCTCTGGCCCGGGTTCGCCGCCGTGCCCGGCGGCTGGACCGTCGTCCACGGCCCGTGCGAGCGGCAGGCCGCCCTCGACTGGATCACCGAGCACTGGACCGATCTGACGCCGGCGGCCCGGTGAGAGGCATGACGCCGCGCATCGCCGTCGTGATCGTCTACACGGCGGCGATGTGCATGAACGGGCTCGACTCCACCATCGTCAACCCGGCGCTGCTCACCATCGCCCGGGACTTCGGCGAACCGGTGTCGGCCGCCAACACCGTCGAGGTCGCCTTCCTCGTCGCGCTCGCCGTCGCCCTGCCCGCCGCGGGATGGCTCGGCGACCGCCTCGGCACCAAGCGCGTCTTCCTCGGCGCGCTGGCCGTCTTCACCGCGGCCTCCGCCGCCTGCGGACTGGCCCAGGGGCTGCCGGAACTGGTGCTCGCCCGTGTGGCGCAGGGCATCGCGGGCGGGCTGCTCACGCCCGTCGGCATGACCCTGCTCTTCCGCACGTTCCCCCCGCACGAGCGGGTGAAGCTGTCGAAGGTGCTCATCGTGCCGACGGCCCTGATGCCCGCTCTCGGCCCGCCGCTCGGCGGCTTCCTGACCGAGCACCTCTCCTGGCACTGGCTGTTCTTCGTCAACGTGCCGATCGGCGCCGCCGCCGTTCTGCTCGGTGCGCTCGCGCTGCGAGAGCAGGTGGAGGGCACCGAGGACGGCTTCGACCGGACCGGCTTCCTGCTCGCCACGCCCGCCCTCGGCCTGCTCACCTACGCGCTCGGCTTCGGCCCCGCCCACGGGTGGACCTCGCCGGCCGTCGCGGCGAGCGCCGTGCTCGGCGTCGCCCTGCTCGTCGCCGCCTGTGTCCACCTGCGGAAGGCGAAGGCGCCGCTGCTGGACCTGAGACTCCTCACCGACCGGGTCTTCGCGTCGGCCACGGTTCTCGCCCTGGTCACCTCGGCCGGGCTGATGGGCGTCCTCTTCGCCTTCCCGCTGCTCTACCAGGCGGCCCTGGGGGCCTCGGCCCTGGACGCGGGGCTGAGCGTCTTCCCGGAGGCGCTGGGACTGATGCTGGCCTCCCAGGCGGTCGACCGACTGCTGCCCCGGCTCGGACCCCGCCTGCTCGCCGCACCCGCCCTGATCCTGGCGACGGCGGTCTTCGCCGCGCTGGCCCTGCCCGGCGTGGCCGAGAACGCCTGGGCGGTCCGGGCCCTGATGTTCTGCGTGGGCCTGGTGCTGGGAACGGCCGTACTCACCGTCCAGATCGCCGGGTTCGCGGACGTCGCGCCCCCGGCCATGGGCCAGGCGATGGGGCTGTTCACCATCGTGCGCACCCTGGGCGGCGCGCTGGGCATCGCCGCGACCGCGGGCGTCATCGCCGCGGCCGGCGGCGGGGACGGAGACGGCGGCGACGCGGCCCCCGGCCCCTATCGGGCGGCGATCCTCACCACCGCCGGCCTGGTCGCCCTCGGCACGCTCTTCGCCCTGAAGCTGCCCAAGGACGCCCCCGCGCCCCCACTGTTCGACGACGAACCGCGGGAGCGGGAGACACCGGCGGCGGCCTGACCCGGCCGCCCCGCACCGCTCCGCCCCCTGCCGGCTCGCGTCGGCAGGGGGCGGACCTGTGCGGGTGTACGGGACCGGCGGTCAGGAGCGGTCGGCCAGCAGGCCGGCGAGCCCGGTGGCGAGCCCGCCGCGCCAGCAGGCATAGTCATGGCCGCCGTTGAACTCCTCGTACGCGACCTCGTAGCCGCGTGCCCGCAGGACGTCCCGGAGATGGCGGTTCTGCGGCAGCAGCATCCACTCCTGAAGACCCACCTCCAGGTGGAAACGGACGGGCAGCCGCTCCCGCGCCGCGTACTGGCGGGTCAGCCACTCGCTGCCGCTGTCGAACTCCGTCCCGTCCGGCCACCAGAACGAGCCCGACTGCGACAGCGCGTTCCCGAACCGCTCCGGCCTGCGGAAGGCGGCGAACGCCGCCGTCAGCCCGCCCGCGCTCTGCCCGGCCACGACCGTCCGCGCCGGATCCTCCGCCGCCCCGTACTCCCGCACGGCCCACGGCAGCAGCACATCGGCCAGCCAGTCCACGAACTCCTCACTGCAACTGAGGTCGGCCATCCGCCGGTCCCGGCCCATGGTCTCCACCAGCAGCGTGACCGTCGGCGGAACGCGCTTCTCCGCGTGCAGATTGTCGAGCGTGTCCCCGAAGTCCAGCACCGGGCCCCACATCTCGCCGTCCAGCAGCACGGCGACGGCGTACGGGCCGTCCGCCGCGCGGTGCCCGGCGGGCAGATGGACCCCCACGCGCCGGCCGTCGACCACGGCCTCGATCCGCTCGCCGCGCGGTACGTCCGGACGCGGGTGCGCCCAGGGCTGGGCCGGGGCGTCGGAGAGCTCCAGTACGGACGACGGGTGCCGGCCGTCGCGCGACGGCAGCACCGGCGCCCCGTTCAGCGGATCCGGCACGGCCGAGTCGAGCACGCCCAGCCAGGCCCGGCGATCGGTGCGCGGCGCCTCCGCGCGGGGGCCGCGCCGCACGGAGAACTGATACGACGCCCGGTGATCGGCACGCAGCCGGTGACTGATCGCCCACACGTCCGTACCCGGCACCCTGCGCATCAGATGCGGGCTCAGGTCGCCGGCGTGCCGGTCCTTGTCGGTGACGGTGTGCAGGAGGGCCAGCACGTCGGTGGCGAGCGCGTCCCGCCAGAGGAAGGTGACGAGGCGGTAGGCGGGATCGCCGTTCCGGTCGGGTTCGACGAGGGGAGTGCCGGTGGCTTGCGCCTTTTGCCAGAAGTGCTCTTCGGCACGGGGCTCGCCGGCTCGTATGTCGTCGGCGAGCTTGCGCAGTGTCGGGCTCTGGGTCTCCATGGACTTCCTTTCGGTGGCAGGTACCCGGAGGTGCCGGAGTGAAGAGCCCCGATCCCGCCCCTTCCCGTAACCGGGGCTTCGCCCCGGACCCCAGTCCTCAATCGCCGGACGGGCTGAATGGTGCCCGGAACCGGCGGAAATCCAGCCCGGCCGGCGTTTGAGGCCACCGCGCGCAGCGCGGTCGGGGGCCCGGGGCGGAGCCCCGGTTACGGGAAGGGGCGGGTCGGGGAAGGAACCGCCGGCGACCTACACCCGCGCCGCCCCCGACCGCCCCAGCAACACCCACAGCAGGAACGGCCCGCCCAGAACGGTCGTCACGATGCCCACCGGCACCTCGACCCCGGAAAAGACGACCCGCCCCACCGTGTCCGCGAGGACGATCAGCACGGCACCCACCAGCATCGACCCCAGCACCGGCACCCGCAGCGGCCCCGCCAGCCGCCCCGCGATCACCGGCGATGCCAGCGCCACGAAACCGACGGGCCCGCAGATCCCCACCGCCAGGCCGGCCAGGCCCACCGCGAGCAGCAGGCACAGCAGCCGCACCCGGGCGGGCGCGACGCCCAGCGACGCGGCCGTCGAGTCGTCGAAGCGCAGCACGTCGAGGCGGCGGGCCACGACCAGGGCGAGCGGTACGAGGACGGCCAGGCCGATGAGGACCGGGCCGGCCACGGAGTAGCCGCGCCCGTTGAGGCTGCCGGAGGTCCACACGTACAGGGAGCTCGCGGAGTTGAGGGAACGGCGGGAGAGCACGACCTGGGTGACGGCGGAGGCGAGTGCCGACATGGCCAGGCCCACGACCAGCACGCGGTACCCGCGCTGCCCCAGCCCGCCGGAGACGGTGGTGACGACCAGGACGGCGGCGAGCGCGCCGACCGGCCCCGCCCACCACGCGCCGAACGTGCCGCTGAGGGTGGCGGAGAGCAGCACGGCGGCCGTCGCGCCGTCGTTGACGCCCAGGAGCTCGGGTGTGGCGAGGCGGTTGCGGGCGAGGGTCTGGGTCAGGCAGCCGGCGAGCCCGAGGGCCGCGCCGGCCGCGAGGCCGGCCACGATGCGGCCGAGCCGGAACTTCTGTACCAGCAGGACGTCGAAGCGGTCGCCGGAGCCGAAGACCGCGCCGAACGTGCGGCTCAGGCTCATCTCGCTCTGCCCGGCGTACGCGGACAGCACGACGGCCCCCACCAACAGGGCGGTCAGCAGCAGTGCGGCGAGCGCCGCCCGGCGCGGTACGAGCAGCGACAGCGCGCCGCGCCGCAGGACGAGACTGTCGGCGCGCTCCCGGGCCGGGCGGGGGAGCCGGGGCAGCCGGCGCCGGCCGGGCGTGCCGCCCTCGGCGGTGGCGGGGTCGGTCATGCCCATCGCGCCCAGCCGCTTCGAGCGGACGACGCCGATGAGGACGGGGGCGCCGAAGAGCGCGATGATGACGGACACCGGCGCCTCGAAGGGCCGGGAGACCACGCGGGCGAGGATGTCGGAGCCGGTCAGGACGCCCGCGCCGATGAGCCCGGCGAGGGCGATCTGTGCCGTCAGCCGGGGCCCGGTGACGGCGCGCGCGAGGAAGCCCGCGAGCAGGCCGAGGAAGGAGACCGGGCCGATCAGCGCCACGGACGCGGCGGTCAGCAGGGTCACCGCGAGGGCGACCACGACCCGGATCGCGCCGGGCCGGTGGCCCAGTCCGCGGGCGAGGTCGTCGCCGAGGGCGAGCGCGGACAGCGGCCGGGCGACCAGCAGGGCCACCACGAAGCCCATGGCCAGGACGGGCACGAGGCTGCCGAGCTTGGTGAAGCCCTCGACGCCGGCCAGCGAGCCCAGCACCCAGAACCGGAAGCGGTCGTAGGTCTCGGCGGAGTTCACGATCACCACGCTGGTGATGCCGCCGAAGGTGGCGCCCAGCGCGGATCCGGCGAGCACCAGCCGCATCGGTGAACCCCCGCCCCGGCGGCCCGCCATGAACAGCACCAGCGCGCTGGCGACCACGGCTCCGCCGAAGGCCCACAGCAGGTGGCCGAAGCCGCTCTGCACGCCGAGGAAGGCGATGGCGACCACGACGCCGAGCGAGGCGCCGGCGTTGACGCCGAGGAGTCCCGTCTCGGCGAGGGGGTTGCGGGTGACGGCCTGGAGCAGACAGCCGGCCGTGCCGAGCGCGGCGCCGACGGCGAGCGCGGTGAGCGTGCGGGGGATCCGCAGGTCTCCGACGACCAGGGACAGACGGGAGTTGTCGCGAGCGCCGTTCCGGCCCAGGAGGTAGTCCAGGACGTCGCCGGGCCCGACCTCGCCGGCGCCCACGGACAGCGAGAGGGCGGACAGGGCGAGAACGGCGAGTACCAGGGCGACCGAGGCGACCGCGATGGTCCGGGTGCCGTTCCGGCGGCCCGCCGGGGCCTGTTGGCCGGCGGGCCGCACCTCCGGAGGGCCCACTTGCGACAAAGTCATAAGGTAAGGCTAGCCTAAGCGGGTTGGGTTTCCGCAGGCGGAGGGCCCGATCAGGGCGTCGGCGTCCCCGCGGTCACGCGCCGGCGGAGTCCGCCGCGCGCAAGGGTGTTCCGCAGCGCAGGTTCCACCGGCCGGCGCGCCCCGTGAGCTCGGTCAGCGACAAGGGCGGGACGTCGAGCCGCCAGAAGGTCTCCGGCGGCAGGCCGAGCGCGTGGACGACGGCCGCGCGCACCACCGCCGGTTCGACGACGGCCAGCACCCTGCCCCCCTCGGCGGTACGCTCCTCCAGCCAGGCACCGACCCGGCCGGCCAGCGCGAGCACCGACTCGCCGCCGTGCGGCGCGGCCGCCGGATCCGCCAGCCACTCCGCCACCGCCCGGGGTTCGGCCGCGCCCACCTCCGTGAGCGAACGGCCACGCCAGCGGCCGACGTCGAGGTCGCGCAGGCCGTCCACCGCCCGGGCGTCCAGGCCGAGCGCGGTACAGGTCTCGCGACAGCGGACGGAGGGTGCCGTGAGATGCGTGCCGGCAGGCGGCAGCGCACCCGCGACCGCGGCGGCCCCGCGCCTGCCGGCCTCGTCGAGAGGGAAGCCGTCGTCGAAGCGCGCCTCCCGCAGGGCGGCACCGGCGGCGGGTGAGATCAGCGTCACACGTGCGGTCATCGTCTCCCTCGGATCCTCTCCCTTGTTCCCCCGTGCCCGTCTTCCACCCACTCGTCCGGGCCCGTTCGACCGGCGTCACAGCAGATCACGGGCCCCGCGCAGGGCGCACGCCGGGGTGTGCGCCCGCACGCCGTGGCGCATGACCTCGGCGCGCGGTACGGTCACGTGGCAATGACGACGGTGTGACGGAAGCCGGTGAGAATCCGGAACGGTCGCGCCACTGTGAACCCGCCGACACGGCCCCCGCTCACGGGCCTCGACGGGGAAGTCAGACCCGGCACTGTCGTCCCAGGCCCAATGATTCGGGACGCGTGTTCCCCAGGAGGTTCTGCCATGGCTCAGTCAGCCGCGCCCGCCCGCCCCGCCATACCGGCGGTCGCCCCCATCTCGCTGAAGGCGATCGCCCCGTGGGCGCTCTTCGTCGGCGTCCTGATGCTCGTCCTGCTGTACTTCGTCGGCGCGGAGCAGGGCGCCACCTCGCTCATCGCCGGTGAGGACGTCCACGAGTGGCTCCACGACGGACGCCACCTGCTCGGCTTCCCCTGCCACTGACGGCGACGGGAACCGACTCGTGAACTCCGTCTCCGTGAGAGCGCTGCTCGTACGCGGCATGCTCGCCGGCCTCGCCGCCGGCGTCCTCGCCCTGATCGTCGCCTATCTCCTGGGCGAGCCCCAGGTGGACTCCGCCATCGCCTTCGAAGAGGCGCACAGCCATGAGCACGGCGGCGAGGAGGCCGTCAGCCGCACCCTCCAGTCCACCGCCGGACTGGCCACCGGCATCCTCGTCTACGGCGTCGCGCTCGGCGGCATCGCCTCGCTGGCCTTCTCCGTCGCGCTGGGCCGCATCGGCCGGTTCGGCCCCCGGGCGACGGCCGCCCTGGTCTCCCTCGGCGCGCTCCTGGCCGTCTATGTGGTGCCGTTCCTGAAGTACCCGGCCAACCCGCCCTCCATCGGCGACCCCGGCACCATCGGCAAACGGACCACGCTGTACTTCCTGATGATCGCGCTCAGCGTGCTGCTGGCGGTCGGCGCGGTCGTCCTCGGCCGGCGGCTCGCACCCCGGCTGGGCAACTGGAACGCCACCGTGGCGGCGGGCGCGGCCTTCCTCGTCGCGGTCGGGCTCGCCTACGCCTTCCTGCCCGCGATCAACGAGGTGCCGGAGGAGTTCTCCGCCACCCTGCTCTGGCGGTTCCGGCTGTCCGCCCTCGCCATGCAGGCCTTCCTGTGGACCGGGTTCGGCCTCCTCTTCGGTCACCTGGCCGAGCGGCTGCTCCTTCCCGGGCCGGCACGTGACCGGCAGTCCGACGCGGCGGCGCGAACGGCCGCGTCGGCGCACTGAGAGCCGGTGTGCCGGCACACCTCGCGCCGACACCGCAGCCCGTCCGGGGGTGACCCCGGGCGGGCTCTCGCATGTGAGGGGCGGTCGCGGACGGACCGGTCCCCGGCCCCGGCCGTCACCGCCCCAAGTGCCCTCACCCATTAGGGTTTTCCGATTTCCCGACGTACAGCGCCGGGTGCGACGATGCGCTCGCCCCGACCGGAACGCAAGGGAATGGAGCGCACTGTGGAGCACTGTGGGGGAGTACCGGCCACCAGGCGGGGTCGCTGGGGGGTGTCGCTGACCGTGTCGGCCGCGGCCCTTGCCCTCGTCCTCCCGGCGTCCGGGGCGGAGGCCACGCACGGCCCGTCGGGCATCTCCGCGAAGGGCGCCTATCTGCTCGACGGCGGCACCAACCGCCCCCTGTGGGGCAAGGAGGCGAACACCCGCCGGCAGATGGCCAGCACCACCAAGATCATGACCGCGGTCGTGGTGCTCGACAGCCCGGGCGTCGACCTCGGCAGGCCGATCGCCATCAAGCAGTCCTACCGCGACTACGTCGCGCGGACCGGCGCCAGCACCGCCGACCTGCGCACCGGCGACGAGCTGACCGTTCGTCAGCTCCTGTACGCGCTGATGCTGCCGTCGGGCTGCGACGCCGCGTACGCGCTCGCCGACGCCTTCGGAAGCGGCGACAGCGAGGCCGAGCGCACCGCCTCCTTCGTGGCCAGGATGAACGAGCAGGCCGCGCGCCTGGGGCTGCGGGACACCACGTACGACTCGTTCGACGGCATCTCCTCCCATGGCGGAAACCTCACCACGCCCCGGGACCTGGCGAAGCTCTCCCGTCACGCGCTCGCCGACCGCACCCTGGCCGGTGTCATGGGCACCATGAGCACCCAGCAGAAGGCGGTCAACGTCAACCGCCTCTACACCTGGTACAACACCAACAAGCTGCTCGGCTCCTACAGCGGCGTGATCGGGATCAAGACCGGCACCACCTCGGCCGCCGGCCCCTGCCTCGTCTTCGCCGCCAAGCGCTCCGGCCGGACCGTGATCGGCGTCCTCCTCGACGATCCCGGCGGCCGCTACCCCGATGCCGCCAGGATGCTGGACTTCGCGTACAGGAAGCACACGCCGCTGAAGCTCCGTCAGCTCCCGTCGATGGCGCACGAGGACTGACGCTCCACCCCCTCCGGGCGTCGGCCGGCTCCTCCCGCGCGTGTCCCACGAGCCCGGACCCCACGAGGGTCCGGGCTTGATTTATACCTGAACGAGTGAACCGTCAGCAGGGATGTGGAGGATGGTGAACTCCCCCCGGGGCCAGGCCGGATAGAGTCTTCCTGTCCGGAATCGGGCGCCGGGCCACCGCCTCAGCCGGCGGTGTCGGAATGAACCACCGACCCCCGGAGGCCGTTCACCACCCCGAGCCCGACCCTTCCTCCTTCGGCACGTCACCGCGACCGCGGCTTCCTCGTGCCCATGGGCCGTACCCCTGCCCGAGAACGGGAGCGCTACCACCCCCTCGTCCCGCGACCCCTGGAGGCGTCATGCCCGCCCGAAACCGGCTCCGAGCCCACCGCCCGATCGCCGAGGCGCCGAGGCGGCTCGCCCCGCACGGCCCGGCGGCCGCGGCGAGCGACGGGCCGGAGGGGCGATGACGCTCTTCAGGTGGCCGACCACCGGTGACATCCCCGTGTCCTCCAGCGAACTCCTCCTGTTCGGCGGGGCCTTGCGCTACGAAGGCCCCTTCGCGACCCGCGAGCGGCCCCTGCTGCGGATGACGTTCTGGTCCATGGCGAGGCAGTTCCCGGCCATGATCGGTACCGTGGCACGCGCCGCCTGGCGGGAGGACCCCGCCGCCCTGCTCACGCTGCTCGGCGCCGAGCTCGGACAGGGCCTGGCACGGGCCTTCGGGCTGATCGCCACCAGCCAGGTGCTCGTCGCCCTGTTCTCCGCCGGGCCCACGCCCGAACGGCTGCGCGCGGCCCTGCCCGCGCTGCTGGCGGTCACGGTGGTCACCGCCGCCTCCGCCCTGCTCTCGGCCGTCTCCCTCGCGGCCGCCGGACAGCTGGAGCCCAAGGTGGAACGGGTCTGCACCGCCCGCTTCTACCGGACGGCGGTGCGGGTCGAACTCGCGGCGCTGGAGAACAAGGAGTTCCACCGCATGCTCGACGCCGGGCGCTTCGGCACCGACTCCGTGCGGATGATGCTCAGCTCCTCGGTGCTGGTCCTCAACGCCCTGATCGGGCTGATCGCGGCCGCCGGCGTCCTCGCGCTGCTGCACCCGGCGCTGGTGTGCATGCTGGTGCTGGTCGCCGCGCCCAAGGGCTGGGGCGCGGTGGTCTCCGCCCGCCGGCAGTACGCCTCGCGCCACACCTGGATCGAGCACCGGCGCGCCATCTCCGTCATCACCTCCACGCTCACCGGCCAGGACTCCGCCGCCGAGATCCGCGTCCACGGCGCCGGCCGGATGCTCGTCGACGCCTACGACGACATGTCCGCCACCATGGAGAAGGAACAGCAGCGCCTGGCCCGCGCCCAGGCCGCCACCCAGAGTGCAGCCTCCGCGCTGTCGGGGCTCGCGGCCCTCGCCGCGTACGGCGTGCTGTGGCTGCTGCTCGCCGCGGGCGGCATGCCGCTGGCCGTCGCCGGCACCGCCGTGCTCGCCGTACGCTCCTCCAGCTCCGTCCTCACCTCCCTGGTGATGCAGGTCAACCGCCTCTACGAGGAGGCCATGTACCTCGGCGACCTGGAGGACGCCTGCGCGGCCGCCGAGCGGCAGGCGATCCCGACCGGCGGCACGCCACTGGCCGGCGGGGTGCGGGAGATCCGGCTGGAGAAGGTGTCCTTCCGCTATCCCGACGCCCCTGCCCCGGCGCTCCGCGACGTCAGCCTGGCCATTCCGCCCGGCAAGGTCGTCGCCCTCGTCGGCGAGAACGGCTCCGGCAAGACGACGCTGTCCAAGCTGGTGGCCGGCCTGTATCTGCCGACGTCGGGCCGGCTGTCGTGGAACGGCGTCGACATCAAGGAGGCCGACCGGGACCAGCTCTTCGACCGGGTCGCCGTGCTGTCCCAGGACTTCCCGCGCTGGCCCATGACGGCCCGCGCCAATGTGCACATCGGCCGCCCCGGCCAGCCGATGGACCAGGGCCGCATCGACCGCGCGGCCGCCGAGGCGGACGCGACCGAGGTCGTCGAGTCCCTGCCGCACCAGTGGGACAGCCTGGTGATCAAGGGGTTCGAGCGCGGCACGCAGATCTCCGGCGGGCAGTGGCAGCGGCTCGGCAGCGCCCGCGCCCGCTACCGCCGCGCGCCCCTGCTCATCGTGGACGAGCCGACGTCGGCGCTGGACCCCAAGGCGGAGATCGAGGCGTTCCAGTCGCTGCGGACCCTCACCGACGACGGCACGACCGTGCTGCTGATCACCCACCGCCTCGCCGCGACCGCGACCGCCGACCTCATCTACGTCCTCGACCGCGGCCGCCTGGTGGGCAAGGGCACGCACGAGGAGCTGATGGCCGTCGAGGGCGGCCTCTACCGCTCGATGTACGAACTCCAGGCGGCCCAGTACGGCATCGGCTCCGCCGTGCCCGCCGCCTCCGGCACCGCTCGGCGCGACGGCTCACCGCATGCACAGCCCGCCCAGACCTGACGACCGCCCCGCCGCCCCGCCGGAGCCGCCCCGGGAGCCGATGGGGCCGTTGGCGAGCACCTTGCGCGATGTCTTCGGATGCCTGGGAGTGATCACGGCGGCGGTGCTCATCTCCATGCTCTGCGTCCTCCTGGGTCACGCCTTTCCCGGACTCTCGGCCAAATGACGCGGGTGCGGGGCCGGAATCGAGCCGACTGCCGTCAGCCGACCGGCCGCGGCTCGGTGCCCGCCTGGGCGTCGAATGCCTGACGGGCGGTCAGGATGTGATCGACGTGGGCGAGCGCCCATTCGCCGATGGCGACGGTCAGCAGTCCGGCCTCGTGCCCGAGGGGAGTCAGGCCGTATTCCACGCGCGGCGGGACCGTCGGGTAGACCGTGCGGGTGACCAGGCCGTCGCGCTCCAGCGTGCGCAGGGTCTGGGTCAGCATCTTCTGGGTGATGCCGGGCAGGGTGCGGCCGAGCTGGTTGAAGCGCAGGGGCCGCGGTTGCTGTCGGAGTGCGCCGAGCACGTACAGCGCCCACTTGTTGGCCAGCACCTCGACCACCGTGCGGGAAGGACATTCCACCGCCGGCACGGTCCAGGTGCCCTTTGCCTCGCCAGGGGCAGTATCCATCAGGTACCTACCTTTCATCAAGGTGCCTACTTTACAGCGGATACTGTCTATTCGAGGATGGGCGCATGCGAACGATCACTCAGCAATCCATAGGCGGTCCCGAGGTGTTGGAGGTCGCGGAGACCGACCGGCCCCGTCCTTCCTCCGGCGAGGTCCTGGTCCGCGTGCGGGCCACCGGCGTCAATCCGGCGGACTGGAAGGTCCGTTCCGGTCATGTGCGGTGGTTCGGTGAGCCACCGTTCGTCCTCGGCCATGAGTTCAGCGGGGTCGTGGCCGGGGTGGGGCCGGAGGTGACCGCGTTCCGGGCCGGGGACGAGGTCTTCGGGTGGGTGACCCCGCCGCACGGCAGCTACGCCGACTACGTGCTCGTACCGCAGACCTCCCTCGCCGCGAAGCCGGCGAACATCGACCATGTGCACGCCGCTGCCCTGCCCATCGCGGGGCTGACCGCGTATCAGGCGCTGGTCGACATCGCGCAGGTGCGGCCTGGTCAGCGGGTCCTGGTGCACGGAGCGGCGGGCGGCGTCGGGCACCTGGCCGTCCAGGTCGCCAAGGCGCGCGGCGCCCACGTCATCGGCACGGCGCGGGCGGCCAAACACGACTTCCTGCGGCAGCTGGGCGCCGACGAGCTCATCGACTACACGACGACCGATTTCGCGAACACGCGGCACGTGGACGTCGTGCTGGACACGATCAGCAACGACTACGGGCCGAGGTCACTGCGCACGCTCAATCCCGGCGGCATCCTCATCGACGTCGTGGGCGTCGGGATCGACCGTACGGCCGTGAAGGAGCGGGCGGAGGCGAGCGGGCTGCGGTTCGTCGAGTACTACCTGGAGCCGACCCCGGCCGACCTGGCGGGCCTGGCCGGCCTGGTGGCGCGGGGTGACCTGCGGCCGGCCGTCCAGGAGACGCTGCCTCTGACCGAGGCGGCCAAGGCGCACGAACTGAGCGAGACGGGCCGGGTGCGCGGCAAGATCGTGCTCGTGCCCTGACGAAGCGGCGAACCGGTCGGAGGGCTTCGTCTCCTCCGGCCGACAACGGGGCCCGGACCCTGCCCGTGCCGTGATCGGGCGCCGCCTCGCCGCGGAGCGTCGCCGTGGCCGACGGATGAAGGCGCCAGGCGCCATTACGAGCCAAGGGCGGGCACGCGCTGCGCGCGGTATGGCGGAGCGGGTGAGGGCCTCCTACCATTCGAACGCTCCCCGTCCCACGGGCGTTCGAGGGATCGAAGATTGTCATGGGCATGCCCTGAATTGCTCGTGTCCCTCGATCGATTCGGGCCGTACCCGCTCTGGTATCCGGCCCGCCCGCAGCCGTTCGTCCCCAGGACCATCGATTGGAGAGCCATGCCCGGCGTTCTTTTCGCAGGAGCCGCGATAGCGACCCTGTTCGCCTCGCCGTTTTCCACGTACGACGCCTCGATCATCGTCAACCCGCCGCCGGACAAGATCGTCATCGAGCTCGCGACGGTCAACGGATCGGGCTGTCGCGCAGGCACCGCCGCGGTGGCCGTCTCGCCCGACAACACGGCCTTCACCGTCACCTACAGCGACTACCTCGCCCAGGTGGGCGTGGGGTCCAAGCCGACGGACGCCCGTAAGAACTGCCAGCTCAACCTGATCGTGCACGTACCGCAGGGCTTCACCTACGCCATCGCCAGCGCCGACTACCGCGGCTACGCGAAGCTGGAGAGCGGCGCCATCGGTCAGCAGAAGGCGTCGTACTACTTCCAGGGCTCGTCGACGACCGTGCCCAGCGTCCACAACTTCAGAGGCAACTACGAGGACAACTGGCAGGCGACCGACAGAGTCGACGTCGCCGCGCTGGTCTGGTCGCCCTGCGGCGAGAAGCGGAACTTCAACATCAACACCGAGGTGCGCGTCAACGCCGGCACCTCGGACCCGACGAAGACCACCAGCTTCATGACCATGGACTCGACGGACACCGACATCAACACCGTCTACCACCTGGCCTGGAAGGAGTGCCCCCACACGTAAGGGGTAGGCGCGTCCACCGGCTCCCGGAGCGTCTCCGGGGGCCGGTGACGGGCACCGGTGCGGTGGACGCGGACTTGGTGAGCTCTTGACGGGGACTTTATTCCCGGCGATACCGCCCCTACCTGCGGCGATCGCGCTCCGCTGATTCCCGGTGACCTAGAGGGTATAGACCTCTGGCGAAAAGCAAGCGAATGTGGGGGGAACCACGCGAAGACAGAACGGCCCCGGAGCCCCCTCACAGGACCGTACCGGCGTCGGAGACGAGTTCTCACGCAGCGCCCTTCGCGCTACCTCGATCGCATTGAGCCTCATGCCTGCTACCAGACGCGACACCGTGAGTCCCTTGCATACGGCCGACGCCTTCACCGGCGCCCACGACCCGGTCGTCGACCGGTTCCTTCCCCCGCGCGGAGCCGCGGGCCCCTGGGGCCCCGGAATCCCCCTGTGCATGCACAGCCCGCCCACCCGCTGGCGGCTGCACCACCTGCTCCCGCCGGGCCACCCCTCCCGTGCCGTCTCGCTTCCCGCGACGACCCGGTCCGTCTCCGCCGCCCGCCGCTTCTGCGACCTGATGCTGGCCGAGTGGGGACTGCAGGAACTGGCCGACGACGCGGCCCTCCTGCTCTCGGAGCTCGTCACCAACGCCATCGTGCACGTCCCCGAGGCGGCCGGCATCGAGCTCGTCCTGACCCGCTCCCAGGGCCACCTGATCGCCCAGGTCACCGACGCGGGCGGCCACCTGCCCCGCTGCGGGCGGGCGGGCCCGGACAGCGAGGGCGGCCGCGGCATGTGGCTCGTCGAGCAGATCGCCGCCCGCTGGGGCCACCATGCCTCCGGCAACGGCAAGACCGTCTGGTTCACCCTCCGTCTTCCGTAGCCCCCGCACCTCCTCTCCCTTCCTTTTCCGGGCCTCCCCTTGGCCGGCCCCCTCCGGTTGCCGACGCACCGGCCCTGTGCCGCGGGCTGCGCGGTGGGCCCCTTCGGAGAGACGATGGAAGACACTGCGGCGCACACGGCGCACCCGACGACACGGGTCCGGTCGGCGCGGGGCCGCCGCACCACCCACGGCGGGCGGAAGGAGGACCCCGATGGGTACGACCGACGCCGACGCGTTCCGGTCGGAACCCGTCCGGCCCACGGGAGCCCCCTTCGAGCCGGGCGGACTGCTGGACGTGCTCAGCGTGGCCGCCGTCGTCCTCGACGAGCAGGGGCGGATCGTCCTGTGGAGCCCCCAGGCGGAGGAACTGTTCGGCTGGAGCGCCCGGGAGGCGCTCGGCCGCTACGCCGCCCAGCTGCTGGTCCTCGACGAATACCTCGACGCGGTCCTGGAACTGTTCGCCAAGGTGATGGGCGGCGAGTCCTGGGCCGGCGTCTTCCCCGCCCGCCACAAGGACGGCACCGCCCGCCTGGTGGAGTTCCGCAACATGCGGCTGGAGGACCAGAGCGGGAGCTTCTATGCCCTCGGCATGGCCACCGACCAGGAGGTCCTGCGGCACGTCGAGCGCGATCTCGCCCTCTCGATCCGGCTCGTCGCCCAGTCCCCGATCGGGCTGGCCGTCCTGGACAACGACCTGCGCTTCGTCATGGTCAACCCCGCCCTGGAACGCATCCACGGCCTGCCCTCCGAGGCGCACCTCGGCCGCCGGGTCGGCGAGGCGCTGCCGGAAGCCGACGTCGAGGAGATCGAGTCGGCCATGCGTGAAGTGCTGGCCACGGGCGTCCCGCTGCTGGACCGGTTCGCCGTGGGCGCCAGGGGCGGGGGTGCCACCGAGGAGACGGCGCAGCTGGTTTCCTACTACCGGCTGGAGGACCCGGCCGGCCGGCCGCTCGGCCTCGCCACCTCGGTGGTCGACGTCACCGACCGGCACCGCGTGGACACCGAGGCGCGCCGCCGGACCGCCCTGATCGCCGACGCCTCCGTGCTCATCGGCACCACGCTCGACCTCGACCAGACCGCCCGGGAGCTCGCCGAGGTCGTGGTGCCCGGCCTGGCCGACGTCGCCGCGGTCGACATCCTGGACACCGTCCTCGGCGGCGAGCACGCTCCGCCGGACGGGCGGGCCGCGGTGTTCCGGGCGCTGGCCGTGGCCGCGAACGACGCCCCCGACGCCGTCCGCGCCGCCGACCCGCCCGGCCAGATCGCCCAGTACGCCGCCGACCGGCTGGTCACCCGGTGCGTGCGGACCGGCCACCCCGTCCACGTCCCCCACGTACGGAAGGAGGACCTGCCGGGCATCGCTCGCGACAGCGAGGCCGCCGCGCTGCTGGACCGCGCCGGCCTGCACTCCTACCTGGCGGTGCCGCTGATCGCCCGGGGCGAGGTGCTCGGCGCCCTGGACCTCAAGCGCCTGAGCAACCCGCAGCCCTTCGGGGAGGAGGACGTCGCCCTCGCCGCGGAACTGGCCGCCCGCGCCGCCGTCTGCATCGACAACGCCCGCTGGTACCAGCGCGAGCGCTCCACGGCCCTCACCCTCCAGCGCGACCTGCTCCCGCAGCGGCCCCCGCGGCTGCCCGGCCTGGAGATCGCCTACCGCTACCAGCCCGCCGGCACCGCCAGCCAGGTGGGCGGCGACTGGTTCGACGTCATCCCGCAGGACGGGGAGAAGAGCGCCCTGGTCGTCGGCGACGTCATGGGCAGCGGCATCAACGCCGCCGCCGCCATGGGCCAGCTGCGCACGGCCGCCCGGACGCTCTCCCAGCTGGGCCTGGACCCCGCCGAGGTGATGCACCACCTCGACCGCACCGCCAGTGGTCTGGACCAGATGATCGCCACGTGTCTCTACGCGGTCTACGACCCGGAGCGCGGCCGGTGCTGCGCGGCCAACGCGGGCCACCTGCCGCCCGCCCTCGTACGCCCCGGCCGGCGCCCGGCCCTGCTGGACCTGCCCGCCGGCGCCCCGCTGGGCGTCGGGGGCGTGCCCTTCGAGAGCGTCTCCGTGGATCTCGTCCCCGGCGACGAGCTCGTCCTCTACACCGACGGCCTGGTCGAAACGCGTGACCAGGACATCGACAGCCGGCTGGAGACCCTGCTCACCGTTCTCGACGACGCCGCCCCCGCGGACCTGGAGGGGACCTGCGATCTGCTGCTGTCGACCCTGCGCGCCGGGAACGACCAGGACGACGTGGCTCTCCTGATCGCCCGCGTCACGGGTCGGGTGTGACCGGCGGCTCCTCGCCCGCGGGCTGTCTTTGCCGCCTGCGGCGGCGGGCGCCCTGCGGGCGCGTCCTCAAATTCCCCCAGCTACCGCTGGGAGGTGCCCCCAACGGGCTTGATTTCGGCTGAGCTCAGCCACAATCAAGCCTGTCCGGCGCTTGAGGACACCACCGCGCAGCGGCGTTGCGCACGACACGGCCCGCGTAGAGCCCGGAAGCCGGTCAGCCGGTCAGCCGGTCAGCCGCACGCGGTACGAGGCCCGTTCGCCGTCCAGCGTGATGCGGGCCTCGCCGGTCGCACCCGCGTACGTGCCGGTGCCGCCCGTGACCGCCGCGGTCGTGACCCACGGGCCGCGGCCGAACCGGTCGGTCATGGACGTCAGGACCAGCGTGCCGTCGTCGGTCCGCAGCACGCGCTGGCACTGGGTCACCACGCCCTCGTACCGCGCGAGGACGACCTCGCAGCGGTCGCTCGCGTCCCCGACGCGCCTGCCCGCGCTCTCCTTGCCGGCCCGGTCGACGGCGGTGGTGTGCAGGTCGAAGTAGGTGACCCAGCTGTCACCGGTCCTCGGGTTGTCCGGCTGGGTGCCGACCTTCTGCACCGCCGTCAGCCGGAGCTCGCGATCCCCGTCCGCCGCTGCGGACGACGAGGACAGCGCGCTGAACGTCACGGCACCGGCGACGGCCGCCGCGGCGGCGAGGACGGTCAGGGCGCGGCGGGGACGGTCACGGAACATGGGGGCCTCCAGGTCAAGTCCGGTGCAGCGCCCCCGAGTCACGGTTCCCCCACCCGCCCCGTCCGGCGCTGCGTTCACCTCGACGCCGACGGTATCGCGGAGCGACGGTCCGCCGACACGAAGTCACCCATCAGATACCGCCATTCCCGCCAGGGGCTCAGGTCGCGGTGTCCAGGGTCCGGGGGACATGGGGAACGGGCGTGCGCAGCAGGCCCAGCTCGGCCGCGCGGGCGCCCGCCTGGAAGCGGCTGACCGCGCCCAGCTCCGCCATCGCGGCCTTCATGTAACGGCGGCACGTCCGGGTCGAGACGGCCAGCCGGCGTGCGATCACCTCGTCCTTCAACCCGGCCGCCATCAGGTGCAGTACGGTCCGGTTCAGCTCGTCGGCGACCTTCTCGTACGGCGCTTCCTGCGGGTCGAACGGCTGCCCGAGCATCCAGACGTCCTCGAACCGGCGGTACATGAACTCGGCGACGGTCGTGTTGGTCACCAACGCCGCGCCGCCGCCCCCGCCGTCCGCCGTCGACTGCGGCACGAAGACCAGGGACCGGTCGAACACCACGAGGTGCTCGCAGACCTCGGCACTGGTGCGCACCTCGGCCCCGGCCTCGGCCGCCTGGCACACATAGGCGCGGGTGGCCAGGCTGGCCCGCTCGGCGTGCTGGTACAGGATGCGCATCCGCACGCCCCGGCGCAGCAGTGCCAGGCTCCAGGCGCGCGCGTGCTGTACGGCCTCCGCGTCGCGGCCGTTGCTCGGCTGGATCGCCACCGCCTCGTGCCGGCAGCGGCGGGCGGCCGCGGCCAACTGGCGCTGTACCTCCGCCGGGTCATGGACGGTACGGGTGCCGTCCGCGGGCTGTGCCGACCCGGCGCTGTCCTGGTAGACGGGCACCAGCGCGTGCAACTGGCCGCGCATCCGCGCGATGCGTTGCTCGTGTTCGTGGATGTCGCGCTCCAGCGGGCCGCACGCGATCGCCTCGGCGACCTCCGGGTGCACGGCGACCAGCGGGCTCCCGCCGCCGGCCGAGGAGAGCAGGCCCATCGCGCGGAGCGCGTCACGGGCATGTGCCAGTTCACCTGGGGAGATGCCGAGCTTCTCCATGATCGTGGCCTCGTGGAAGGAACCGTGCCGAAGAGCCAGCGTGTAGGCGGAAACGCAGGTGGAATCCAGCTCTGTCAACTTTTGCCCCCGGTATTCTCAACGTCCTTGATCGCTCCCCCGATTTCCACTTCTTGCCAGGTCACTATAGGACACCGCTTTCCGGTTTTTGCCAGGTCACTATAGGACATCGCTGCGTCGTGGCCCGGCGGTCGGGACACTGCGCATACTCGATGTGTCACGGCCGGTGCCGCGCCACGCACCCGTGTCCGTGACGGGGGAAATGCCACAAGGGGGGACAACGGGGTGCGCAACAACCGGGCGACGTATGCCCAGATCATTGATGTGGTCAGCTATCTTCCCGAACGTGTCGTCGCCAATGGCTCGGGGGACGCCGGCGACGAACTGGGGGAAGATCCATTTTTTCGCGGAGTGGCCGAGCGCCGGTTCGCCTCGCCCGACCACACGTCGGCGGACCTCGGTACCCGCGCGGTCGGGAAACTCCTGGGCCGCACCGGCCTGGACGCCGCCGACATCGACCTCATCATCTACAACTGCGTCTTCAACGACACCTTCTGGCCCGGCATCGGGCCGGCGGTGCAGCACGGCGTCGGCGCGCGGCGCGCGGCGATCCTGCAGGTCGACACGAGCTGCTGCTCCTGGCTGTCCGCGCTGCGCACGGCCGCGGCGTTCATCGAGTCCGGGCAGCACCGCAACGTCGTCGTCCTGACCGTCACCAACTTCGTCTCGCGGCTGCCGGAATTCCAGAAGTCCGCGCGGTCGCGCGTCCTCGGCGACGGCGCCACCGCGACGCTGCTGGCGCCGGGGGAGCGGACGATCCTGTCCACGTACGAGCGGTCGCACGGCGAGCACTACGGACTGCTCCGCTTCGAACCGGACGTCGTGGACGGCGTGTTCAAGGACTACTGGGAGCGGGGCTGCGGCCCCATCACCGTCAGCTTCACCCGTGAGCGCATCGACGCGCTGCGCGAGAACGCGATGAGCCTCGTACCCGAGGCCGTAGCGATCAGCCTCGACCGGGCCGGGTTCAAAAGCCGGGACGTCGCGCTCCTCATCACCCACCAGCCGAACGAGGAGTACCTCGCCGAGTGGCGCCGGCGCTGTGGCATCGAACCGCCGCGCGCGCACGACACGCTCGCCAAGTACGGCAACCTGTTCGCCGGCTCGATCCCGGTGACCCTGGCCGACGCGCTGGACAACTCCCTGGTCAAGCCGGGCGAGGTGCTGGCGCTGGGCACCTTCTCCAACGGCGGGGACATGGTCAGCGCGATGACGCTGCGCTGGCCCGCGGCCCGGGTGTGAGCCGCGGATCCGGCGCGGTCCCGCACCGGACCCCGGGGTGATTCCACTGATACGCGTGATTCCGTTTCGGTCGCCGCGCGCTGCCCGCGCGTTTCCGAATTCGCGAATTCCGCTTCTCCTTTCCGTTGCTTCGCATCTTTCGCATTCAAGGGGGCGCCATGACGCCTGAGCTGAATCCCGCCACCGAGCCGGCCGGTTCCGACCTGGCCCGGCTGGATCTCATCCGCTGTGAGAACACCGACGCGGAGGACATCCACAAATTGATGGTCGACATGACCAAGGAGTCCTACTCGCACGACGAGGTATTCGGCTCGTTCTGTACCCTCGGCGAGCACATCGACGTCCCGTACGACGTGGTTTTCGACTACCTGGCCGATATCCGTTCCCTGGAGGAATGGTCGTACAGCATGCGGGAACTGAAGCACGTCGGCGGCGGCCTCTACCGCGGGCGCGAGGCCATCCAGCCCGGCACCGAGATCTTCATCCGCGCGGACGTGCTGAAGGGCCCCGAGCACGGGCAGGTGGTCTGGCCCTGTGCCTGGGACCAGGGGCACGAGCTGTGGATGCGCTACTACTTCACCGTCGTCGACGCCTGGCGCACCCTGCGCCGCCCCGGAACGTTGATCGTCTGGACGAACTGCCGGCACCCCTATTACGACCGCGACGTCACGGACGTACCGGATTACATCGCCGCCGGCCGGGCGCGCACCGACCGCTACTGGGTCGGGGACATCTGGCCCCAGTTCGACGCGATCCACAAGGTCGAGATGGCCAACCTCAAGCGGATCCTCGAACACCGCTTCTCGGTCGGCGCCGTCGGTCCGGCCGGCTCCGCCACGGCGTCAGGACGGTCCGATGCGGTTGGCTGACGCACTGGTCTCCACGCTGCGCGACTGGGACGTCCGGCACGTCTTCGGCGTCAGCGGGGCCAACATCGAGCACGTCCACGACGCGATCCACCGCCTCGGCGGCGACCGGCTGCGGTCGGTCATGGCCCGGCGCGAGGACGGCGCCGCGTTCATGGCCGACGGCCGGGCCCGCGTCCACCGCACCCTCGGCGTCTGCTGCGCGACCTCCGGCGGCGGCATGGTCAACCTGCTGGCCGGACTCGCCGAGTCGTACGCGGAGTCGGTCCCGGTCCTGGCCCTCATCGGACAGCCGCCACGGCAGTTCGAGGGGCGCGGCGCCTTCCAGGACTCGTCCGGGATCGGCCGCACGGTCGACGCCACCGGCCTGCTGCGGGCGGCGACCAAGCGGGTCGCCAAGATCGAGGACCCGGCCGACTTCTGGCCCGAGCTGCGCGCGGCCGCGGTCGCGGCGCTCACCGGCCGCCCCGGCCCGGTGGCGCTGCTGCTGCCCCGCGACGTCTTCGACCTGCCCGTGGGCCCCCGGCCCGCGGACTGGCCGGCCGACCTGTCCGCCCTGCTCACGCCCCGGGCGGTGGATCGGCACACCGTCCGCCCGCTCTTCGACGCGCTCCGCGCGGCCCACCGTCCGGTCCTGCTCATCGGACACGGCGTGCGCCGCAGCGGCGCCGCCGACGAGATCACCTCCTTCGCCCGCCGCGCGGGCGTCCCGGTGGCCGCCACCATGGCGGCGCGCGGCGAGTTCCCGAACGACGACCCGCTGTTCCTGGGGGTCGCGGGCGCCGCGGGCCACCCCTCGGCGCACACCTACCTCAAGGAGTCCGACCTCGTCGTCGCGGTCGGCACCGGGCTCGGCGTCATGACCCGGGCGCCGCTCGGCAGGCTGGACCCCGGACGGCTCGCCGTGGTCAACATCGACCCCGGCGAGGCCGAGCGGGCCACCGCGCCCGGCATCGTGGTCGCCGAGGACGCCAAAGCGGCCTTCCGCACCCTGTCGGCGCTCCTCGACGCCGAGCCGTTCACCGCGCCTCCGCCCGACGGCTACGAACTGCGCCGGTACCGCCCGCGCCTGGCGCCCGTCACCGGCAGGCCGCACGACGCGCGCACCACACGCGACACCCTGCGCCAGAGCGAGGCGATCCGGGTCATCGAGGACTACCTGCCGCGCGGCGGCAACATCCTGCTGGACGCGGGCAACTGCGCCTCCGCCGCCATCCACCTGGCGCAGGTGCCCGAGGGCGCCTCGTCGACCATCGCCCTCGGCATGGGCGGCATGGGCTACAGCATCGCCGCGGCGATCGGCGCCCAGCTGGGCTCGGCCCCGGACGCGCGGACCGTCGTCCTCTGTGGTGACGGGGCCTTCCTGATGAACGGCTTCGAGGTCCACACCGCCGTGGCCGAGCGGCTGCCCGTCCTGTACGTGGTCTTCAACAACAACATGCACGGCATGTGCGTCACCCGCCAGCAGACGTTCTTCGACTCGCGCCTGGAGTGCGTGAGCTATCCGGCGCTGGACGTGGCCACGGTGGCGTGCGGCCTGGGCGGGCCCGACCGGCTGTGGGTCGGCACCGCGGGCACGCCGCACGAACTGCGCGACCGGCTGGCCGACTACCACGACCGCCACACACACCTCCCGGGCGTCCTCGAACTGAGGCTCCCCGCCGAGGAAGTGCCGCCCTTCGCGGCCTTCCTGCCGGAGGACGAGCCGACGTACGTCGTCGGACGCCGGGCCGACAGCCGGGTACTGGCCGGCTGAGCACAGAACGATCAGGGGGAAATCGATGGAGCAAGAATCTCGCCGTGCCTTCCTCGCCGAGCACGCCGCCGACGGCGGTGCCGCGGCCGACGGGCGGACACCACCGGCCGAGGCGGACACCGCCGCGAGCGGCGGGGCGATCACGGTCACGCCCGGCGACTCCCGGTACGCCGATCTGACTCGCGGATACAACCTGCGCTGGGTCTTCCGCCCGGAGGCCATCCGCATGGCCGACAGCCGGCGGCAGGTCGAGGACGCGGTCCGCGAGGCGTTCCGGGCCGGCAAGAGGATCGCCGTCCGCAGCGGCGGTCACTGTTACGAGGGCTTCGGCACCGACGCGAAGGTCGTCATCGATCTGTCGAGCATGAACTCCGTGACCTTCGACGCGTCGCGCGGGGCGTTCGCCATCGAGCCCGGGGCGACGCTCGGAGAGGTCTACGAGGCCCTGTACGAGACGTGGGGCGTCGTCCTGCCCGGCGGCGCCTGCCCCTCGGTGGGCATCGGCGGGCACATCGCCGGCGGCGGCCACGGGCCGCTGTCCCGGCTGCACGGCATCACCACCGACTACCTGCACGCCGTCGAAGTGGTCACCGTCAACGCCGCGGGCCGCGTCACCACCGTCGTCGCCACCCGCGAGGACTACGAGCACGGCCGGCCCAAGGGCGCGCTGTGGTGGGCGCACACCGGCGGGGGCGGCGGCAACTTCGGCGTCGTCACCCGCTACTGGTTCCGCACCCCCGGCGGCAAGGGCGACGATCCCCGGCGGCTCCTGCCCAAGCCCCCCGGCGAGGTGTTCGTCTCCACCGTCACCTGGTCGTGGGAGGGGATGACGGAGGCGGCCTTCACCCGGCTCGCGAAGAACTACAGCTCCTGGTGCGAACGGCACGCCGCGGGCTCGGCCTACGACAGCCTCTACAGCCAGTTCCAGCCGACACCGCGCGCCGCCGGCTCATTCAGCATGATCACGCAGTTCGACGCCACCGGCCCGGACGCGGAACGGCTGCTGGACGCGTACTTCGCGGAGATCAACGAGGGGACGGGCCTGACCCCGCGGGTGGAGAAGCGGCGCCTGCCGTGGCTGCACGCCACCCAGTGGCCGGGCCTCGCCGGCCCGAACACCCCCACCTTCCGGTTCAAGGCCAAGTCGGCGTACCAGCGCCGCACCCTGCCGGACCGGCAGATCCGCGCGATGTACAAGTACCTCACGGAGGTCGAGTACCCGAACCCGGCGGCCCGGCTGCTCATGATCGCCTTCGGCGGGAAGACCAACACCAGGGCGCGCGAGGCGACGGCGTTCCCGCACCGCGACGCGGTGATGGAGATGCACTATGTCACCGCCTGGTACGAGGACGCCGAGGAGCCCGTCCACCTCCAGTGGATCCGCGACTTCTACGCGGCCGTGTACGCCGACACCGGCGGCGTGCCCGTCACCAACGCCGAGACCGACGGCTGCTACTTCAACTACCCGGACGTCGACCTCGACGACCCCGAGTTCAACCGGTCGGGCGTCTCCGCGCACCGGCTCTACTACGGCGAGAACTACGAGGCCCTCATCGAGGCCAAGCGCGCCTTCGACCCGCACGACGTCTTCCAGCACACCCAGTCGCTCCCGGCGAAGTGAGGGGCCCGCCCCGGATGTTACGAGAACTCGAACTCAGGCTGCACCTCAACGAGAACCCCTACCCGCCCCTGCCCGAGGTGCGCGACGCCCTCGCGGCGGAGCTGGACGCGGTGAACCGCTATCCCGAGTTCACCCCGGAGACCCTCGTCACCATGGTCGCCCAGTGGCTGGGCGTCGCCCGCGAACAGGTGGCGGTCGGCAGCGGTTCGGTCGGAATCGCCCTGCAGGTCCTGGACATGTGCACCGGACCGGGCGATCAAGTGATCTACGGATGGCGGTCGTTCGACGCCTATCCGCTCATCACCCGGATGGCCGGGGCCGAGCCCGTCGAGGTGGCCCTGACGCCCACCGGCGAGCAGGACCTCGACGGCATGCTCGCCGCCGTCACCCACCGGACCAGGGTCGTCGTGCTGTGCAACCCGCACAACCCGACGGGCACGACGATCGGCCGGCCGGCGATGGAACGCTTCCTCGCCGCCCTGCCCGACCGGGTCACGGTCGTCCTCGACGAGGCGTACCACGAGTTCTCCCGTGACCCCGGGGCGGCCGACGGCCTGGACCATCTCGCGGACCACCCCAATGTCGTGGTGCTGCGCACGTTCTCCAAGGCGTACGGACTGGCCGCCCTCCGGGTCGGTTACGCCGTCGCGGCGCCGGCGACGGCCGGGCGCGTCAGGGACCGGGCGCTGCCGTTCGGCATCGGCCGGCTCGCGCAGGTCGCGGTGGCCGCGTCACTGCGGGCCCGGGCGCAGCTGGCCGACCGCGTCGACGCGATCGTGGCGGAGCGCGACCGGCTGCGGGCGGAGCTCACCCGGCTCGGCTGGAGCAGCTTCCCCAGCCACGGCAACTTCCTGTGGCTCGACGCCGGCGCCCGCAGCGAGCACCTGGCCGCGGCGCTGAGCCGGGCCGGCGCCCTCGTGCGCTGCTACCCGGGCGAGGGACTGCGGCTCACCGTCGGCTCGCGGGAGGCCGACGACCTCGTCCTGCGCGCGGCCGGATCCGTCGCCTCCGGAACGACGAAAGGGGCGCCGACGATGGCCCGTTGACCCGATCAGGGACACAGTCGCAGGAAGACGCACACAGCACACACCTTCGAAGGGACATGATGAGCGAGACAATCTTGGTACTGGGAGCCACCGGCAAGACCGGCCGCCGGGTGACGGCCCGGCTGCGCGAGGCCGGCCGGGACGTACGGCCCGCGAGCCGGAGCGGCGGGACGCGCTTCGACTGGGGGGACGAGTCGACCTGGGCGGCGGCGCTGACCGGTGCCCAGGCCGTGTACCTGGTGCCGCCGACCCTGCCCAGCCAGGCACAGCAGGTGGTCCCGTCGTTCGTGAAGCGCGCCGTGTCGGCGGGCGTACGGCGGCTGGTGCTGCTGTCCGCCCGCGGCATCGACGCGGCGGGCGACGAGAAGCTCCTGACCTCCGAGCGCACGGTGCGGGAGTCCGGGGCGCAGTGGACCATCGTGCGGCCCGCCTGGTTCGCACAGAACTTCAGCGAGGCGTTCTTCCTCCCGCAGATCCTGGGCGGCGTCCTCGCGGTGCCCGCCGGCGAGGGCCGGGAACCGTTCGTGGACGTCGACGACATCGCCGACGTGGCGGTCGCCGCGCTCACCGGCGACGGTCACCACGGCAAGATCTACGAGCTCTCCGGACCGGAGGCGCTGTCGTTCGCCGAGGCGGCGGCGCGCATCGGCGCGGCGACCGGCCGGGAGATCCGCTTCGTCGACCTCGACAGCGATTCCTTCCTGAAGGGATCGGCCGACGCCGGTGTGCCGGACGAGCACGCCGCCATCCTCCTGGGCCTCTTCCAGGCCATTCGCAACGGGTGGGACGCGCACCTGAGCACCGGTGTGCGGGACGCCCTCGGCCGGGATCCCCGCGACTTCGACGCCTATGTGCGCGCGGCCGCCGAGTCGGGTGCGTGGGCCGGCACGTCCGACTGATCACGTCCACACATGCGGGTGGCCGGCACCGGAAGGTGCCGGCCACCCGGGGAGGGTCGCATGAACAACACTTCGTACACCGGGGTCCGCCCGCTGACTCCCGCACCGCTGATGGCGATGGCGGACGGCTTCCGCGTCGCCAAGGTGCTCGCCGTCGCCCTCGACTTCGACCTGTTCACCAAGGTGAGCGGCACCGACGGCATCACGGCCGACGAGCTGGCCCGCACCGAGGGGATCGCCGAGCGGCCCGCGCGGCTGCTGCTGACCGCGTGCGCCTCGCTCGGCCTGCTCGACCGGCACGACGGGCGCTACGTCAACTCCGCGATGGCCGAGGAGTTCCTGGTCCGCGGCAAGCACTACTTCTTCGGCGACCTGGTCACCTTCACCGACCGGCGCGAGTACGACGCGTGGGCCAAGCTGGACGTCGCGATCCGCACCAACCGGCCGACCACCTGGAATCCGGAGACGGACGAGACGCTGTTCGACCCGCAGGACGAGCACATGGCGGAGCTCTTTCCCAAGGCGGCGCACGCCGGTGCGGTGTTCACCGCGCGCGCCATGGCCCTGTCGGTCGACTTCCGCCCCTACCGGCGGCTGCTCGATGTCGGCGGCGGCCTCGGCTCGTTCTGCGGCGAGCTCTGCGCGCACCATCCGCACCTGCGGGCCACCGTCTACGATCTGCCGTTCGTCGCCCGGATGGCTGAGAAACGCCTCGCGGAGACACCCCTGGCCGACCGGGTCGACGCCAAGGGCGGCGACTTCTTCGCGGACGACCTGCCCACCGGCTACGACGCCATCCTGCTGACCAACATCCTCCACGACTGGAACACCGAGCAGGGCGCGGCGCTGCTGGCCAAGTGCCACACCGCGCTCGGCTCCGGCGGCGAGGTCATCATCGGCGAGGCGTTCCTCGACGACGACGGGACCGGCCCGGTGGCCGGCGCCGTCGCCGGCCTGAACATGCTGGTCGAGACGGCCGAGGGCGCCAACCGCAGCCGGGCGGAGTACACGGCGCTGCTGACCGGGGCGGGGTTCACCGACATCCGCCGCGTCGGTTTCGTCATCGACGCGCCCCTGGCGAACGGCGCGCTCATCGCCCGCAAGCCCTGACCACCGGCGACGCCGCACACCCCCGCCCGGGGGGCGCGGCGTCGCCGGGCGGGCGACGCCCGCCTACGTTCCCGCCCCCGGCAGTTCGTCCGCCGCCGGGTACGACGGCTGCGCTCCCGGCCTGGTGACGGACGCGGCGCCGACCCGTACGGCGAACCGGGCCGCCTCCACCAGCGGCGCACCGTCCGCCAGCCGCGTGGCGAGGGCGCCGGTGAAGGCGTCCCCGGCGCCCGTCGTGTCCACGGCCTCCACCGCGACGCCGGGCACCGGCACCGCCTCCGCGCCGTCCAGGACCACGGCGCCGTCGCCGCCCAGGGTGACCACGACCGAGCGGGCACCCCGGTCCCGCAGGGCGCGGGCCCACCCGGCGGGGCCGCCGTCCGTGAGCCCCGACAGCAGCCGCGCCTCGTGTTCGTTGACGACCAGCGGATCGGCGGCCGCCAGGAGCTCGGGGGCGAGCCGGTCCGGTACCGGCGAGGGGTTGAGCACCACGCGCGCACCGGCCTCCCGCGCCAGCCCGACCGCCGCCCGCACGGTCTCCGGGGGGATCTCCAGCTGGAGCGAGACCACGGCCGAGGCCGCCACCACCGGCCGCGCCGCCTCGACGTCGGCGGGGGAGAGGCGGGCGTTGGCCCCGGGGGACACGACGATGGTGTTGTCGCCGTCCGGCCCGACGACGATCATCGCCGTGCCGGTCCGGGCGCCCTTCTCGACCAGCACGTGCCGCGTCGTGGCACCGGCCTCGCGCTGGCCCGCGAGCAGCAGTTCCCCGAAGGCGTCGTCGCCGATCCGCGCCAGCAGCGCCGTACGGGCTCCCAGGCGTGCCGCCGCCGCGGCCTGGTTGGCGCCCTTGCCGCCGGCCGACTCGACCAGGTCCGTCCCGAGCACGGTCTCGCCCGCGTCCGGCCGCCTGTCCACCCGCACCGTCAGGTCCGCGTTGGCCGACCCGATCACCAGCACGTCGTACGTCTCTCGCCGCTCGCTCATCGCCCCAGCCCTACGCGCGACCGGCCCCTTCCGTCAAGCCGCGGCCCGCTCAGCCGGACCACGACCAGTCCGCGACCTCCGGCAGGTCGGTGCCGTGCTCGCGGATCCAGGCGTGGTGGCGGCTGCGGGCGTCGGCCATGGCCTGGCGCACGGAGACGGCGCGGACGCCGAGGCCGGGGACGCGGTCGATGACGTCCATGACGAGGCGGTAGCGGTCGAGGTCGTTGCTCACGACCATGTCGAACGGCGTCGTGGTGGTGCCCTGCTCCTTGTAGCCCCGGACGTGGAGGTTCGCGTGGCCGGTGCGGCGGTAGGCGAGGCGGTGGATCAGCCACGGGTAGCCGTGGTAGGCGAAGACGACCGGTTTGTCGGTGGTGAACAGCGCGTCGTACTCCGCGTCCGGCATGCCGTGGGGGTGCTCTTCCCGCGGCAGCAGCCGCGTCATGTCGACGACGTTGACGACCCGTACGGACAGCTCCGGCAGGTGCCGGCGCAGGAGGCTCGCGGCGGCGAGCACCTCCTGGGTGGGGACGTCGCCCGCGCAGCCGAGGACCACGTCCGGGGTCCGCTCGCCCGTCTCCGTGCCCGCCCAGGCCCATGTGCCGGCGCCGCGCGCGCAGTGCGCGCGGGCCTCGTCGAGACCGAGCCAGTCGAAGCAGGGCTGTTTGCCGGCGACGACGACATTGACGTAGTCGCGGCTGCGCAGGACGTGGTCGGCCACGGAGAGCAGGGTGTTGGCGTCCGGGGGGAGGTAGACGCGGACGACGTCGGGGGACTTGTTGAGGACGTGGTCGACGAAGCCGGGGTCCTGGTGGGAGAAGCCGTTGTGGTCCTGCCGCCAGACGTGCGAGGTCAGCAGGTAGTTGAGGGACGGGATCGGGCGGCGCCAGGACAGGCCGCGGGAGGTCTTGAGCCACTTGATGTGCTGGTTGACCATGGAGTCGACGATGTGGACGAACGCCTCGTAGCAGGAGAACAGCCCGTGCCGGCCGGTGAGGAGGTAGCCCTCCAGCCACCCCTGGCACAGGTGTTCCGACAGCACCTCCATCACCCGCCCGTCGTGGGCGAGGTGTTCGTCGGTGGGCAGGGTCGCCGCCTGCCACGCCTTGCCGGTCGCCGCGTAGACGGCGTCCAGCCGGTTGGAGGCGGTCTCGTCGGGCCCGACGAGACGGAAGTTCCGGCTGCGGGCGGTGTCGGCCATGATCTGGGCCAGCAGGCCCCCGAGCACCTGGGTGGGCTGGTGCGCGGCCGCGCCGGGCTTGTCCACCGGCACGGCGTAGTGCTCCAGCGGCGGGAGGGGCAGGCTGCGGGTGAGCAGGCCGCCGTTGGCGTGCGGATTGGCGCCCAGGCGCCGCTCGCCCTCCGGCACGCACTCCAGGACCTGGGGGAGCGGCCCGCCGTCGTCGTCGAACAGCTCCCGCGGTCGGTACGAACGCAGCCAGTCCTCCAGCTGCCGCAGGTGCCCGGGGTTGTCGCGGACACCGGAGAGCGGCACCTGGTGCGCGCGCCAGGTGCCCGCGACGGGCGTCCCGTCGACCTCGGCCGGGCCGGTCCAGCCCTTGGGGGTGCGCAGTACGATCAGCGGCCAGTGCGGCCGGTCGCGCACGCCGTCCTCGCGGGCGACGCGCTGCGCGGTGGCGATGTGGTCCAGCGCCCGGTCCATGGCGGCGGCCAGGGCGCGGTGCACCTGCCGCGGGTCGTCACCGGACACGTGCAGGGGCTCGTGTCCGTAGCCGCGCAGCAGCCTGTCGAGCTCCTCCTCCGGGAGACGGGCCAGGATCGTCGGATTGGCGATCTTGTAGCCGTTGAGGTGGAGGATGGGCAGGACCGCGCCGTCGTGGACCGGGTCGAGGAACTTGTTGGCGTGCCAGGAGGCGGCCAGCGGGCCGGTCTCGGCCTCGCCGTCGCCGATCACACAGGCGACGAGCAGGTGGGGGTTGTCGAAGGCGGCGCCGTAGGCGTGGGCCAGGGAGTAGCCGAGTTCGCCGCCCTCGTGGAGGGAGCCGGGCGTCTCCGGTGCCACATGGCTGGGGACGCCGCCGGGGAAGGAGAACTGCCGGAACAGCCGCTCCATCCCCTCCGCGTCACGGCCGACGTCCGGGTAGACCTCGGAGTAGCTGCCCTCCAGCCAGGAGTTGGCGAGCACGGCCGGTCCACCGTGCCCGGGCCCCCACACGCAGATGGCGTCGAGGCCGCGGGCCTTGACGACGCGGTTGAGGTGGGTGTGCACGAGATTGAGCCCGGGGGAGGTGCCCCAGTGCCCCAGCAGCCGGGGCTTGATGTGTTCGGGCTCCAGCGGCACGGCCAGCAGGGGATTGCTCATCAGATAGATCTGGCCGACCGCCAGGTAGTTGGCGGCGCGCCAGTGCGCGTCCAGGGCCGCGACCTCGGCCTCGGTGAGCTCCGCCGCCGGTCCGGCGGTGCGGCCGGCGGGCTGGGGGCGCGTCGTCATGGAGCCTCCTCGTCGTGACGGCCGGTGACGGTCGCCCCACGTGACCGGCGCGCGGCGCCGTTCCGCCGGTGGAGTGAATCCCCGCGGCCGGGGCGCTCCCGGGGCCGACGTCCGGGATCTGGACGGGGTACCCCCTGTCCGGAGCGGGAAACGGGGCGCTGCCGACGCGGGGTGTACGAGCCGGTGCCGGTGACCCTCTGCCAGAGGTCGCACGCTCCGAGTCGCGGGACGTCCTGAGGCGGGTGATGCTGAGGGAACCGTGGCCGGCACCGGCCGCCCCGGCCCGGAGGCGCCCCAGCGCCCGGCCTGTCACCGAGCGCCTCGCGCGGGCAGCCGCAAGAACTGGAATGTGCCTCGGCCGGCGGGCACTCCTTTGCGCAGGAGCGAAGGGACAGCTGTGACCATGGCAGAGACAACGCCCCGGCGTCGCCACCGCGACGCGCCCGACACCGCGGAAGCCTTCGAGCGTCTGGTGACCCTGTCCCCGGGGCCGGAGCGCGACCGACTGCGGCAGGAGGTCATCGCCGCCTGGCTGCCCATGGCCGAACGCATCAGCCTGCGGTTCCGCAGCAGCGGCGAGAGCCCCGCGGACCTGCGGCAGGTGGCCGCGCTCGGCCTGGTCAACGCCGTGGACCGCTACGACCCACGGCTCGGCTACGCCTTCGAGACCTTCGCCGTCCCCACCATCAACGGCGAACTCAAGCGCCATATCCGTGATCACGCCTGGTCCGTCCACATTCCGCGCAGGGACCAGGAGTTGCGCACGGCCGTCCGCTCCGCCCAGGTGTCCCTGGGGCAGCGCGGCGCCCGGACCCGTACGAGCCCGGCCGAACTCGCCGTCGAATGCGGGCTGTCCGAGGAGGAGGTGCGGCGCGGACTCGCCGCCGAGGGCGTGCACCACACGCTGTCGCTGGACCACCCGGTGCTCGGCGCCGACGACCTCCCGCTCTCCGACACCCTCGGCTGCGCCGACCTGGCGCTGGACCTGGTGATCGACCGGCAGTCCCTGCGGCCCCTGTTGAGCGCGTTGCCGGAGCGCGAGAAGTACGTCCTGTACTGGCGGTTCTTCGGCAACCTCACCCAGAAGCAGATCGGCGCCCGGCTGGGAGTGTCCCAGATGCAGATCTCCCGCATCCTCAGCCGTACGTGCGCCCGGCTGCGCCGCGAGCTGCTGGGCACGGCCGCGCCGCCGGGCCGGACCCGCGCCGCCGGCTGAGCCGGCCGCCGCGCACTCGCCGTTCCCGGTCCGTGTTTCTCCGGTCTCCCCGTCTCCCCCGTCTCTCCCCGCCCCGACAGACAGGCGCATCATCATGACGTCCGGTCACACCCATCTCACCCCCGACCTGCCGCCGACCGTCGAGGTGCCCGATCTCCCCGGTGCCCAGCGACCCCGCCGCGTCCGGGGGAAGGCCGAGGACGCCGATGGGCCCGAGGCGTCCGGTCATGGCGGTGGCGCCCACCATGAGCATGATGGGCGCCACGAACGCGCAGACGAGGGTTCCGGCGGCTGACTGTGACCCTCCCCGCGCTACCGCGCGGATGCGGCTAGGCCGCTCCGGACGCGGGGCTTACCACTTGTCGTGGTCGTCGTCGCCGTGGTGGTGGTCACCGTGGTGGTCGTCGTGGTGGCCGCCCTCGTGGTGACGACCCTGGTGGTGGCGGTGCTGGTGGAGGTGCTGGTGCTCCTCGACGTCGGCGTTGATGCAGGTGTTGCCGAAGGTCGGGTTGAGCAGGCCGATGATGTCGATCGTGTTCCCGCACAGGTTGATCGGGATCTGGATCGGGACCTGGATGACGTTGCCCGAGATGATGCCGGGGGAGCCCACGGCCGCGCCCTGCGCTCCGGCGTTGGCTACGGCGACTCCCGCGGCACCGGAGACAGCTACACCAGTGGCGAGGGTGAGTGCGGCGGCCTTGGCGATACGCGACATGGCTAAACCTTTCTAATGGGTGGTGAGCGGCAATTGTTGCCAGAGAATCCGGAGAGACTCATTCAATTCGGGCATGAAAGGCCATAATTAACCCGGTAAGCCCAATAAGTCGTATGGAATGACTGGAGGGTTGAGAAGGGGCGTTTGGCCGCCCCTCCGCGGGAAACCCGCAGTCCCGCACGGGTCCGGCCGTTACGGCGCGGGGCGTTGGCCGGGTGGCGCCCGGCCGGTATACCCGTTATGCGCTGAATGTCGGGTAGGGCGAGTCGGAGGAGGTCCGGGGACCATGCGCCACAGGACCGGGACGTACACGGGCGCAGGGATGTTCGCCGTGTGGTGGTCGCTGCTTCTGTTGTTCGACCTCGTCCTCATCGGCCCGGTCACCGCCCTGGAATGGGCGGTGGGCGGCTGCGCGGCCACCATCGGCGCCGTCGGCGCGCTGGCCGTGCGCC
>NZ_JAGGOL010000037.1 GCF_018614525.1 Streptomyces sp. ISL-11
GCGGGAGCACCGGGTCCCGCTCGGGCCGCGCGGTACGGGCGAGCACGGCCTCGCCGTCCTGTTCGACCACGCCCTCGGCCAGCGGCAGGCGCTCGGGTTCGACGAACCCGCCGCGGCCGCCGCGCCCGCCCAGGATCCGCCGCAGCCGGGGCCGTCCGGAGCGGGCCCGCAGCACCCGGCCGACCTCGCGCCAGGTGACGTCGGCGGCGTAGGAGACCGTGCGGGCCGCCTCGTACACCTCGTGCAGCAGGGCGTCGGCGCCCGGCAGGCCGAGCGCGGCGGCGACCTGGTCCTGTTCCTGGAGGGCGAGCCGGTCGGTGGCCCGGCCGGTGGCCAGGTGGAGGGCGTCGCGGGTGTCGAGCAGCAAGGTGCGGGCCCGCTCCAGGCCCTCGCGGGGGGCGTCGGCCAGCCAGGACGCGGCGACGGCCCGCAGGGCGGCGGCGTCCCGGAGCCCGCCGCGCGCCTCCTTCAGGTCGGGTTCCAGCAGGAAGCGCAGCTCCCCCTGGCGCCGGGCCCGCTCCTCGCCCAGCTCGCGCAGCTCCGGCAGCCGTACGGGCGCCCGGGCCCGCCAGTCCTCGTAGGCGGTGGTCCGCAGCTCCGCCGTGAGCCGCTCGTCACCGGCCAGGTGCCGGGCGTCGAGGAGGCCGAGGTGGACCCGGAGGTCGCCGGCAGCGGTCCGGCGGGCCTCGGCAAGGGTGCGTACGGAGTGGTCGAGCGCGAGGCCCATGTCCCACACCGGATACCAGACGCGGTCGGCGATCGCGGCGATCTTCGAGGCGTCCGCCGAGCCGTCGTGCAGCAGCATGACGTCGAGGTCGCTGCGCGGCGACAGCTCGCCGCGCCCGTATCCGCCGACGGCCACGAGCGCGACGCCGTGCGCCTCGCCGAGCAGCGCCCCCAGCCACCGGTCGGTGAGCCGGGCCAGTGCGGCGCGGCGCGGCGGCCCGGCGGGCTCCCCGCCCTGGAGGAGGCGCAGCCGGGCCGCCGCGTAGCCGCCGGGCTCGGGCTCGGTCCCCGTGGTGGTCACGGTGTCCGTCAACACAGGCTCCTCATCGGCTCGGAGGGCGTCGGTCAGAGGGCGT
Organism: Streptomyces sp. ISL-11; assembly: GCF_018614525.1. Classification (GTDB taxonomy): domain Bacteria; phylum Actinomycetota; class Actinomycetes; order Streptomycetales; family Streptomycetaceae; genus Streptomyces. The sequence goes on from NZ_JAGGOL010000037.1 coordinate 1,083, forward strand.
CGGGGCCGCGTTCGCCGGTCCGGACGCGGACGACCGTCTCGACCGGCACGACCCAGACCTTGCCGTCGCCGATCTTTCCGGCGTCGCCCGAGCGGGCCGTCTTGACGATGATGTCGACGACGTCGTCGGCGTCACCGTCCTCCGCGAGGACCTCCACCCGGACCTTGGGCACGAGGTCGACGGTGTACTCCGCGCCCCGGTAGACCTCGGTGTGGCCGCGCTGCTGGCCCGAGCCGCTGGCCTCGCTGACGGTCATGCCGCGGACGCCGAAGGCCCGCAGTGCGGCCTTGATCTCGTCGACCATGTGCGGCTTGACGACCGCGGTGATGAGCTTCATGCGTCCACCTTCTTGTTCTGCGCCTTGTCGGTCACGGGGGCGGCCACGCTGCCGCGGGAGGACGAGACGCCGCCGACCGCGCTGAAGTCGTAGGCGGTCTCGGCGTGGAATGCCTGGTCGATGCCGCCGAGTTCGTCGTCCTCGTCCGCCCGGAAGCCGATCACCTTGTCGACGGCCTTGGCAAGGATCCAGGAGACGGTGAAGGAGTACGCCATGACGGCGAAGGCTCCGGCGGCCTGCCGGCCGAGCTGGGTCGCGCCGCCGACGCCGCCGGTGGCCAGGAGGCCGACGAGCAGGGTGCCGATCACGCCGCCCACCAGGTGGACGCCGACCACGTCGAGGGAGTCGTCGAAGCCCAGCTTGAACTTCAGGCCGACGGCCCAGGCGCAGACGGCTCCGGCGACGACGCCGATGAGGATCGCGCCGAAGGCGTTGACGGCGGCGCCGGAGGGGGTGATGGCGACGAGGCCGGCCACAGCTCCGGAGGCGGCGCCGAGCGTGGTGAACGCGCCGTGCCGGATCCGTTCGTAGGCGAGCCAGCCGAGCATCGCGGCGCCGGTGGCCACCTGGGTGTTCATGGCCATGTTGGCGGCGGTGCCGTTGGCGGCGAGCGCGGAGCCGGCGTTGAACCCGAACCAGCCGAACCACAGCAGTCCCGCGCCGAGCATCACCAGCGGCAGGCTGTGCGGCCGCATCGGGTCCTTCTTGAAGCCGATGCGCTTGCCGACGACTAGGACCGCGGCGAGGGCGCCGACTCCGGCGTTGATGTGGACGGCGGTGCCGCCCGCGAAGTCGATCACCTTGAGCTTGAAGAGCCAGCCGTCGGCCTGCCAGACCCAGTGGGCGACGGGGAAGTAGACCACCGATACCCACAGGGTGATGAACAGCGCCCAGGCGCTGAACTTCACCCGGTCGGCGAGTGCACCGCTCATCAGCGCGGGCGTGATGACGGCGAACATCAGCTGGAAGAGGGCGAAGGCGAAGACCGGGATGCCTTCCTTGCCTCCGGTCAGGGTCTCGGGGTTGATGCCCTTGAGGCCGATGTGGTCGAAGTTGCCCAGCAGTCCCGCGCCGAGGTCGTCACCGAAGGCGAGCGAGTAGCCGTAGAGCACCCACAGCACGGTGACGATGCCGAGCGAGACGAAGGACATCATGAGCATGTTGAGGGCGCTCTTGACCCGGACCATGCCGCCGTAGAAGAAGGCCAGCCCGGGTGTCATCAGCATGACGAGGGCGGCACTGATCAATACGAATGCGGTATCTGCGCCATTCACGGTCGACGTCTCCTCGCGGCGGCGGCCTCTACGGGCGGTGTCTCAGTGGGCCGGTTTTCGCCATGAGATTGGCCCAGCGGGATTTCAGCCGATGCGAGGAGGTGTTTCGCCGGGGTGACGAACGGGCGGACCGTGTTACGCCCCGGTGAACCGCCGGAAGGCGAAGGCGTCGTTCCGTTACCCTGCCGCAATCGCCGGTCCGCCCTGCGGTCGCGGCGTGGCGGCGCGGAGCAAACCGACCGCGACGACCGCCCGGTGTGACCTGGCGTGGGGGAGCCGAGTCGGGCTGTACGGGAGGGTCGCCGCGGCCGGGTTCAGGGGCCGGTGTCAGACCGCTTGGACGGCCTCCACCGATTCCGGCAGGTGGACGTTGAGTTGTTCGGTGAGGGCGATGACCTCGGCCACATCGCCGAAGTCACGGACTGCGGTGCCCACGGTCTTGCGCAGGCGGTTGTTGACCCGCTCCGAGCGCACCTGCTTGGCGATCCTGAGGGCCTTGCCGGCGAGGGCCGCGGACTGCTCCGGCTCACGCTCCATCAGATGCACGGTGGCCATGCCGATGAGATTGAGCGCATACGAACGGTGGTGCTCGTCGTCCTTCTCGAAGAGCTCGACGGCGCGCTCCATCTTGGGCCGCGCGAGCGAGGCGTAGGTGGGGCTGCGCCCGGCCACATAGGCGAGGTCGCGGTAGGAGTGGGCGTTCTCGGCGTTCAGCTCGGCCTCGGAGAAGAAGCGGATCCAGTCGGGGTCGCCGTCGCCGCCCACGCAGTCGGAGAAGCAGTCCTCCGCCATATTGACCGCGCGCTTGCACTTGGCGGGCTGGCCCATATTGGCGTACGCGCGGGCCTCCACGGCGTACAGCATGGCCTGGGTCCGGGAGGTGGCGGTCTCGCGGGAGCCGTACTGGCCGAGGTGGATGAGCTCCAGGGCGTCGTCCGGCCGTCCGAGGTGGATCATCTGGCGGCTCATGCTGGAGAGGATGAACGAGCCCAGCGGGCGGTCCCCGGCCTCCTTGGCGGCGTGCAGGGCCAGCACGAAGTATTTCTGCGCGGTGGGGTGCAGACCGACGTCATAGCTCATCCAGCCGGCGAGCTGGGCGAGCTCGGCGGCGGCCTTGAACAGCCGCTTGGAGGTGGTCCCGGGCTGCGGCTCCTGGAGCAGGTCGGTGACTTCGTGGAGCTGCCCGACGACGGCCTTGCGGCGCAGCCCGCCGCCGCACTGGGCGTCCCACTGCCGGAACATCACCGTCGTGGACTCCAGGAGGTCCAGCTCCGGCGTGGAGAGGCGGGAGGCGCGCGGGGAGCCTGCCGAGGAGAGGGCCTCGTGGAGGTCACGGCCGGCCGAGCCGGGCGCGAGCCAGCGCTGCATGGGCTCGATCAGCGCGGGGCCCGCCGAGAGGGCGAGCGAGGCACCGAGGAAGCCGCGCCGCGCCAGCATCAGGTCGCTGCGGGAGAACTCGCTGATGAGCTCGACGGTCTGGGTGCCCGCCCAGGGCAGGTCGACGCCCGAGACGGACGGCGACTGGTGTGCGGTGCGCAGCCCGATGTCCTCGACGCCGACGACGCAGCCGAACCGCTCCGAGAACAGCTCGGAGAGGATCTTCGGGATCGGCTCGCGCGGCTGCTCGCCGTCGAGCCAGCGGCGTACGCGGGAGGTGTCGGTGCTGATGTGGTGGGCGCCCAGCTGTCGTGCCCGGCGGTTGACCTGTCGTGCCAGCTCGCCCTTCGACCAGCCGCTACGCAGGAACCAGGAACCCAACTTCTCGTTGGGGCGCTTCTCGGCCCTGTCGGACCGTTCGGCCGTGTCGGCCTTCTCGGCACCATCGGTGCCGCTGCCGTTGCCGCCCACCTGGAAGCCCCCATCCCGAAACTCGGATCTGTGCGTGACCCGTGAACAACGCGCCGCCCGTTGCGGCCGGCTGTCCTCGACGCGCCTTCCCCGCCGGGATTCCGCTACGGCCGGGTGGCCGGGCCGGTCATGTCCTCCGGCACGCCGACCGGGGCGGGGTGCGTCTCCTGGGTCCGTGCACCGAAAGTAATCCTACGATCACCGATCACGCGAGAGCAGTCCAGTAAACGCCACCATTCGCCACCCCAAGGAATGAACTCAACCGCACCTCCACGCGATTGACTTGACACGCGATGACCAGGGAGGGGTTGCACCGATGCGCACCACCGCGCACGTGCCTCGCCGCACCACCCGCCGCACACCGTCGCGCCGTCACGGGGAGGGATTCGGCAACCGTCCGTGTTCGAGACACTCCGAGTCGTAACCACTGGCGAACACGACCCGTTGGAGGGGGCATGGGCTTCACGATCGGCGGCATCCGGGACCTGCGCTCAAGCTCTCGGCGCCGCGGACGCGCGCCGGAGTACGCGACCACGGTGGCGGAGTACACCGGCCTGTGGGGATGGGACGTGGTCCCGGGCGCACGCGCCTCGCGCGGCGGACGCGTGGTCTGTTCGTGCGGCGCCGTCGGCTGCCCCTCCCCCGGGGCGCACCCCCTGGCGTTCGCCCCGCCGGTGCCCGCGGGCGCCACCCTGGACGCGGCGGCGGCCGCCTGGGCCGAGGTGCCCGGCGCCGCCGTGCTGCTCCCCGTGGGCCGCTCGTTCGACGTCCTGGAGGTCGCCGAGACGGCCGGCCGGTACGCGTTGGCGCGGCTGGAGCGCATGGGGCTGCCGCTCGGCCCGGTCGCCCTCACCCCGCACGGACGCGCGCTGTTCTTCGTCGCCCCGGGGGCCTCGGCCGAACTCCCCCGGCTGCTCTACCGCATGGGCTGGGACGACGCCCGGCTCGACCTGCGCTGCCTGGGTCCCGGCGACCACATCACCGCGCCGCCCTCCGACTACGCGGGCCTCGGCCCGATGCGCTGGCTGCGCCCGCCGGCCCTCGACACGGCCGGCCGGCCGCCGGAGGCCCGCCTCCTGCTGGGCACCCTGGCGTACATCTGCCACCGCACGGCCGTGAGCGACTGAGCCGGCCCCGGCGGGCACACACGACGACGTCCGGGGCCCGGCGGCGGATTCGCACCCGCGCCGGGCCCCGGACGTCATGGGGAACCAGCGGCGATCAGTCGCCGATCAGGGCGTCGACGAACGCTCCCGGCTCGAACGGCGCCAGGTCGTCCGCACCCTCGCCCAGGCCCACCAGCTTCACCGGCACGCCCAGCTCGCGCTGGACGGCCACGACGATGCCGCCCTTGGCGGTGCCGTCCAGCTTGGTGAGCACGATGCCGGTGATGTCCACGACCTCCGCGAAGACCCGCGCCTGCACCAGGCCGTTCTGCCCGGTGGTGGCGTCGAGGACCAGCAGCACCTCGTCGACCGCGCCGTGCTTCTCCAGGACGCGCTTGACCTTGCCGAGCTCGTCCATGAGGCCGGTCTTGGTGTGCAGCCGGCCGGCGGTGTCGACGAGCACGACGTCCGCGTTCTCGGCGATGCCCTCCTTGACCGCGTCGAAGGCGATCGACGCCGGGTCGCCGCCCTCGGGGCCGCGGACCGTACGGGCGCCGACGCGCTCGCCCCAGGTCTGGAGCTGATCGGCGGCGGCGGCACGGAAGGTGTCGGCCGCGCCGAGGACGACCGACCTGCCGTCCGCGACGAGCACCCGGGCCAGCTTGCCGGTGGTGGTGGTCTTGCCGACGCCGTTGACGCCGACGACCATCACGACGCCGGGCTTCTCCTCACCGTTCGTGCCCACACCCGGCTCGGTGTGGACCGCGCGGTCGAGGTCCGGGCCGATCAGGGTGATCAGTTCCTCCCGGAGCAGGGTGCGCAGCTCGTCGGGGGTGCGGGTGCCGAGGACCCGCACGCGCTCGCGCAGGCGCTCGACGAGCTCGTGGGTGGGCGCGACGCCGACGTCGGCGGTGAGCAGGGTGTCCTCGATCTCCTCCCACGTGTCCTCATCGAGGTGCTCGCGGGAGAGCAGGGTCAGCAGACCCTTGCCGAGGGAGTTCTGGGAGCGGGAGAGACGGGAGCGCAGCCGGACGAGCCGGCCGGCGGTGGGTTCCGGTACCTCGATCTCGGGGGCGGCCGGGGCCGCGGGGACCTCCGGCTCGACGACGGGCGCCTCGGCCACCGGGGCCTCGGCCGCCGGCAGGTCCACCTCTTCGATGGTCCGGCGGGGTTCCGCGGTCGGGGTCTCGGCCTCCTCGCCGACGTGGGGCTCGGCGGGCGGCGCGGTGACGGACGGGCTGCTCGGCGGGGCCGGGGGCAGCTGCTTCTTCTTACGGCTGCTGACCACGAGCCCGCTGATCGCGCCGAGCGCGACCACAGCGATGACTACAGCGAGGATGACGATTTCCATAACGGTCCCAGTATCGGACACCGCGCGGCGGGCGCGCCGCAGCGCCGGTGCCGTGTGACTTCGTACGTATCGACGAGGACCAAAGCCACTAACGGGCCAAAGTTGGAGCAAAGTACGATGGCGAGACCCTGTGTGACGCGCGTAGAGTCCGCAGCGTCTCTTTCTGCCCAGGCCCCTCCGGCTTTCCCGCCCCGCTTCACCCGCACGGAGCCCCCCACATGGACAACGTCGTCCCCGCCGAATCCGAAGGCGCGATAGAAACCCGCGGCATCGAGCCCGTACCGGATCACGAGCGTCACGGCCGGGTCCGCGAGCTCTTCCCGACCTGGGTCGCCGCCAACATCAGCGTGCTGCTGCTCACCATGGGCGCCGCCCTGGTGGTCTTCAACGAGCTGAACTTCTGGCAGGTCCTGCTCGTCGCCGCGTGCGCCGCCCTGGCGTCGTTCGGCATGGTCGGTGTCCTGTCGGTCTCCGGCAAGTGGGGCGGCGCCCCCGGCGCCATGCTCTCCCGCGCGACCTTCGGGGCCCGCGGCAACCTCTTCCCGGGCGCGATCCTGTGGGTCGCCCGCTTCGGCTGGGAGACAATCAACGCGGTCACCGGCGCCTACGCCGTCCTGACCGTGCTGGATCTGCTCTTCGGCATCAAGAGCAACACCCCGCTCATCGTGGTCACGCTCTTCGTGTTCGTCGTCTGCACGTTCCTGGTGAGCGGCATGGGCCGCAAGGCGCTGAACGTGTGCAACAAGTGGTCGACGTACCTCTTCGGCGTCTTCAGCGTCCTGGTGCTCGGTTACCTCATCGCCCACATGAACTGGGGCGACGTCTTCTCCAAGCCGGCCGGCTCCACCGCGATGGTGATCGCGGGCATCGGCACGATCGCCGCCGGCGGCATCAGCTGGGTGCCCACCGGCCCCGACTTCGCGCGCTACCTCCCGCACGCGGCGTCCGGCAAGAAGATCGTCGGCGCGACGGTCTCGGGCGCGGGTCTGGTCATGGTCCCGATGGTGCTGATGGGCGCGGTCATGGCCGTCGCCACCCCCGGCCTGGCCGAGGCGCCGGACCCGGTGTCCTTCCTCGGTGACATCCTGCCGACGTGGCTGGCCGTGCCGTACCTCGCCACCGCGATCATCGGCATGCTCCTGATCAACAGTCTGTCGATGTACTCCGCCGGTTTCACCGCGCAGACCATGGGCGTCAAGCTCCCCCGCGCGATGGCCGTCAGCATCAACGCCGTGATCTCCCTCGTCGGCGGCCTGCTGCTGATGCTGGTCGCGAAGAGCTTCCTCAGCTCCTTCATCACCTTCCTGATCCTGCTGGCGGTCTCCTTCTCCGCCTGGATCGGCGTGTACGCGGTCGACATGTTCCGCCGCCGGCGCCGCGCCGTGCGCTACGACGCGGAGGCGCTGATGGACACCACTCCCACCAGCCGCTACTGGTACGTGGGCGGTTTCTGCTGGCAGGCGATGACAGCGTGGACCGTCGCCCTGGCCGCGGGCATCTGCTTCACCAAGTGCGACTGGTTCGCCGGCCCGCTGTCCGGCACGTTCGTCGGCAAGTACGGGCTGGGCTGGGCGGCGACGATCGTGATCTCGGCCATCATGATGGCCGTCCTGCCGGCCCCCCGCGAGAACGGTTCCCCGGACGACGCGGCCGTGGAGCCGGAGCGGGAGAAGGTCGCGGCCTAGGCTGCGGCACGGCTCCGCACGTTCGATGCCCCTCCGCCGTTCGGCGGAGGGGCATCTGTGTTCTGGCCTGCGGCCGGCCTGTGCGGTGCCGCGCCTGTGGGGTGGCGCGCCGCCTGTGCGGTGCGCTGCCAGGTGCCGCGTCATCTGCCGCCTACGGCGGGGGCGGTGGGGGCTGGGGCTGTCAGTCCCGGAGCAGCTCGGCGAGCACCTCGGCCTCGCTGATCTCGGGATGCTTGGTAGCGGTGAGGAGCGTCAGGTTCCCGTCCTTGGCGAGGTCGCGCAGGTGCACCAGCGCGTCCGCGTGCTGGTGATCTTTGAGCTCGGTCCGGTAGCGGCGGCTGAATTCCGCGAAACGCTCGGGGTCGTGGCTGTACCACTTGCGCAGCTCCGTGGACGGTGCGACCTGCTTGCACCACTCGTCGAGGTGGGCCTTCTCCTTGGTCATTCCCCGGGGCCAGACCCGGTCGACCAGCACTCTGGCACCGTCGGCCTGCGCCGGAGCCTCGTAGACGCGGCGGACGTGCACCGTCCTTTTGCGTGCCATGGAGCGACCTCCTCGTGAGCAGGCTTCCGCTGGTCGGACCGGGCTCCGACCCGTGGCGCCGTGGACCGGCCGCAGCACGTCGCGGGCGGCGCACGTCGAACGTCGCAGGCCCGCGGCGCCTCCGCGGCCTCGACACCGCGGAGCGATCCTCTTCAGCCTGTGGGCCATGGACCCGTTCGGCAAACCCGGGCGGGAGCAGATGATCACGCCGTACGCCGTCAGCGATCCGTCCGCGGTCAGACCCGAAAAAGGACGCTGCCCCCGGCTCTCGTGAGCCGGGGGCAGCGTCCTTGAGGAGAGGGCAGCGGGGGGGTTAGCCCATCTCCTCCAACGCCTTGCCCTTGGTCTCCTTCACGAACTTCATCACGAAGGGGACCGAGAGCACGGCGAAGACCGCGTAGATCACGTACGTACCCGACAGGTTCCAGTCCGACAGGCTCGGGAAGCTCGCCGTGATGGCCCAGTTGGCGATCCACTGGGCGGAGGCGGCCACGCCGAGCGCCGCGGCGCGGATGCGGTTGGGGAACATCTCGCCGAGGAACACCCAGACCACGACACCCCAGGACAGCGCGAAGAACAGCACGAACGCGTGCGCCGCGACGAGGGCGACCGTGCCCTGCGTGGTCGGCAGCGAGCCGTCGGCGGCCTGGGCGGAGAACGCCCACGCCTCAAGGGCGAGCGAGACGGCCATACCCACGGAGCCGACCAGCGCGAGCGGCTTGCGGCCGACGCGGTCCACGAAGATCATCGCGATCACGGTGCCGACGATGTTGATGATCGACGTCGTGAAGGAGTACAGGAACGAGTCGCTCGGGTCGATGCCGACGGACTGCCACAGCGTCGCCGAGTAGTAGAAGGCCACGTTGATGCCGACGAGCTGCTGGAAGACCGACAGGCCGATGCCGACCCAGACGATGGGCAGGAAGCCCATCTTCGAGCCCAGGAGGTCCTTGAAGGTGGACTTCTCCTCGCTGTGCATCGCCAGCTCGATCTCGGCCACGCGCTTGTCGAGGTCGACGGTCTTGCCCTCGACGTCGGCCAGGACGGCCTTCGCCTTGTCGATCTTGCCGACGGAGATCAGGAAGCGCGGCGACTCGGGGATCGCGAAGGAGAGCAGGCCGTAGAGGACGGCCGGGACGACCATGACGCCGAGCATGAGCTGCCATGCCTCGATGCCCAGCACGTGGCCGCGCTGCTCGCCGTCGGCGAGGTTGAGGATGCCCCAGTTGACGAGCTGGGAGACGGCGATGCCGACGACGATCGCGGCCTGCTGGAAGGAGCCGAGACGGCCGCGGTAGGCGGGCGGGGAGACCTCGGCGATGTAGGCCGGGCCGATGACCGAGGCCATGCCGATGGCGATGCCGCCGAGGACGCGCCAGAAGGCCAGGTCCCACAGGGAGAACGGCAGGGCCGAACCGACGGCGCTGATCGTGAAGAGCGTCGCGGAGATCTGCATGACGCGGATCCGGCCGATGCGGTCGGCGACCCGGCCCGCGGTGGCGGCACCGATCGCGCAGCCGATGAGGGCGATGGCGATGACCTGGGCCAGGGCGGCGGAGCCGATGTCGTACTTCCCTCGGATGCCCTCGACAGCGCCGTTGATCACGGAACTGTCGTAGCCGAAGAGGAAGCCACCCATGGCCGCTGCCGCGGTGATGAAGATGACATGGCCGAGGTGGTCCGGCTGGGCCTTGCGGCCCTCGGACCCCTGCGCCGTCGCAGTGCTGGTCAACGTGTACTCCTGAGGCCCGGCGGCATTGCCGGGCGTGGGGGGCTGGCCTTTCAAGTGGGGCATAACTCCTTGGGGCCCACCACTTGAAGGTATTAGCAACGTTGCAGACCCTATGCCTTCATGTTTCTAAGTCAATAGGTCGTAACCAAGAAGTTTCCTGGGAGCATCCAGCGTGTTGCGTTCAATACTTGAATGATCTCAGCGGAGCCGCTGACTGATGACCTTGGAGACCCCGTCACCCTGCATGGACACGCCGTAGAGCGCGTCCGCGACCTCCATGGTCCGCTTCTGGTGGGTGATCACGATCAGCTGGGAGCTCTCCTGGAGCTCTTCCATGATCCGGATCAGCCGCTGGAGGTTGGTGTCGTCCAGCGCCGCCTCGACCTCGTCCATCACGTAGAACGGGCTCGGCCGCGCCTTGAAGATCGCCACCAGCAGCGCGACCGCCGTCAGCGACCGCTCGCCGCCCGAGAGCAGCGACAGCCGCTTGACCTTCTTGCCCGGCGGGCGGGCCTCCACGTCCACGCCGGTCGCGAGCATGTCGTCCGGGTCGGTCAGGACGAGCCGCCCCTCGCCGCCGGGGAACAACCGGGAGAAGACGCCCTCGAACTCCCGGGCCGTGTCGTGGTACGCCTCGGTGAAGACCTCCTCGACCCTCCTGTCGACGTCCTTCACCACCTGGAGCAGGTCGCTGCGCGTCTTCTTCAGGTCCTCCAGCTGTTCCGACAGGAACTGATGGCGCTCCTCCAGCGCGGCGAACTCCTCCAGGGCGAGCGGGTTCACCTTGCCGAGCTGCTGATAGGCCCGCTCGGCGGCCTTCAGCCGCTTCTCCTGCTCGGCGCGTACGTACGGCACGGGCCGGTTCCTCGGGTGCCCGGGATCCTCCGGCAGCTCCTCGCCCTCGGCCGGCGGCGAGGGCGGTACGGGCTGGTCGGGGCCGTACTCGGCGATGAGCGCCGTCGGCTCGACGCCCAGCTCCTCCAGGGCCCGGGCCTCCAGCTGCTCGATGCGCAGGCGCTTCTCCGCGCCCAGCACCTCGCCCCGGTGCACCGAGTCCGTCAGCTTGTCCAGCTCGGCCTTGAGCTCGCGGCCGCGGTCGCGTTCGGCGGCCAGTTCCCGCTCCCGCCCGGCCTTCGCCTCCTCGGCACGCGCGCGTTCCTCGTCCGTGCGGACGAGCGAGACCTCGACGTGCGCCAGCAGCTGCCGGGCCCCGGCGGCGACCGCCGAGGCGACCTCCGCCTCGTGCCGCAGCCTGGCCCGCCGCCGCTCGGCACGGGTCCGCGCCTCCCTCTCGGCCCGCGCCGCCCGGTCGAGCCCGTCCGCGCGTCCCGCTAGCGCCTTGACCCGCTCCTCGTGGGTACGGACCTGCAGGCGGGCCTCCATCTCGGTCTGCCGCGCGTTGGCGCCGTCGGCCGCCAGCCGGTCGCGTACGGAGGTGTCCGGCTCGTCCGTGTCCTCCGGGGCGGCCTCCTCGGCCACGGCCAGCCGCTCGGCCAGCTCCTCGGCCTCCTCGGTGGCCCGTACGAGCGCCTCCTCGGCCCGGGTCACGGCCGCCGCCGTCCGCCCGGCCTCGTCGGCCGCCGCGCGCGCCTGCCCGGCGAGCCGCCCGAGCGCCTGGGCCACCTGGGACTTCTCGCGGTCGGCGGTGCTGCGCCGGGCCGCCAGTTCCTCGACGCGGGCGGCGCACTCCGCGCGCCTCCCGGCCGCGTCACCCTGTGCCGTCTCCAGTTCCGCGCAGCGCTTGTCCAGCTCCACGAGTTCCGCGCCGGCCTCGTCGACGGCCGACTGCACCTCCAGCAGGCTCGGCACCCCGCCGGAGCCTCCCTGCGCGAAGTGGGCCGCGAGCAGGTCGCCCTCGGCGGTGACGGCCGTGACCTCCGGGCGCGCGGCCACGAGCTCCTCGGCGTCCTCCAGGGTGGCGACGACCACGACGTCCCGCAGCAGCCGCTCCAGGGCGGACATCGCCGCGGCGGGCCCGTTCACCAGCTCCCGTACGGGCCGGGGCCCGCCGGCCGTCCGGGGTGCCGGTACGGGCGCCGGCTCCGGTGCCCGGCGCGTCAGCCCCTCCGTGACCAGGAACGCCGCCCGGCCCGCGTCCTGCTTGCGGAGCAGCCGCAGGGCGTCGGCCGCCGTCGCGGTGTCCGTGACGGCGATCGCGTCGGCCGCCGCGCCCAGGGCGGTGGCGACCGGCAGTTCATGGCCGGGCGCGACGGTCAGCAGCTCCGCCGCCGGGCCGAGCAGACCGCGCAATCGTTCCTGCGCGGCGAGCAGCGCACCCGTGCCGTCCTTGCGGCGCAGGCCGAGCGCCAGCGCGTCGCGGCGGGCCGCCGTGGCCGCACGGCGGCGCTCGGT
>NZ_JAGGOL010000038.1 GCF_018614525.1 Streptomyces sp. ISL-11
CGGGCCGGCCGTGCCCGTGACCGCGCCGGACGGTGCCGTCACGGGGTCGGCCGGGCCGCGGGTGCGGCCCGCCGCGCGGCCGGCCGCGCTGTCCCCCTCGCGTGCCGGCGATTTCATGCGCTGCCCGCTGCTGTACCGCTTCCGTGTGATCGACAAGCTGCCGGAGAAGCCGAGCGCGGCGGCCACGCGGGGCACGGTGGTGCACGCGGTGCTGGAGCGGCTCTTCGACGCGCCGGCGGCCGAGCGGACCGTGCCGCGGGCCAAGGGCCTGGTGCCGGGCGAGTGGGAGAAGCTGCTCGCGGCCCGGCCGGAGCTGGCGGAGCTGTTCCTCCGGGAGGACGGCTCGCACGACGCGGACCGGCTGGCGACGTGGCTGGGGGACGCCGAGCGGCTGGTCGAGCGCTGGTTCTCGCTGGAGGACCCCACGCGCCTGGAGCCCGCCGACCGCGAGCTGTATGTGGAGACGGTGATCGACGGCGCGGGTTCCTCGAAGCTGACGCTGCGGGGCTTCATCGACCGGGTCGACGTGGCGCCCGGCGGTGACCTGCGGATCGTCGACTACAAGACGGGCAAGGCACCGGCTCCGCAGTTCCGGTCCGAGGCGCTGTTCCAGATGAAGTTCTACGCCCTGGTGCTGTGGCGGCTGCGGGGCCGGGTGCCGCGCCGGCTCCAGCTGGTCTACCTGGGCAGCGGCGATGTGCTGACGTACGACCCGGCCGAGGCGGAGCTGCTGGTCGTGGAGCGCAAGCTCAGGGCCCTGTGGGAGGCCATCGAGCTGGCCACGGACACCGGCGAGTGGCGGCCACGGCCCACCAAGCTGTGCGGCTGGTGCGACCACCAGGCCGTCTGTCCGGAGTTCGGCGGCACTCCCCCGCCGTATCCCCTGCCCGTCGTGCCCCTCGCGCCTCCGGCGCCCGCCGCGCCCGTCGTGGCGCAGCGGGACGGGCGGGTGGCCCCCGGGGAGGCGGCTCAGGGCAGAATGGACGCGGTCTAACGAAGGAGTTCCCGTGGCGATCCGCGTCCTACTGGTCGATGACCAGCCGCTGCTGCGTACCGGCTTCCGGATGATCCTCGAGGCGGAACAGGACCTGGCGGTCGTCGGTGAGGCCGGGGACGGCCTGCAGGCGCTCGACCAGGTGCGGGCGCTGCAGCCCGACGTGGTGCTGATGGACATCCGGATGCCGCGGATGGACGGGGTGCAGGCGACCCGGCAGATCACCGGTCCGGAGCGCAACGGCCCGGCGAAGGTGCTGGTGCTGACCACGTTCGACCTCGACGAGTACGTGGTGGAGGCGTTGCGCGCGGGGGCCAGCGGGTTCCTGCTGAAGGACGCGCCGGCCCATGAGCTGGTGCAGGCGATCCGGGTGGTGGCGGGCGGCGAGGCGATGCTGGCGCCGAGCATCACCCGGCGGCTGCTGGACAAGTACGCCGGGCATCTTCCGTCGGGCGAGGAGCAGGCGCCGAACAACCTGCACACGCTGACCGACCGTGAGGTCGAGGTGCTGAAGCTGGTGGCGCGCGGGCTGTCGAACGCGGAGATCGCGGCGGATCTGTTCGTCAGTGAGACGACGGTCAAGACGCATGTGGGGCACGTGCTGACGAAGCTGGGGCTGCGGGACCGGGTGCAGGCCGCGGTGTACGCGTACGAGAGCGGTCTGGTGCGGCCGGGCGCGCAGTAGCGCTCCTCGCCGAAAAGCCGTGCGGCCCGCACCCTCTCACGAGGGTGCGGGCCGCGCGGCGTCACGGGCCGGGTCGGCTAGCCCTTGGCGGCCTTGCTGATCTCCCAGAATCGGAAGACGGTCGAGGCGTCGAGGGTCCACTGGAGGCCGGAGATCCGCTCGTTGGCCACGGCGTACTGCTTGCCCTGCCACAGCGGCAGGATCGGCAGGTCCTGGGCGACGGCGGTCTGCACCTTGGCGAAGTCCGGGACGGTCGCGGGGCGGTTGCCCTCGGCGGCGGTCGCCAGGATGCGGCCGGTGATGTCCTTGGACTCGTAGTTGTTCTTCAGGACGTTGCCGTCGCCGAAGAACGGGGCGGTGAAGTTGTCGGGGTCCGGGTAGTCAGGAACCCAGCCCTTCACGTAGACGGCGTACTTGCCGGAGTCGACGCCGTTCTCGTACTCCTCCAGCGGGACGCTCTTGACGTCCGCCTCGAAGAGGCCGCTCTTGTTGAGCTGGCGGGCGATCTCCTGGAACGCCGGCACGGTACCCGGGCCGTAGCGGGTCGGGGTGGCCCACAGGGTCAGCTTGGCCTTGTCGTTGACGCCCGCGGACTTCAGGGCGGCGGCGGCCTTGTCGCGCTGCGGCTGGTCGCCGTAGGTGTCGAAGAACGGGGTCTTGTGGCCCGTGATGCCGCTGGGAACGATGGAGTACAGCGGCTCGGCGGTGCGCTTGTAGACGTCGCGGACGAGGGTGCCGCGGTCCACCAGGTAGGCGATGGCCTTGCGGACGCCGACCTTGCCGACCAGCGGGTCCTTGGTGTTGAAGACCAGGTGCTGGACCTCCGCACTGGTGCCCTCGACGACCTTGAGGTGGTACTTGCCGGAGGCGGCGTCGAGGTCGGCGATGTCCTTCATGGCCAGACCACGGTAGGCGAGGTCGACGTCGCCGTTCTGGACGGCGGACTTCAGCTCGTCCTGGTCGCCGTGGAAGAACTTCATGGTGACGCCGCGGTTGTTCACGGTGCCGGCCGGCCCCTGGTAGGAGGTGTTGACCGAGAAGGACGCCTTCTTCTTGTCGAAGGAGTCCAGCTTGTAGACGCCCGAGCCGATGGCCTTGCCGTCGGTGCGCAGCCGGTCGGCCGGGTACTCCTCGCTGTCCACGATGGAGCCGGCACCCGAGGCGATCTTCTGCGGGAAGGTGGCGTCGGAGCGGTTGAGGTAGAAGACGACCGTGGACTTGTCCGGGGTCTTGATGTCCTTGATGGTCGACAGCAGCGCGTCGACCGGACCCTTCTTGTCATTGATCTTGATCGTGCGGCGGAACGAGTAGGCGACGTCCTCGGAGGTGAGGTCGTGGCCGTTGCTGAACTTCAGCCCGTCCCGGAGCTCACACTTGTACGTCGTGCTGCTCTCGTTCTCGAACTTGCAGCTCTTCGCGGCCTCCGCCTGAGGAGTGGTGCTCCCCTTGGGGAAGCTCATCAGCGACTGGAAGACATTGTTGAACAGCAGCCAGGAGCCCGGGTCGTAACCCGATGCCGGGTCGGTGGCCAGGACGTCGTCGGACATCCCCATGACCACCGACTCACCGGTGCCGCCGGCCTTGCCGTCTTCCGAACCGCACCCGGTGAGCAGGGCGGCGGCGAGCCCCGCACCGAGCGGGGCGGCGAGCCACTGGTCACGTTTCCTCACGTGCACGTTCCTCACAGTTTCCTTGATCGTCTGATGAGATCTTCGGCAGAACCGGTCTGACGAGCCTGCTGCCTCACACGCCGCGGCCCAGTTCCCACGGCTGTATCTCGGAGGCGGAGTTGAGAGCCCATTCGGCGCCGGTCACATTGTCGCGGGCCGCCACGTACTGCTTGCCCTGCCACAGGGGCAGCACCGGCACCTCTTCGGCGACGATGTCCTGGGCCTGCTGGAAGTACTTGGCCGCGGCCTCGCGCTGCGCCGCCTCACGGGAGTCGGGGATCAGCTGGGTGCTGATCCTGGCGTTCTGGTACGGGGAGCGGAGGAAGTTGTCCTTGCCGAAGAACGGGGCGACGAAGTTGTCCGGGTCCGGGAAGTCGGGGTACCAGCCCATGCCGTAGACGGCGTACTTGCCCTTCGCGGCCTCGGGCCGGAAGTCCGACCACTTCACGCCCTGGATCTTCGCGTTGAACAGCCCGCTGGCGTTGAGCTGCTTCTGGAGCGTCTTGAACGCCTTGGCGGTGGCCTCGCCGTAGTGGTCGTCGGTGTACGTGAGGGTCAGCGACACCGGCGTGGTGATGTTCGCGCCCTTCAGGAGCGTGCGGGCCTTGTCGGCACTGGGCTCGCCGTACTTGTTGGAGAAGGAGTTCTGGTGGCCGGTGATGCCGCTGGGCACGAGCGAGTACAGCGGGTCGCTGGTGCGCTCGTAGCTGTCGCGCGCCAGCGCCTGGCGGTCGATCACCTGCGCCATGGCCTGGCGCACGGCCTTGTTCTTCACCGTCGGGTCGTCGGTGTTGAAGGCCAGGAAGCTGATCTCCTGCCCCGGTGCCTCCAGCAGGCGGACGCCGCTGCCCGTGGCGCCGCGCATCCGGCCGAGCTGCTCCGGCGTCAGGGTGCGGTTGATGATGTCGATGTCGCCGGCCTTCAGCGCGCCCTCCATCGACTTGGCGTCGTCGAAGAAGCGCATCTCGACCTTGTCGTTCCGCACCTCGACAGAGCCCTGGTAGTTCTTGTTCTTCGAGAACACGGCCTTGACGACCCGGCCGTCCTTCTCCTGGGTCTGCAGGGTGTACGGGCCCGAGCCGGTGACCTGGAAGCCGTTGCCGATCTTGTCCTTGGCGTATGTCTCGCTGTCGAGGATGGCGGCGGCGGGCGTGGCGATCTTCTGCGGGAAGGTGGCGTCGGGCGACTTCAGGTGGAAGACGACCTCCAGGTCGTTCGGGGTCTCCACCGAGTCGATGTTGCTGAGCAGCGACACCGGGCCGTTCTCGAAGTTGATCTTCCGGGCGCGGTCGATGGAGAACTTCACGTCCTCCGCCGTGAGCGCGTGCCCGTTGGAGAACTTCAGGCCGCTGCGCAGGGTGCAGCGGAACTGCTCGTTCTTGCGGTCGCCGAAGGCGCACTTGGAGGCCGCGTCGGCGACCGGGGAGGTACCCGAGCGGGGCAGGCGCAGCAGCGTCTGGAACGTGCTGTGCAGGACGTTCCACGCGCCGATGTCGTACGCGACGGCCGGGTCGAAGGGCGCGGGCGCGTCGGTCGTCTCCTCGAACCGGTCGGTGGTGCCGATGACGATGGCGCCACTGCCCTTCCCCGCTCCGTCACTCCCGCCACAAGCGACGAGCACGGGGGCCAGGAGGGCTGCCAGGGCCGGCAGCGCCAACGTCTTGCGGTTCATTGTGTGGGGTACTCCCTGTGATGCGATCGGTTCCCGGGACCATACCGACGTCTGACGCGTCGGCCCACCGGGCAGCCATGAAGTTCTCGCGAAAAGATTAGTGCGCGGGGCCACTCCCCCCGGAACACGGTGAAGTTGACGCAATATCACGCGGCGATAACGGTGCCGATTCACCGATATCCGGACGCCGGAACGATTCACGCACGAGATCATCAATCAGGACACAAGGGTGCGCTTTCACGGTATAAAAATGCCGTGGCGTGATCGATTCCCCACCCGCCGCCCCTTGACCCGGTGACGAAACTCACTCACGGCCCCGCCCGACGGCCCTTCCACCGCTACCGGAATTCAGCCAGGGCATTCGTCACGGAAAACAATCGTCCCAGCGCCGAGAGTTCCATGAACATTCTCGGGAACACGCTCGGTGCACACGTCAGTGCATTCCGGTCATCGGCCCGTCATCATCCCGCGCAGAAAACGGAGATCGACTTCTTCCAGCGAGCCCACGACCGTACGTCCGGCGGCGGCCGGGATCGGCGCCACGGAGGGGACCGCCACGACCCGGCAGCCGGCCGCCTCCGCGGCCCGTACGCCCGTCATGGTGTCCTCCACCACCGCGCACTGCCCCGGGTCCACGCCCAGCCGGGCCGCTGCCAGCAGATACGGGTCGGGGTGCGGCTTCGTCCGCTCGATCTCGTCGCCCGCGACGCTCAGCGCGAAGTTCTCCGGGCCCAGGGTCGCGAGGACCTGGTCGATGATGTGCCGGTGCGAGGCGGACACCAGGGCGGTCGGCACGGAGTGCGCGGCGAGCTCGGCGAGGAGTCTGCGGGCGCCCGGCATCAGCGGCACGCCGCCGCCGATCATCTCGGCGAAGCGGGTGTTGAGCAGCACGGTCAGCTCCGTCAGCGCGATCTTCGCGCCGGTGGCCTGAATCAGGAACGAGGCGCTCCGGGTCATCGGCCCGCCGACGACCACCTCGCGGTACTCCTCCAGCAGCTGGTGCCCCAGCTCGGCGAAGACCGCGACCTCCACCTCCCACCAGAAGCCCTCGGTGTCGACCAGGGTGCCGTCCATGTCGAGCAGGACGGCGTGCGGGGCCGGAACTGCGGGCGAACGGGTCTCGACAGCGGGGATGCTGCTGGTCATCCGGGCACACCTCCTGGGGGACACGAAGGCCGGTCCATCTCCCGACGGACCGGCCTTCACCGGACAGACAAGTGTACGGCGGAGGGGGCCGGACGTCTCTTCGATATCCGCAGGCGGGGGTCACGGCCGGTGGCCGCACGGGCAGGCGCACGGGAGCCGCTCGACGGGGCTGTGGCCCGGGTGCGCGCCGATGCGGCGGATGCCGGTGCCGCCGCGACAGGAGGCGTGCCGGCCGAGCCGGCATTCGGGTGTCGTGTACGGCCGGGGCTCGCGCGTCACCGGCACGGGGTGGGCCTGCCGGCCAGGCGGCGATGGGCGGCGCGGAGCGCTTCGCGGAGGTCGTCGGCGGAGGTGAGTGCGTGCCCGCGACCGCCGTCCTCGTCCGCCAGGACCCACATGCGGTCGCCGAGGTACCTGCCCGGCGGCGGTACGAACAGCTCCGCGCCCCGGCGGTACGGGGTGACGCCGGGCGCACCGACGAGGCGCCTGCCGCCGCCGAGGGGGAGCAGCCACCACATCGCCCGCTCGACACCGCCCATGACGTACGGGCCGATGTGGTCGCCGCGCGTCTTGAGCTGGGTGATGGCGGCAGTGGCGAGCCCGAAGTCGAGACGCGCCAGATCCCACTGGCGTCCGACCATGAGGGGGGCGGGCTGGCCGACGGCCCACAGGCGGATGACGGTCGGCGGGCTGGCAGCGGCCTGCGCAAGCCAGCGGTGGGTCGGGGCGTGCATGGCGCTCCTTCGGATCATGAGCGAGCGGGTCCGAAGGCGACCGTAGGGTCGGCCGGAGCACGGAGGGGGCACAGTTCGTACCCCCTGCCGTGCGCGGCGCTCAGGCGGCGAGCAGGCCGATCTTCACCCCGAGCCGGGCCGCTCGGCGGCGTCGGTGCGGGCTCTTCGACTCGGCCTCGCCCAGGATGATCGTCCGGGCGTGCCCGTTGTAACGGATGGTCTCCGGGGCGGCCTCGAACGCCTTGTCCAGCGTGGCCAGCGCGGCGTCCGCCTGCCCGTCGAGCTGGTAGCCGCGCGCCTCCTCGATGCGGTGCCGGGCCCGCCGGGGACGCGAGGGAATGGCGAGCGCGTCGGCGGCTGCCGCCTGTCGTACGGCCTCGCCGCCTGCGTGCAGTTCGACGGCGACCGTAACCGCGTGTGCGCCCATCACGGCGTGCGAGAACGACGTGACGGGGTGGTAGTAGTCGGCGGGCAGGCGGTGGGCGATCGTGTCGGCGGTGTCCCAGTGGCGCCAGGCCGAGCCCGTGTCCCCCCGGCGGGCAGCGGTGTAGCCGGCTTCGAACCGGAGCGCCCCGGCGATGGCGAGGACGTCGTCGGACGCGTCGGGCAACAGCGGTTCGAGGAAGCGCAGGGTTTCCGTCGTGACGGCGTCAGCGGCGTCGAAGTGCGCGGGGCCGGAGTCGCGGTGGGCCTGCGCCGCGAGCCACGCCGCGATGCCGATGGTGTGCGGGTCCTCGGATTCCTGCGCGGCCACCATGGCGCGCTCGGCGACCCGCCAGAGGAGTGGGGCGTCGGGTTGGTAGGCGATGAAGAACTGGCTGAGGCTGTACACCTCCGCGAGAACGGCCTGCGCGAGCCGCCGGTCGACGGCACGGTCGGCCTGCCGGGCCGCCAGCTGTGCGTCACGGATCAGGCCGGGCAGCAGGGCGCCGATGACGTCCCGGTGGTGCGGAGCGGAGTGCCTCGCCTGCCACGCCCGCACGAGGCGCACCCGTAGATGCCCGGTCGGCTGGGCCTGCTCCCGCGTGACGCACGGGAAGGCGTTGACGGCATCGCGCACGGCGGGGAGCTTCGCGTGGCCGGGACCGACGAAGAGGTCGACTCGGGTGCCCTGGTCACCGGTGAGTTCGGAGAGTTCACGCACGCGCAGCACTTCCGCGACGCGCAGAATGACGTCGAGCCTGGGCGTTTTGAGCCGGCCGTTCTCGATCGCCTTCACCCAGGAAGGGGACTTGCCGAGGAGGCCGGCGAAGACGGTCCTGCTCATTCCCCGACGGGTGCGTAGGAGTTGCAGCCGCTGGCCGAACGCCAAAGGGTCCGCGTAAGGCTCCTGGATGGCATCAGATGGCACGATCTCGCCCCTCTCTGAACAGCTCGTCACCGCCAGAGTAGGGCGACATCGCCGAGGGAGACCGTCCCTTCCGATAGGCCCGTCCGGCCCGGGCCGAGAACAGCTCCGGGGGCCGAGGGTCAGGCCATGCGGGGGTTCCCTGTCACGGTGAGGGTCGGGGATACGGTGCCGGGCGCTACTTCGATTTCCGGGGCAGCACTCCGGAGCGCTCCCTGAACTCCGGTCCGTGGCCGCACGCGCAGTCACAACGGATCCGCTCAACAGGGGCCTGCTGCGGGTGCGCGCCGATGCGGCGGATGCCGGTGTCGCCGCGACAGGAGGCGTGCCGGCCGAGCCGGCATTCGGGGGTCGTGTACGGCCGGGGCTCGCGCGTCACCGGCACGGGGTGGCCCTGTCGGCCAGGCGGCGCGGCGCGGCGCGGAGCGCTTCGCGGAGGTCGTCGGCGGAGGTGAGGACATGCCTGCGGCCGTCTTCCCCGTCCGGCAGCACCCACATCCGGTCCCCGGCATACCCGCCCGGCGGCGGGGCGAAGAGTTCGGCGCCCCGGCGGTACGGGATGACGTCCGGAACGCCGACGAGACGTCTGGCGCTCCCGAGCGGGAGCAGCCACCACATGGCGCGCTCCACGCCGCCCATGACGTACGGGCCGATGTGGTCGCCGCGCGTCTTGAGCTGAGTGATGACGGCGGTCGCCAGCCGGAAATCGAGCCGTACAAGATCCCAACGGCGCCCGACCATGAGGGGGGCGGGTTGCCCTTGCGCCCACAGGGCGGTGGCGACGGCCGGCTCGAAGGCGGCTCGCGCCAACCACTGGGCGCTGACGGAACAAGGGCTCACTTGGCTCTCCTTTGGTCGAGTTCGGCCCACACGACCGCGCCCTGTCGAGTGCAGTCGTGGCCGAACCGGTCCGCACCGGCACACGCGGCAAGGACGGTACGACGGGCCTGGTCGCTCAGTCCCGGCGGAAGGTCGACCTCCACACGGACGCGCTTGGGTGTCTCGTCGGTGCGCGGCTGATGCCGAGTCGCCGCCGCGAACTGGGCGGCGAGCGCCAGGGCTTGGACTCTCGCAGTACGCACAGGCATCCCCGAGTGAGCAGGCGATCACGTAACGTATTTCTAATGCATTAGAATCTACCTGATGCATTAGGTTGCCAATTCCCCAGCAGAGCCCGCCTCGTCGGAACAGCACGGAGAGAGCCGGATGGCCGCACAACAGCCGCCGTACATGCGCGTGGCCGATGATCTACGCCGTCGGATCGCCGCTGGTGAATGGCCTGTTGGCGGACGTCTGCCGTCGCGTGCGCAGCTCGCCGCCGACTACGGGGTGGGCCCCAACGTCCTGCAGAAGGCTCAGGAGCGGCTCATCATCGAGGGCCTGCTGGAGGGCCGCGCCGGGTCCGGCACCTACGTGTGCCGGCCGCGCGAGCGCCTGCGCATGGTGCGCTCCAGACACCGCGAGCCGCGAGGGGACTCGCCCTTCCGCTCCGACATGCGGGAGCAGGGCAGGCGTGGCACCTGGGACTCACATTCCGAGGCCCGTGTTCCGGCGCCCGACCGCATCGCGCAACGCCTCGCCATCGAGCCGGGCGACCCTTGCGTGCGCACGGTCTACGAGTTCCTCGCCGACGGCCGGCCCGTACAGCTCTCCGAGAGCTGGGAGCCCATGGCCATCACGGGAGAGACACCGGTCGTCCTGCCCGAACTCGGACCGCTCGCGGGCATGGGCGTTGTCGACCGGATGCGGTCCATCGGTGTCGTCATCGAGACCGCCGTCGAGGTACCCCGTCCGGCCCGCGCCACGCAGGCGCAGGCGAACCTGCTCGGGATCAGCCTCGGCGATCTCGTCACCGAGATCGAGCGGACGTACTACGACGCCGAGGGACGGCCCGTCGAAACGGCCGACATCGTGGTTCCGGATGCCCGGTGGGAGATCGCCTACGAGATTCCGATAGACAGCGCCGGTTCGTAGCCAGCGGGTTGTCTCTGCCGCCTACGGCGGCAAGCGCCCTGCGGGCGCGTCCTCAAACGCCGGACGGGCTTGATTCGGCTGAGCCCAGCCGCTTCAGCCTGTCCGGCGCTTGAGGACACCACCGCGCAGCGGTGGTGCGCACGACACGGCCCCAGGGCCCCCTCACATGACCCCGCAGCCCGGGCAATGAGTACCCGAACCGCCAGCGCGAGCGTCACCGCGCGTTGAAGTACTTCGCCTCCGGGTGGTGGATCACGATCGCGTCCGTGGACTGTTCGGGGTGGAGCTGGAATTCCTCCGACAGGTGGACGCCGATCCGCTCCGGTTCCAGGAGGTCGGCGATCTTGGCGCGGTCCTCCAGGTCGGGGCAGGCGCCGTAGCCGAGGGAGAAGCGGGCGCCGCGGTACTTCAGGGCGAACATGTCCTGGACGTCCGCCGGGTCCTCGCCGCCGAAGCCGAGCTCCGAGCGGACGCGGGCGTGCCAGTACTCGGCCATGGCCTCCGCCAACTGGACGGACAGGCCGTGCAGCTCCAGGTAGTCGCGGTAGGCGTCCGCCGCGAAGAGCTCGGCGGTGGCCTCGCCGATGCGGGAGCCGACCGTGACGACCTGGAGGCCGACCACGTCCGTCTCGCCGGACTCCTCCGGGCGGAAGAAGTCCGCCAGGCACAGCCGCCGCCCGCGCCGCTGGCGCGGGAACGTGAAGCGGGTGCGCTCGGTGCCGTCCTCGTGGAGGAGGATCAGGTCGTCGCCCTTGGAGACGCAGGGGAAGTAGCCGTAGACGACGGCCGCCTCCAGGAGGTTCTCCGTGTGGAGCTTCTCCAGCCAGCCGCGCAGCCGCGGCCGGCCCTCGGTCTCGACCAGCTCCTCGTACGTGGGGCCGCCCGCGCGGGCCTGCTTCAGGCCCCACTGGCCCTTGAAGAGCGCGCCTTCGTCCAGCCAGGACGCGTAGTCCTTGAGCGGGATGCCCTTGACCACCCGGGTGCCCCAGAACGGCGGCTCGGGGACGCGGTTGTCGACGGAGACGTCCGAGCGGACGGAACCCTCGGGCTCCTCCGCGTCCGCCACCTCGGCGGCCCGCTTGGGCACGCGCCGCTGCTTCAGCTCCGGCAGTGCCGCTCCCGGCACTCCCCGCTTGACGGCGATGAGGGCGTCCATCAGGCGCAGGCCCTCGAACGCGTCGCGGGCGTAGCGGACCTCGCCCTCGTAGATCTCGTGGAGGTCCTGCTCGACGTAGGCGCGGGTGAGGGCGGCGCCGCCGAGGATCACCGGGTAGTCGGCCGCCAGCTTGCGCTGGTTGAGCTCCTCCAGGTTCTCCTTCATGATCACGGTGGACTTGACCAGGAGTCCGGACATGCCGATGACGTCGGCGCGGTGCTCCTCGGCGGCTTCCAGGATCGCGGAGACCGGCTGCTTGATGCCGAGGTTGACGACGTTGTAGCCGTTGTTGGACAGGATGATGTCGACGAGGTTCTTGCCGATGTCGTGGACGTCGCCGCGGACCGTGGCCAGGACGATCGTGCCCTTGCCCTCGGAGTCGGACTTCTCCATGTGGGGTTCGAGGTGGGCGACCGCGGTCTTCATCACCTCGGCCGACTGCAGGACGAACGGCAGCTGCATCTGGCCCGAGCCGAACAGCTCACCGACGACCTTCATGCCCTCCAGCAGCGTGTCGTTGACGATGTCCAGGGCGGGGCGGTCCTGGAGCGCCTCATCCAGGTCGGCTTCCAGGCCGTTCTTCTCGCCGTCGATGATCCGCCGCTGGAGCCGCTCGTCCAGCGGCAGCGCGAGGAGCTCCTCGGCCTTGCCCGCCTTCATCGACTTCATGTTGACGCCCTCGAAGAGCTCCATGAGCCTCTGCAAGGGGTCGTAGCCCTCGGCGCGCCGGTCGTAGATCAGGTCGAGGGCGACCTTGACCTGCTCCTCCTCCAGGCGGGCGATCGGCAGGATCTTCGAGGCATGCACGATCGCCGAGTCCAGGCCGGCCTTGACGCACTCGTCGAGGAAGACGGAGTTCAGGACCACCCGGGCGGCCGGGTTGAGGCCGAAGGAGATGTTCGACAGGCCCAGCGTCGTCTGCACGTCCGGGTGGCGGCGCTTGAGCTCGCGGATCGCCTCGATCGTGGCGATGCCGTCGCCCCGGGACTCCTCCTGGCCGGTGCAGATGGTGAAGGTGAGGCAGTCGATGAGGATGTCGGACTCCAGCACCCCCCAGTTGCCCGTCAAGTCCTCGATCAGCCGCTCGGCGATGGCCACCTTGCTCTCGACCGTACGGGCCTGGCCCTCCTCGTCGATGGTCAGCGCGATCAGCGCGGCACCGTGCTCGGCCGCCAGCGCCGTCACCTTCGCGAACCGCGACTCGGGGCCGTCGCCGTCCTCGTAGTTCACGGAGTTGATGACCGCGCGGCCGCCGAGCTTCTCCAGGCCCGCGCGGATGACGTCCACCTCGGTGGAGTCCAGCACGATCGGGAGGGTCGAGGCGGTGGCGAAGCGGCCGGCCAGCTCCTCCATGTCCGCCACACCGTCCCGGCCGACGTAGTCGACGCACAGGTCGAGCATGTGCGCACCCTCGCGGATCTGGTCGCGGGCCATCTCCACGCAGTCGTCCCAGCGGCCCGCGAGCATGGCCTCACGGAACTTCTTCGAACCGTTGGCGTTGGTCCGCTCGCCGATCGCCAGGTAGGAGGTGTCCTGGCGGAAGGGCACGGTCTGGTACAGCGAGGCGGCACCCGGCTCGGGGTGCGGCCGGCGCTCGCCGGGGCTCATCTCCCGTACGCGCTCCACGACCTGGCGCAGGTGCTCCGGGGTCGTGCCGCAGCAGCCGCCGACCAGGGAGAGCCCGTACTCCCGCACGAACGTCTCGTGCGCGTCCGCGAGCTCCTCCGGGGAGAGGGGGTAGTGCGCGCCGTCCTTGCCCAGCACCGGCAGACCCGCGTTCGGCATCGCGGAGACCCGGGTGCGGGCGTGGCGGGAGAGATAGCGCAGGTGCTCGCTCATCTCGGCCGGGCCGGTGGCGCAGTTCAGGCCGATCATGTCGATGCCCAGCGGCTCCAGCGCCGTCAGCGCGGCGCCGATCTCCGAGCCGAGGAGCATCGTGCCGGTGGTCTCAACGGTCACCTGGACCAGCAGCGGCAGATCCGCGCCGGCCGCCCGGAGAGCCCGCCGGGCGCCGATCACGGACGCCTTCGTCTGGAGAAGGTCCTGGGTCGTCTCCACCAGGACCGCGTCCGCGCCGCCCGCGATCAGGCCCTCGACGTTCTGCTGGTAGGCGTCGCGCAGCTTGGTGTACGGGGCGTGGCCCAGCGTCGGCAGCTTCGTGCCCGGGCCCACCGAACCCAGCACCCACCGGGTGCGGCCGTCCCCGGCGGCGAACTCGTCCGCGACCTCGCGGGCGATGCGGGCCCCGGACTCCGACAGCTCGAAGATCCGGTCCGCGATGTCGTACTCCCCCAGCGCAGCGAGGTTCGCGCCGAAGGTGTTGGTCTCCACGCAGTCGACACCGACCGCGAAGTACTCCCGGTGCACCGACGCCACGATGTCGGGGCGGGTGACGTTGAGGATCTCATTGCAGCCTTCCAGCTGCTCGAAGTCCTCCATGCTGGGGTCCTGAGCCTGGAGCATCGTGCCCATCGCCCCGTCGGCCACCACGACCCGGGAGGCGAGGGCCTCCCGCAGTTCGGAGGCTCGGGCGGTGTGTGCGGTCGATGGCGTGAACGAGGCCATGGAAGTGCTCCCGGGGTTGCGACGGCTGTCGGCTTTGCGTCCTCCGGCAGAGGGCGCACCCGGTCAGCGTAGCTGGCGACGTCCGCCGGGGAACGGGTGTCCCACCGCTTGATACGCGGGCCGTCCGTAGGCCATACGGGCGTGACCTGCGCACCGTTCCCTTTGAGCGATCATGGAAGGGCCCGCGGTCAGCTACCTCTCGGTCGGCATCGGCCGATAGTGTTCAGCATTGCCGAACGGCATGTGGAGGAGGTTGCGCGATGGCACGGACCATCCAGTCGCTCGAACGGGCGGCGGCGATGCTACGGCTGCTCGCCGGGGGCGAGCGGCGGCTGGGGCTGTCCGATGTGGCGTCCGCGCTGGGGCTGGCGAAGGGGACCGCGCACGGCATCCTGCGGACGCTGCAGCAGGAGGGCTTCGTCGAGCAGGACCCGGCGTCCGGGCGCTATCAGCTCGGGGCCGAGCTGCTGCGGCTGGGCAACAGCTACCTGGATGTGCACGAGCTGCGGGCCCGTGCGCTGGTCTGGGCCGACGACCTCGCCCGGTCGAGCGGCGAGAGCGTCTATCTGGGCGTACTGCACCAGCAGGGCGTGCTGATCATCCACCACGTCTTCCGGCCGGACGACAGCCGTCAGGTGCTGGAGGTCGGCGCGATGCAGCCGCTGCACAGCACGGCGCTGGGCAAGGTGCTCTCGGCGTACGATCCGGTGGCGCACAGCGAGGTGGCGGAGGCCGAGCGCGAGGCGTTCACCCCGCGGACCGTGACCGGGCTGGCCGATTTCGAGGGGATCCTGGACCTGACCCGGGCCCGCGGCTGGGCCTCGGACGTCGAGGAGACCTGGGCGGGCGTGGCCTCGGTGGCCGCCCCCATCCACGACCGGCGGCGGATGCCGGTGGGCGCGGTGGGCATCACCGGCGCCGTGGAGCGGGTGTGCGAGGACGGCGAGCTGCGGGCGCAACTGGTCGCGGCGGTGCGGGACTGCGCGCGGGCCGTCTCCCGCGACCTGGGTGCCGGCCGCTTCTGAACACGGACGACCACGCCGGATTCGGTCCGATCAAGGCCGTAGGTCGCGGTTAGGTTACTGCCGGGTATCGATCGCCTACTTCCGGCCTCGTGGCCGGGACTTTTCGGTCACAGAACCCTTGACGCCTCCTTGACCGTGGAGAAAACTGCCGTTCATCGGTCGGCATTGTCGAACACCTAACGACAATATTCGCTATGGTGGGGACTGCCGCGGGCCGATCAAAGCCCTCTCGGAGGGCGCGGACCACCGGAGGGACCCGGGGTTCGCCTTCCCCTGGACGAAGGACAAAGGAGTCGCGGGTGTCCAGCTCCGACATCTTCATCGGCGAGACCATCGGTACCGCCGTGCTCATCCTGCTGGGCGGTGGCGTGTGCGCCGCCGTCACCCTGAAGCGCTCCAAGGCGCTCAACGCGGGATGGCTCGCCATCACTTTCGGGTGGGGCTTCGCCGTACTGACGGGCGCGTACATCGCCAACCCGTCCGGCGCGCACCTCAACCCGGCCGTCACGCTCGGTCTCGCCATCGACGGCGGCACCAAGTGGAGCGACGTACCGCTCTACATCGGCTCCCAGATGCTCGGCGCGATAATCGGCGCCACGCTCGTGTGGGTCACGTACTACGGACAGTTCCGGGCGCACCTGACCGACCCGGAGATCGTCGCCGCGACCACCGGTCACGAGGGCATGGTGGACAAGTCCGCCGCCCCCGGCGCCGGGCCCGTGCTGGGGATCTTCTCCACCGGACCCGAGATCCGCAACGTCGTGCAGAACCTCGCCACGGAGATCATCGCCACCACGGTGCTCGTGCTGGCCATCCTCACGCAGGGGCTCACCAAGGGCCTGGCCGTCAGCGGCACCGGTGTCCTGATGACCGCGTTCGTGGTCGTCGGCATCGGCCTCTCGCTCGGTGGTCCGACCGGCTACGCGATCAACCCCGCTCGTGACCTCGGCCCGCGCATCGTGCACGCGCTGCTGCCGCTGCCGAACAAGGGCGGCTCCGACTGGAGCTACGCCTGGATCCCGGTGGTCGGCCCGCTCGTCGGTGCCGCGCTCGCCGCGGGCATCCACAAGATCGCGTTCTGAGCACCCGCCGAGACCTTCAGAATTCCAGGAGCACACCACACATGACCACCACCGGCACCCACGGCCAGGGCCCGTTCATCGCGGCGATCGACCAGGGCACCACCTCTTCGCGCTGCATCGTCTTCGACCGCGACGGACGCATCGTCTCCGTCGACCAGAAGGAGCACGAGCAGATCTTCCCGAAGCCGGGCTGGGTCGAGCACGACGCCGTCGAGATCTGGGACAACGTCCAGCAGGTCGTGGCCGGCGCCGTCGAGAAGGCGGGCATCACCTCCGCCGACGTCAAGGCGATCGGCATCACCAACCAGCGTGAGACCACGCTGCTGTGGGACAAGAACACCGGCGAGCCCGTCCACAACGCCATCGTCTGGCAGGACACCCGCACCGACGCGCTCTGCAAGGAGCTCGGCCGCAACGTCGGCCAGGACCGCTTCCGCCGCGAGACCGGCCTGCCGCTGGCGAGCTACTTCTCCGGCCCGAAGGTCCGCTGGCTGCTGGACAACGTCGAGGGCCTGCGCGAGCGTGCCGAGGCCGGCGACATCCTCTTCGGCACCATGGACTCCTGGGTCATCTGGAACCTCACCGGTGGCACCGACGGCGGCGTGCACGTCACCGACGTCACCAACGCCTCCCGCACGATGCTGATGAACCTGCGCAGCCTCGCGTGGGACGAGCGCATCGCGGAGTCGATGGGGATCCCGGTCGCCGTGCTGCCGGAGATCCGTTCCTCCGCCGAGGTCTACGGCACCGCCAAGGGCGGCGCGCTGGCCGGCGTCCCGGTCGCCTCGGCGCTGGGCGACCAGCAGGCGGCCCTGTTCGGCCAGACCTGCTTCTCCGAGGGCGAGGCCAAGTCGACGTACGGCACCGGCACGTTCATGCTGATGAACACCGGTGACGAGCCCGTCAACTCCTACAACGGCCTGCTGACCACGGTCGGCTACCGCATCGGCGACGAGAAGCCCGTCTACGCCCTCGAGGGCTCCATCGCCGTCACCGGCTCCCTCGTGCAGTGGATGCGCGACCAGATGGGCCTGATCAAGAGCGCGGCCGAGATCGAGACGCTCGCCAGCTCCGTCGAGGACAACGGCGGCGCCTACTTCGTGCCGGCCTTCTCCGGCCTGTTCGCCCCCTACTGGCGCTCCGACGCGCGCGGCGTCATCGCGGGCCTGACCCGCTATGTCACCAAGGCGCACATCGCCCGCGCCGTGCTCGAGGCCACCGCCTGGCAGACCCGCGAGATCACCGACGCCATGACGAAGGACTCCGGCGTCGAGCTGACCGCGCTCAAGGTCGACGGCGGCATGACCTCCAACAACTTGCTGATGCAGACGCTCTCGGACTTCCTGGACGCACCCGTGGTGCGCCCGATGGTCGCCGAGACGACCTGCCTCGGCGCCGCCTACGCCGCCGGCCTGGCCGTCGGCTTCTGGCCGGACACCGACGCCCTGCGCGCCAACTGGCGCAGGGCCGCCGAGTGGACCCCCCGCATGGACGCGGACACGCGTGACCGCGAGTACAAGAGCTGGCTCAAGGCCGTCGAGCGGACCATGGGCTGGATCGAGGACGAGGAGTAATCATGACAACCCCGCAGAGCGTTCCGACGCTGGGAACGCACCCGGCTGCCGGTTCCAACCCGAGCCGCGCCGAGACCAGGGATCGGCTGTCCAACGCGACGTACGACCTCCTGGTGATCGGTGGCGGCATCCTGGGCACCTCGGTGGCCTGGCACGCCGCGCAGTCCGGTCTGCGGGTCGCGATGGTGGACGCCGGCGACTTCGCCGGCGCCACTTCCTCCGCCTCCTCCAAGCTCGTCCACGGCGGTCTGCGCTACCTGCAGACCGGCGCGGTCAAGCTGGTGGCGGAGAACCACCACGAGCGTCGGGTGCTGGCCAAGGACGTGGCCCCGCACCTGGTCAACCCGCTCACCTTCTACCTGCCGGTCTACAAGGGCGGCCCGGTGGGCGCCGCCAAGCTCGGCGCCGGTGTGTTCGCCTACTCCGCGCTGTCCGCCTTCGGCGACGGCGTCGGCAAGGTCATCTCCCCGGCCAAGGCCAAGGCCGACAACCCCGGTCTGCGCACGGACAACCTCAAGGCCGTCGCGGTCTACTACGACCACCAGATGAACGACTCGCGCGTGGCCGTCATGACGGTCCGCGCGGCCGTCGAGTCCGGTGCGGTCGTCCTGAACCACGCCGAGGTCACCGGCCTGCGCTTCACGCACGGCAAGGTGACGGGCGCGGAGCTCAAGGACCGCACGGACGGCACCGAGTTCGGTGTCGACGCGCGCGTCGTGCTCAACGCCACCGGCCCGTGGGTGGACCACCTCCGCAAGATGGAGGACAAGGGCGCGGACCCGTCGATCCGCCTCTCCAAGGGCGCGCACATCGTGATGAAGCGCAAGTCGCCGTGGAAGGCCGCCATGGCCACCCCGATCGACAAGTACCGCATCACCTTCGCCCTCCCGTGGGAGGACCAGCTCCTCCTCGGCACCACCGACACCCAGTACGAGGGCGACCCGGCGGACGTGCGCGCCACCGAGGCCGACATCCAGCAGATCCTGGACGAGGCCGCGTTCTCCATCCAGGACGCCGACCTCGACCGCGACCTGATGACGTACGCCTTCGCCGGCCTGCGCGTGCTGCCCGGCGGCCCCGGTGACGTGGCCCAGGCCAAGCGCGAGACCGTCGTCAGCGAGGGCAGGGGCGGCATGCTCTCCGTCGCCGGCGGCAAGTGGACGACCTACCGCCACATCGGCCGTACGGTCATGAGCAAGCTCGCCAAGGTCCCCGGCAGCCCGCTGACCGAGGACATGGAGCCCATCTCCAGCCTGGTCCGCCGCACCCCGCTGCCCGGCGTCGCCAACCCCAACGCCGTGGCCCACCGCCTGCTCGTGGACCGCGAGCCCGGCAGCCGCATGGACCCGCTGACCGCCCGCCACCTGGCGACGCACTACGGCTCGCTGTCCTTCGACATCGCGCGCCTGGTCAACGAGAACCCGGAGCTCGGCGAGCGGATCCACCCCGACGGCCCGGAGATCTGGGCCCAGGTCGTCTACGCCCGTGACCACGAGTGGGCCGAGACGGTCGACGACGTGCTGCGCCGCCGTACGACGCTCACGATCCGCGGCCTGGACTCCGAGGACGTCCGCGCCCGCGTCAAGGGCATGCTGAACGACAAGGGCTGACACCCGGCACCGCCCGTGCGCTCCGAGGGGAGGGACGTCCCGCGTCCCTCCCCTCGATGCGTCCGCGTGCGTCCGCGGCAACCGGCCGGACCACGATCGCGTCACTTCAGGAAACAGAAGGAGCGATTCTCGTTATGGAACGGCCGGATCCGCGCACCATCCTGTCCAGGCTACGCATCCGGCGGCCGCGCCGACGGACCGTGATCCGTATCGCGATCGCCCTGGCGGTGGTCCTGCTGCTGCCGCCCGCCCTGGCCGGCACCGCCCTGCGGGCCGCCTACGCCGGGTCGCCCCCGGACGATGCCGTCACCCGGGGCCGGGACGCCATCTGGCTGGGCCACGCCTGGCTCGACGGCCGCAAGGGCCCCGCGGAACTGGCCGGCCTCAAGCGGAAGATCGCCGACACGGGCATGCGGGACCTGTACGTGCACGCCGGCCCGCTGGAGCACGACGGCACGCTGCCCGCCTCGGCCTACCCGCGCGCGAAGTGGCTGATCGAGAACGTCCACCGGGAGCTGCCGGGCGTACGCGTGCACGCCTGGCTCGGCGACAAGGTGGTCCGCCGCGGCGAGGGACCCAACGGCCTGCGGCTGGACTCGGCGGCCACCCGCGCCGCCGTGGTGGAGAGCGCCCGTCAGGTACTGAAGGCCGGTTTCGAGGGCGTCCACCTCGACGTCGAGCCCGTACGCACCGGCGACGGCTCCTTCCTGGCCCTGCTGGACGCCCTGCACCCGGCCGTGCGGTCCGGCGGCGGGGTCTTCTCCGTCGCCGCGCAGCAGATCGACCCGCTGCCCTCCATGCACCGGGCCGCGCGCCTGGCGGGCAGC
Source organism: Streptomyces sp. ISL-11 (assembly GCF_018614525.1). Classification (GTDB taxonomy): domain Bacteria; phylum Actinomycetota; class Actinomycetes; order Streptomycetales; family Streptomycetaceae; genus Streptomyces. Next base: position 20,063 of record NZ_JAGGOL010000038.1, read on the forward strand.
CCCAAGTGGTGGACGCAGCGGTACTTCGGCCAGGTGGCCCGCCGCACGGACCAGATCGCGGTCATGTCGTACGACACCGCCCTGCCCGTCGAGAGCCTCTACGGCGGCTACGTGGCCCGCCAGACGGCCCTCGCCCTCCAGGCCACCCCGGCCGGCACCGACCTGCTGATGGGCCTGCCCTTCTACCACACCGACGATCTCGGCCACCACGGTCACGCGGAGACCGCCGCGGCCGCCGTCCGCGGCGCCCGGCTGGGACTGGGCCGCGAGGACCGCGGCCGGCAGCGCTTCGGCCTGGCCCTGTACGTCGACTTCGCCGCCACCGAGGGCGACTGGCGGGCCTACCGCAGCGGCTGGGGCGCCCGAACGTGAGGAGAGGGTGAGGAGTGCCCGCACAGGGGCTGCGAACGGGGGGCGCGGAAGTCGTAGTCTTGGGGTCGCACGGCAGAAAGAACGCTGCCGGGAACAACACTGCACAGAACGGCAACCGGTGGTACGGACCCGTCCGCACCGGTCGGAAGGAGGCGCTGGGTGATCGAGCTTGAGGGGGTTCCCGAGCTGATCGACCCGGTCATGATCTGTGCCTTCGAGGGCTGGAACGACGCCGGGGACGCCGCCTCCAGCGCGGTGGCGCACCTGGACCGGGAGTGGAAGGGCGAGGTCTTCGGCGCACTGGACGCCGAGGACTACTACGACTTCCAGGTCAACCGTCCCACGGTCTGGCTGGACGGCGGCGTCCGCAAGGTCACCTGGCCGACGACCCGGCTGTCCGTGGTGCGCACGGGCGGCCGCGACGGCGGCACGGGGCGCGACCTGGTTCTGGTGCGGGGCATCGAACCGAGCATGCGCTGGCGCTCGTTCTGCAACGAGATCCTGGGCTTCGCGCACGAGCTGGGCGTGGAGATGGTGGTGATCCTGGGCTCGCTGCTCGGCGACACCCCGCACACCCGGCCGGTGCCGGTCAGCGGCGTGACCTCCGACCCGGACCTGGCCCGCACCATGGATCTGGAGGAGTCCCGCTACGAGGGCCCGACCGGGATCGTCGGCATCCTCCAGGAAGCCTGCACCCACGCCGGCGTCCCGACGGTGAGCCTGTGGGCGGCCGTGCCCCACTACGTCTCCCAGCCGCCGAACCCGAAGGCCACCCTGGCGCTCCTCAACCGCCTGGAGGACCTGATCGACGTGCGCATCCCGCTGGGCGAGCTGCCCGAGGACGCGCGCGCCTGGCAGCTGGGCGTGGACCAGCTGGCGGCGGAGGACAGCGAGGTCGCGGAGTACGTGCAGTCGCTGGAGGAGGCGCGGGACACCGCCGACCTCCCGGAGGCGTCCGGCGAGGCCATCGCCCGCGAGTTCGAGCGCTATCTGCGGCGCCGCGACGGCCAGCCGCCGGCCCCGGGCCAGCCCGGCGGACTCGCGGCCGAACCGGGCCTGACCGAGGGCCGGGACGGCTCGTACCTCCGCGACACCACGAGCGGCCGGACCCGCCCGCCGCGGCCGCCGGCGAAGGACGACGGCGCGGCGGCGTCGCCCTCCTCCGAGGACGACACGGACGACGAGGGGCCGGACGCCGAGAGCTGACGGCCGGTTTCACGACGACGGTGCCCGGGGTGCCCGCACGGTGCGGGTGTCCCGGGCACCGTCGTGTGCGCGCCCGGCCCCGGGCAGCAGCGCCGGCAGCACCGCGAGCACCAGGGTCAGGGCGAGGTGCAGCAGTGTGGCGACCGCCAGGGCGTGCCCGTACGCGCCCGCGTCGTGGGGTGCCGCCCCGCCGAGGCCGTCGAAGTACAGGATCCCGGCCACGGCGACCCCCACGGCGCCGCCGACCTGCTGGCCGGTGGAGAGCACGCCGGAGGCCATGCCGGTGTCGGAGGGTGCGACGCGGGAGAGGACGGTCTGCAGCAGCGGGGGTACGAGCAGGCCGTTGCCGGCGCCGGTCAGGAGCAGCGCCGGCACCAACTGCCAGGCGTGCAGGCCGCTTCCGGCGCTCGAGACGAGGGTGATCGTCAGGGCGTGGCCCGCGGCGGCGACGAGCGCGCCGGCCCGCAGGACGCGCCGGCCGAACCGGGCGAGGCGCCCGGCCGCCATGTTGGTGGCGAGGAAGGCGGCGGCGAAGGGGACGTAGACGAAGGCGGCGCCCAGCGCGCTCAGGCCGAGGCCGTCCTGGAGGGTGAGCGTGAGGACGAGGACGGAGGAGTTGATGCCGGCGTAGGTCAGGATCACCAGGGTCATGCCGACGGCGAAGGGCCGCTCGCGCAGCAGGCCCATCCGTACGAGCGGTGCGCCGCCCCGGGCGTCGACGCGGCGTTCCACGGCGGCGAAGACGGCGAAGGCGAGGGCGCTGCCCGCCAGGCTGAGCCAGGTCCACAGCGGGTGACCGGAGTCCCGGCCCTCGATCAGCGGCACGACGAGCAGGAACAGCGCCACGGTCAGGGCGGCCACGCCGGGCAGGTCGAGGCGGCGGGCGCCCTCGTCACGGGACTCGGGCACCCAGCGGGCGGCGAGCAGCGAAGTGACCAGGCCGATCGGGACGTTGACCCAGAAGACCGGACGCCAGGAGGAGCCGAAGGGGTGGGCGGCGACGAGGACGCCGCCGAGCAGCTGGCCGGCCGTTCCCGAGAGGCCGATCACCGCGCCGAGCACGCCGAACGCCTTCTGCCGCTGCCCGGCCGGTATCAGTACCTGGATCATCGCGAAGACCTGCGGGAACATCAGGGCGGCGGTGAGTCCCTGCGCCATCCGGGCGGCGACGAGGGCGCCGGGGCCGGGGGCGGCCGCGCAGGCGGCGGACGCGAGGGTGAAGAGCGCCGTGCCGGTGATGAACATCCGCTTGCGGCCGAGGAGGTCGCCCAGGCGGGCGCCGGTGATCAGGGTGACGGCGTAGGTGAGCTGGTAGCCGGCCAGGATCAGCTGGACGTCGGCGGCCGAGGCGCCGAGGTCCGCGCGGATGGCGGGTGCCGCGACGAGGACGATGAAGGTGTCGAGTACGGCCATGAACGCGCCGGCCAGCACCACGGACAGCGCCCGCCACGGTGCCGCGCCGCCGGCCGGCGCGGTGGCGGGGGTGGGGTTCTGGGTCATGTCCACGATCCTCGGGCGGCCCGGGGCGGGCATACAGTGACCACTTATGCTGGTATGTATTCCACCCCCCTTCCCGTGCCACTGTGAGATGAAATGCCGTCGCAGGTCCATGGTGTGACGACCGGTCAGGCGCGTCGGCGCGCTCTCGCGGAGTTCCTGCGGTCGCGGCGGGAGCGGCTCACGCCGCGTGCGGCGGGCATCCTCGCCGGGCCCCGGCGGCGTACTCCGGGTTTGCGCCGCGAGGAGGTCGCCCAGCTCTCGGGGGTCAGCGTCACGTGGTACACGTGGCTGGAGCAGGCGCGGGAGATCAGTGTGAGCCGGCAGGTGCTGGAGAGTCTGGCGCGGGCCCTGATGCTCGACGCCCCGGAGCGGCGGCACCTGTTCGCGCTGGCCGGCGAGCCGCCGCCGGAGCGGGCACCGGCGGAGGGGCCCGGCCCGGCGCTCCAGCGGCTGGTGGACGCGCTCGACCCGCACCCGGCGTACTGTCTCGACGCCCACTGGAACCTGGTGGCGTGGAACCGCGCGGAGGCCGCCCTGATCGGCGACCCGGCGGCGCTGCCGCCGGAGCGCCGCAACCTCCTCCGGCTGGTGTTCACGGACCCGGCCCTGCGCACGCTCCTCGCCGACTGGCCCGGCCAGGCCCGTCACCTCCTGGCGCAGTTCCGGGCCGACGCCCGCCGGCGCGTCGGTGACCCGGACCTGGAACACCTCACGGACGGACTGCGGCGCGAGAGCGAGGAGTTCGCGGCGTGGTGGGAGGCGCACGATGTCGCCGACTTCCGTGCCGGCCGATGGGTCTTCCGCCATCCCGGGGCCGGCCTGCTGACGTTCGACTATGTGAAGCTGGCCGCGCTGGACGCGCCGGGCGTCAAGCTGTTCGCCTGCATGCCGGCGGACGAGGAGACGGCCGGCAAGCTGCCGGACCTGCTCACGCCTCCCGTGCCGGAGGCCCGGACCGGCGGGTGAGACGGTGGAGGGCTCCTGCTCGCGCGAGCAGGAGCCCTCCGGGGGCGGTGGGGCCGGCTCAGCGTGGCCGGGGCACCGCCACGGCGTCGTAGTCCGTGGTCGGTGTCGGCTCCACGTCGAAGCGGGCGTTGGGCAGATAGAGGCGGTCGCCGTGGGCGGCGACCGTGGTGGGGATCCTGAAGCGCGGGTCGGTGACGCGGGCCACCGCCCGGCCCCGCAGGCCGGTCGCGTCCAGGTGGAGGACGTCGACCGCGTTCTGGATCTGCTGGACGACGTGGAGTGTGCGGCCCAGGAGCAGCGCGCCGTCGCCGTCGGGGAGCTTCTTGCCGCCGCAGTCGACACGGCGGGCGTCCCCGGTGCGCGGGTCGACGCGGAAGAGGGTGCCGCCGTCCGCGTAGACGTTGATGACGAGGAGCCCCCGGCCGTCGGGGGTCCGTTCGATGCCGTTGGTGGTGAACGCCTCGTTCGGGGCCTCGGCCCACTCGCCCTTCAGCGGCAGCGTCACCACGTCGCGGCTGTGGGGCAGTTCGCCGCGCGGGCCGAGCGGCAGGCCGTAGAGGCACGGCTGGGTGGAGTCGGTGAACCAGGCGGCCCCGGGGGTGAGCACCACGTCGTTGACGAAGGTCGCGGGCCGGCCGACCTCGTAGGTGGCGAGGATGCGGCCGGTGCGTCCGTCGACGACGCGCAGCTGACGGCTGGGGCCGCCCGCGATGAAGATCCGGCCGCGGGCGTCGCTCTTGAGCCCGATGGAGGGGGCGGCGGTGCCGGTCGGAACGGTGACTCCCCTGCCGGTGGCCAGGCTCGCGCGGTAGAGCGAGCCGCCGCCGAGCGAGCCGAACCAGGCGTACGGGCCGGGGCCGATGGCGATTCCCTCCGGGCGGAAGCCGGCGGGCAGCGGGAAGGAGGCCGGCCAGTCGGACGCGGTCCGTGCGTGGGCCGAGGCGATCGGCGGTCCCGCGACCGCTGCCACGCCCAGTGCCGCGCCCGCCCCGAGCAGTCTTCGGCGTGTCAGGGAACGTGCCATGGTGTGCGTCCTTCCGGCCGTGGGAAAGTGACCGGCTCACCGAAGCACAGGGCCTGCCGTGACACACCCGTCCCACGCGGATCTGCACAAACGAAGGGGGGCGCTCCCGGTGGGAAGCGCCCCCTGCCTCAAGGTGTGCGGTCAGTTGCTCACAGCGCGACGCCGAGCAGCGCGTCGGCGGCCCGGGAGACGAGGCCGGGCGCACCCTCGTCCGTACCGCCGTCGGCGGCCTGGGCGGCGGCCCAGCGGTCGATGGCGGCGAGGGCGCGGGGCGCGTCGAGGTCGTCCGCGAGGGCGTCGCGGATCTCCTCGACGAGGGCGTCGGCGGAGGGGCCGTCGGGGCGGGAGACGGCCGCGCGCCAGCGGGCGAGGCGCTCGACGGCCTCGGTCAGCACGGCGTCGGTCCACTCCCAGTCGGCGCGGTAGTGGTGGGAGAGCAGGGCCAGGCGGATGGCGACGGGGTCGACCCCGTCCCGGCGCAGCTTGGAGATGAAGACGAGGTTGCCCTTGGACTTGGACATCTTCTCGCCGTTGAGGGCGACCATGCCGGCGTGCACGTAGGTCTGGGCGTAGGGGTGCTCGCCGGTGAGCGCCTGGGCGTGCGAGGCGCCCATCTCGTGGTGCGGGAAGACCAGGTCGCTGCCGCCGCCCTGGACGTCGAAGCCCATGCCGAAGTATTCGAGGGCGATGGCGACGCACTCGATGTGCCAGCCGGGGCGGCCGGGGCCGAGGGAGGCGCCGTCCCAGCTGGGCTCGCCCGGGCGGGCGGCCATCCACAGCATGGGGTCGACGGGGTTCTTCTTGCCGGGGCGCTCGGGGTCGCCGCCGCGCTCGGCGGACAGCAGGCGCATGGCCTCCGCGTCGAGGCCGGAGACGCCGCCGAAGGCGGGGTCGGAGGCGACGGAGAAGTAGACGTCGCCCTCCAGCTCGTAGGCGGCACCGGCGTCGCGCAGCCGTTCCACCAGGGGGACGATCTTGGGTATCGACTCCACGGCGCCCACGTAGTGGCGCGGCGGGAGCATCCGCAGGGCGGTCATGTCCTCGCGGAAGAGGGCGGTCTCGCGCTCGGCGAGGGCGGTCCAGTCCTCGCCGTCCCGGATCGCCCGCTCCAGCAGCGGGTCGTCGACGTCGGTGACGTTCTGGACGTAGTGAACCTGCCGCTTGGTGTCGAGCCACACGCGCTGCACGAGGTCGAACGCGTTGTAGGTCGCCGCGTGCCCCATGTGGGTGGCGTCGTACGGCGTGATGCCGCAGACATAGATACGGGCGACGGGGCCGGGGACGAGGGTCACCCGTCCACCGGTCGCGGTGTCGTGGATCCGGAGGTCGCGGCCACTGCCAGGCAGGGCGGGTACCTCAGAAGCGGGCCAGGCATGCATGTTCCGAAGCGTAACCGGACGCGTGTTCCGGATACGAACCGGATGGGGCTGTTGGCCTAAGAGGCACTCTTGCGCATGCCGCCCCCGATATGCATCAAGGCCGGATCAGACCGGTGGCCAGGGGATGGCCGGCCATTGTCCGCTGGGCTCCCGGTGCCGTCCGGTCCGCAGGAGCTCGGCGACACGCTCCCGCAGGGCCTGGATTTCGGCCGGAGTGAGGAGCTCGGCCAGTCGGGCGGTGAGCGGTCGGTCCTCGGCCAGATCGGCCGAAAGTCGCCGCAGCGCCTCCATGGCCTCCTCGGGCAGCGGCTCGCTCGCCCAGCCCCACAGGAGGGTGCGCAGCTTGTCGTCGGCGTTGAACGTCACACCGTGGTCGATGGCGTACAGCCGGCCGTCCGCGGCGGGCAGCAGGTGGCCGCCCTTGCGGTCACCGTTGTTGATCACGGCGTCGAGGACGGCGAGCCGGCGCAGCCGTACGTCGTCGGCGTGCACGAGCAGCGCGGTGCGCTCCTCCCCCACGTCGGCGAGGCCGACGGCCTTCCAGCCCGGCCCCGCCTCCTCGCCCTCGACGAGGGCCAAGAGCGCGCCGTCGGCGGTCTCCTCGTCGGGGGCCTCGATCCACAGCTGGCACATGCCCTGGCCGTACGGGCCGTCGCGCAGCACCGTGGGCGGGACCAGGCCCCAGCCCATGGCCTCGGACAGCTCGTAGGCGGCGACCTCGCGCTGGGCGAGGGTGCCGTCGGGGAAGTCCCACAGGGGCCGCTCCCCGGCGACCGGCTTGTAGACGCAGGCCGCGCTCACGCCCTCGTACTCGACCGTGCAGTACAGCACCGCGTTGGACGCCTCGCGGACCCGCCCACGCACCGTCAGCTCGCCGAGGGTGAGCAGTTCGTGCGGAGTCACACTCCGCGGCGGTATCCGTTCTGGCGCGGACATACGTGTCCCTCCGGGTCGAGCGGCAGGCTGCACAGCGGGCACGGCGGACGGCCGGCGTTGACGACCTCCAGGGCGCGCTTGGCGAACGCGCGGGCCATGGTGCCGGTCAGCCGCACGCGCAGCATCGGCGGGCCGTTCGTCTCGTCCTGGAGCAGGCGCTCCTCCGCCTCGACCAGGTCCTCGTCGGTGTCGGCGTCCAGCTCGACGAGCGCCTGGGCCTCCACGATCATGCGTTCGCCCTCGCCGTCCCAGGCCAGGGCCATGGTGCCGACCCGGAACTCCTCGTCGACGGGGCTCTCCAGCGGCTCCGTGTCGGCGAGCTCGGCGGGGGCGACGGCGGGCACGGGCGCGCTGCCGCCGGTGCGCCGGACGACCTCGTCCAGCAGCTCGTCGATGCGCTCGGCGAGCGCCTCGACCTGTGCCTTCTCCAGCGCGACGCTGGTGGTCCGGCCGGCCGCGGTGGCCTGGAGGAAGAATGTGCGGCGGCCCGGCAGCCCGACCGTACCGGCGACGAAACGGTCCGGCGGGTCATAGAGGAACACCTGACGGGACAACGTCCTGCTCCATGTGAGATCGGTGGTGGAGTTACCGCTCCGAGGGCGGATCACGCGTGGTGACGCGGACGGAGCCGCGTCACCACCCTACTGCGCACGGCGATCACGGTGCTCCCGCCCCGCCTCCGACCACACCGTCCGCCTCGGCCCCTCCCGTCTCCTCCGCCGTATCGGGCGTCCGCGGGCGCGGGGCCAGGCCGCGCAACTCGCCGGTGTCGCCGAGGCGCATGAGGAAGGGGCGCAGGCGGGTGTAGCGGATGGCGGTGACCGAGCAGGGGTCGACGGCGATCCGCTGGAAGAGGTCGAGGTGCATGCCGAGGGCGTCGGCGACCAGGGATTTGATGATGTCGCCGTGCGAGCACACGAGGTAGCAGGCGTCGGCGCCGTGCTCCTCCTCGATCCGGGCGTTCCAGTCGCGCACGGCGTCCACGGCGCGCGCCTGCATGGCGCGTACGGACTCGCCGCCGGGGAAGGCCGCGGCGGCGGGGTGGCGCTGGACGACCTCCCACAGCGGTTCGTCGGTCAGCTCGGCGATCTTGCGGCCCGCCCAGTCGCCGTAGTGGCACTCCCCGACGCGCTCGTCGGTGTGCACGGGCAGGCCGGGCCGGGCGGCGAGGAGCGGGGCGAGGGTCTCCCGGCAGCGCTGGAGCGGGCTGGTGACGACGGCGGCGAGCGGCAGCTCGGCGAGCCGGTCCGGGAGGGCGGCCGCCTGGGCGGCGCCGCGCTCGTCCAGGGCGACGCCGGGCGTCCACCCGGCGAGCACTCCCCCGGTGTTGGCGGTGGACCGGCCGTGCCGGACCAGGATCAGCGTGGGCATGGCCGCCAGCCTACGTCGGCCTCCGGCGGTGCTCACGGGGCCCTTTCCGCCCGTTCCCGGCGGACGGAAATGTTTTGGCGGGGCGATCAGCGGCAGAATGCCCTGCGTGATCGTGGACTGCGCTATCTACCGGGACGGACGCCGCACCGAGGGCCCCGCCGACTTCTCCGACGCGCTGGACGAGGCGCGCGCCCAGGGCGACTCGTTCCTGTGGATCGGGCTGCACGAGCCGACGGAGAAGGAGTTCGAGCTGGTCACCAGCGAGTTCGGGCTCCATCCGCTGGCCGTGGAGGACGCGCTCAACGCGCACCAGCGGCCGAAGCTGGAGGTCTACGAGGACTCGCTCTTCGTGGTGCTCAAGCCGGTCACCTACGACGACGACGCGGACACGGTCACCACCAGCGAGCTGATGCTGTTCGTCGGCGACTCCTTCGTGGTGACCGTCCGGCACGGCGAGGGCAGCCCCCTGGCGGAGGTGCGCCGGCGGCTGGAGCAGGAGCCGGAGGTGCTCCGGCACGGGCCGACCTCGGTGCTGTACGCGGTCAGCGACGCGATCGTGGACCAGTACATCGAGGTGGCCGCCGAGCTCCAGGTGGACCTGGAGGAGCTGGAGGCGGAGGTGTTCGCCCCCATGGGCGGGGACACCCGCAACACCGCCTCGCGGATCTACAACTTCAAGCGGCAGGTGATGGAGTTCCGGCGGGCCACCGGGCCGCTCACCGAGCCGATGCTGCGGCTGACGGGGACGGGCCTGCCGTTCGTGCCGCAGCGCTCGCAGCCGTTCTTCCGCGACGTCGGCGACCACCTGACGCGCGCCAACGAGTCCGTGGACGGGCTGGACCGGCTGCTGACCGACATACTCTCGGCGCACTTGGCGCAGATGGGCGTCCAGCAGAACGACGACATGCGCAAGATCTCCGCCTGGGCGGCGATGGCGGCGGTCCCGACGATGATCGCCGGGATCTACGGGATGAACTTCGACCACATGCCGGAGCTGCGGCAGCCGTGGGGCTATCCGGCGGCCGTCGCGCTGATGGCCGGCGTGGTGGTCTGGCTGCACCGCTGGTTCAAGCGGCGCGGCTGGCTGTGAGGGCGAGGGCCCCGCTCAGGCGAACTCGGCGGCGGTGGCGGGCTCGCTCAGCGGGTCGCTGCGGCGCGGCGGGCGCAGGGTGACCATGCGGCGCCAGCCGAGGAGCCGCTCGTGGACGTACACCGCCCGGATGCCCAGGGACAGGGCGAGGGCCTTGGCGCGGGACCAGCCCAGGATGGCGCCCATGTGCGCCATCACGGCCAGGCTGACGTCCCGGTAGACGCGGATCTCCGCCAGGGCGCTCCGCCGCAGGACGGAGCGGATGGTGGCGGCGTGCCCCTCGCGGGCCAGCCGCAGCAGCTCCTCGTGGCAGTAGGCGAGGTGGTTCTCCTCGTCGTGAGCGATCATCCTGATGGCCTTGCCGACCTCGGGGTGCTCGCCGAAGAAGGTGGTGAGCATGTCCATCTGGTCGGCGGCGCGCTGCTCGGTGACCCGGCTGTGCGCCAGGTAGACGACGACGTCCCGCTCGGTCAGCCGCGCCTCGCCGCGCAGCAGGCTGTGGGCGAGGCCGATGCCGGCGCGTTCGAGGAGCATGGTGTAGTCGGTCCCGGGCGGCACCGGAACGGGTCGAGGCCGCGCTTGCGCAGCAGGGCGTTGAAGATCCGCCCGTGCTTGTCCTCGTCCGCGCCGTGCCGGGCGATCTTGGGCGCGAGCCCGCTGCGCTCCTCGGGCACGAGGGCGGCGATCCGGCCGTTCTCCCAGCCGCCCTGCGCCTCACCGCTCGCGGCGATGGAGCAGAAGAGCCGGTACGACTCGTCGTTGTCGAGGATCTCCTGGAACAGGCTCCTGGCCGAGAGCACGGCGCTCGCCTCCGTTCATGACACGGCTTCCGGGGTCCGGGTACCCGAGAAGGGAAAGTCAAGTGCCATGGCCGGAGGGCGGCAACAGGGGACGGTGTCGGCTCGGCCGAATGCGCGACGTCCCGCGCGGCCGTGCCCGTGCCGCGGCGGGACGCCCGGGCGCGTAACCCCTCGCCCGCCCAGGCGTTGTCCTCAGTACCGGCCGTGGCGGGGAAGACACCCCGAGCCCCCACCACGGCCGAAGACCTTCCCGCCCGAGCGGCGTCCGGCGGATCTCCGGCCGTCTTTGCCTACGACGGCGAGCGCCCCGCGGGCGCGTCCTCGATCGCCGGACGGCCTTGATTCCGGCCGGGCTCAGCCGACCTCGGCCCGCTGGGGGAGCTTGAGGACACCGCCTCTAGGCCGTGTCCGGCAGGTCTTCGACTGCGGGCCGGCTTTGCCGCCTGCGGCGGCGGGCGCCCTGCGGGCGCGTCCTCAAACGCCGGACCGGCTTGATTGTGGCTGGGCTCAGCCGCTTTCAGCCCGTTGGGGGCACCCCCAGCGGTTGCTGGGGGAGATTGAGGACACCACCGCGCAGCGGTCGGTGCGCACGACACGACCCCGCAGCCGCCCGCTCACGTGATCCGCCGGACACGGCCTAGGCCCAATGCCGGTGACTTAGG
>NZ_JAGGOL010000003.1:0-12619 GCF_018614525.1 Streptomyces sp. ISL-11
GGATCCCACCGCCGCGGCGCGGGCGGCGCTGGAGCGGCTGCTCGGCGGGCACGCCGGCCAGTTCCGGCTGACGGCACTGGCCGGCGGCGCCGAGGAGCGGTTCGAGGTCGGCGGCCGCGCCGGGCGGATCGAGGTGGCGGGTACGAGCCCGGCGGTGATGCTGACCGGGGTGCACTGGTACCTGAAGTACACCTGCGGGGCGCACGTGACGTGGGGTGCCCAGCGGCTCGACCTGCCGGCCACGCTCCCGGCGCCGCGCGCTCCGCTGAAACGATCCACCAGGCTCCGACACCGCTTCGCCCTCAACGACACCAACGACGGCTACACCCTCCCGTACGCCGACTGGGCCTACTGGGAACGGATGATCGACGTCCTGGCCCTGCACGGCTGCAACGAGGTGCTGGTGATCGCGGGTCAGGAGGCGGTCTGCCACCGGTTCCTGAAGGACTTCGGCTACAGCGACGCCGAGGTCCGCGCCTGGCTGCCCGCCCCCTCCCACCAGCCCTGGTGGATACTGCAGAACCTGAGCGGCTACGGCGGCCCGCTCTCCCCCGGCCTGATCGCCCGCCGGGCGGAGCTCGGCAGGCGCATCACCGACCGGCTGCGCGAGCTGGGCATGGCACCGGTCCTGCCCGGCTACTACGGAGCCGTCCCGGACGGCTTCGTCGCGCGGAACCCGGGCGCCCGCGTCGTCCCGCAGGGCACCTGGCACGGCTTCCGGCGGCCGGACTGGCTCGACCCGCGCACCGACGTCTTCCCCGAGGCGGCCGCCTCCTTCTACCGGCACCAGACGGAACTGCTCGGTCCGGCCGCCCACTTCAAGATGGACCTGCTACATGAGGGCGGCACCGCCGGCGACGTCCCCGTCGCGGCCGCCGCCCGGTGCGTCGAGCGGGCGCTGCGCACCGCGCACCCGGACGCGACCTGGGTGATCCTGGGCTGGCAGGACAATCCGCTGCCCGAGCTGCTCGGCGCGGTCGACCGGAAGCGGATGCTGATCGTCGACGGCATCTCCGACCGTTTCAAGGGCATCACCGACCGGGAGCGGGACTGGGGCGGCACGCCGTACGCCTTCGGCTCGATCCCGAACTTCGGCGGCCGGACGACGATGGGCGCCAAGACGCACGTCTGGACGGAGAAGTTCTTCGCCTGGCGCGACAAGCCCGGCAGCGCGCTGGTGGGCACGGCGTTCATGCCGGAGGGCGCCGACCGCGACCCGGCCGCGTTCGAGTACTTCTCCGAGCTGGCCTGGCAGGACCGGGCGCCCGACCGCGCGCGGTGGTTCGGCTCGTACGCCGATCTGCGCTACGGGCGCGAGGACGCGGCCGCGCGCTCGGCGTGGGCGGCGCTGCGCGACACCGCCTACCGTCAGGAGGCGCCGGAGCGCAGCGACCCGCACGACAGCCTCTTCGCCGCCCGGCCGGATCTGGACGCCGACCGCGCCGGCGAGTACGCGCCGAGCGCCGTGTCCTACGACCCGGCCCGCTTCGACGCGGCGCTGACCGGGCTGCTGGGCGTCGGTACGGCCCTGCGCGGCGGCGACACGTACCGCTTCGACCTGGTCGACGTCGCCCGGCAGGCCCTCGCGCACCGCAGCCGGCAGCTGCTGCCCGAGCTGAAGAGCGCGTACGTCCGCAAGGACCTGGCCGCCTTCCGGGCCCTGGCCGCGCTGTGGCTGAGGCTGATGGGCTTGGCCGACGACATCGCGGGCGCGCACCGGGCGTTCCTCCTGGGCCCGTGGAACGCGGCGGCGCGGGCCTGGGCGAGCGATCCGGAGGAGGCGGCAGAGCTGGAGCGCACCGCCCGGGCGCTGATCACCGTGTGGGGCGGCCGGGCGACGTCCGAGGGCGGGAAGCTGCACGACTACGCGAACCGCGACTGGCACGGCCTCATCGGCGACTTCTACCTGCCGCGCTGGCGGCGGTGGCTGGAGGAGCTGGAGGACGCGCTGCGGGAGGGGCGGGCGCCACGGGCCGTGGACTGGTTCGCGGCGGAGGAGCCGTGGACGCGGCAGACCAAGGCGTATCCGCTGCGCCCGGTGACCGACGCCTACCGCACGGCCGTGCGGGTGCGGGACACCCTCGCCGTCGCGCCGTACCAGGGGGCGCTCTCGACGACGGCCGAACCGCCCGCCGTCGCGCCGGGCGGCGCCGCGACGGTCGCCGTGGCCCTGGCCAACGTCAACGGCTTCCGGGCCACCGGGCGCGTGGACCTGGGGCTCGCCGGCCTCAAGGCCGTTCCACAGGGCCCGACGTCGCTGCCGTCGGTGGCCCCGGGCGGCACGGGCACGGCGCGCTGGCGCGTCACGGCACCCGCCACCCCGCTGGAGCATCCGCTCCAGCCGCTGCCGTACGAGGTGAGCGCGCGCTACGGGCCGCAGGGCGAGGACCGGGTGCGGTCGGTGCGGACGGGCACGCTCTTCGTCGCCGGACCGCTGGGTTCGGGTTGGCGCACGGTCACCAGCAACGCCGCCGTCTTCGGCCGGCTCGGGGACCGCTTCGCCATCGACGGCGGGGGCGAGGACCTGTGGAAGGGCACCGAGCGGTTCGGCGCGGTCTACCGCGCGGGCGCGCTGACGGCGGGCGGGGTGGCGACCGTACGGGTCGACAGCCAGACGCACACGGGCGGCTGGGCGCGTACGGGCATCATCGTGCGCAACAGCCTCGCGACGCGCTCGCCGGGCGCGGTGAACCTCGCCGTGACGCCGGGGCAGGGCGTCGTGCTGTCGTACGACACCAACGGCGACGGCACCTTCGACGGCTACCGGCGCATCACGGGCATCACCGCCCCGGTGCTCCTCCGGCTGACCCGGACGGCCTCCGGCGCCTACGCGGCGCAGTGCTCGACGGACGGCGGTGCGACGTGGCGGACGGTCGCGACCGTGACGGTGCCGGGCGCCTCCCGCGCGCAGGACGTCGGTCTGTTCCTGACGGCGGGCAACGACGGGAGCGGGGCGCGGGGAATGGCGCGGTTCAGCGGGTGGCGGCTGGGCTGAGCGGGGTGGCGGCCCACCCTGACGGGGGGCGCATTGTCGTCTGCGGGCGCCGTATGGGAGGGCGTGCACGCCCTCCTTCTCGCGTTCGGCGTGCGCCCCTGTCGCGGGGGCGCCGGAGCGGCCTCCGCTACCGTTCGGCACAATAACGGTAGATATCAGACAAGGGAGACGCGCCCATGCCGCAGTTCGACGCCTCGACCATCATCAACCTCCGCGATCTCGGCGGCATCGCGCTCGCCGGCAACTCCGCGGTCCGCCCCGGCCTGCTGCTCCGCTCCGGCCAGCTCGACCGCCTCGACCCGGCGATCGACCCGGCCGTCGCCGGCCTGGGCATCCATACGGTGGTGGACCTGCGCACCGAGCACGAGCGCCGCGCGCGCCCCGACCAGGTGCCCGAGGGGGCCCGGCTGATCGTCGCGGACGTGATGGCCGGCGGTGCCGCGGCGGTCACCGGCGGCCAGGTGCCGGCCAGGCTGGAGACGGTGCTGGGCAACCCCGCCGTCGCCGAGGAGCACCTGGGCAACGGCAAGGCCGAGAAGCTGCTCTGCGACTCCTACCGCGCGTTCGTGACCTCCGAGCCCGCCTGCGCCGCGTACCACCTGCTGCTGTCCGCGCTCGCCGGACCCGGCTGCGGCCCGCTGCTCTTCCACTGCACGGCCGGCAAGGACCGCACCGGCTGGGCCGCCACCGTCATCCTCATGCTCCTGGGCGCCGACGAGGCCACGGTCCGGGAGGAGTACCTGGCCGTGAACCCCGCCGTGCGCGCCGCCTTCGCGCCCCTCATCGAGCGCTTCACCGGGGCGGGCGGCGACCCGGAGATCGCCGACGCGATCCTCGGCGTGCGCCCCGCCTATCTCACGGCGGCGCTGGAGCAGATGGACCGGACGTACGGTGGGGTGGAGGCGTATGTCCGCGACGGGCTCGGCATCCCCGACGATGCCGTGGACCGCGTGCGCGCCCGCTGCGTGGCGTGAGGAAGGGCGCGGGGCCGTCCGGAGTACGCCCCCGCAGGAGTGAGGTGACCATCTCACCATTCACTCGTTCTACGGATCGTGGAGCAGCAAGCGACAGCCCCCCGGACCGTCCCGCCCGTCGACGTCGAGCAGGCCGAGGCCGCGCTCATCGAGCACTACCCGCGCCTGGTACGGCTCGGGTATCTCGTCCTGCCGCCGTCGCTGGGCCGCAACCGCCGCGTCCTGACGGCGCACGCCCTCGTCCAGCGGGCCCTGCCACGCAACCGCGTCGGCGCCGCGGAGCTGGCCGTACCGGCGCCGCGCGGGACCGACGGCTCACCGTCCGACCCGGGGTACGCGTACGTACGCCAGCGCGTCCTGCGCTCCGCCCTGGAGGCCGGGCGGCCGCGCGGCCGGTGGCAGTTGCCCCGGCCCGGCCAGTTGCCTCCGCTGCTGCCGCAGGTGTGGGGGCTGCGGCTGTTCCCGCGCTCGGGCGGCGCCGACGAACTCGCCCTGGACCAGGCCCTGGCCACGCTCTCCGGACCCGGCCGCGCCGCGTACGTGCTGCGCGCCCTGGAGCTGTCCGCCGACCGTGACGTACGGCTCGTGCTCTCGGCGGCCGGGGTCGAGGACCCGGCCGGGGCGCTCGCCGAGGCGGACGCGCTGCGGGCACCGGCCGGCAGCCGGGACGCCTCGCTGCTGGAGTCGATGGAGTTCGACCCCTGCTCCCTCCAGGCGCGGCCGACGGACCTGATGCGCCGCCGCCAGCACACCCGGGCGGCGATCGCCGCCCTCGCGGCGGCCGTCGTGTGCGGCACGCTGCTGGGCCTGCCGGGCGAGGGCTGGGGCCCCAGCGGCGCGGCCGCCCCGCCGTACGCGCAGAACGCGGCGGCGCAGCAGGCCCTCGACCCGGCGAAGCTGACCAAGGTCGCCCCGGGCGCGTGGAAGACGGCGGACCGTTCCGGCTTCGCCGCCTGGCCCGCGCGCGGCAACCGGGTGGCCGACCACGATCTGCTGGGCCGCGCGCTCGCCGTCTGGGCGCGGCCGGGACGCGCCGTCCAGGTGACGGCAACGCCCGGCACTCCCTCCGGCCCGGCGCCCGGGCCGGCGCAGCTGCTGTACGCGGGCGAGGTCGGCCAGGCCGCGGTCGTGGTGCTGTACGACGGGCTGCGCGTGGTGCGCTACGCCGAGTCGAGGACGGGCGGGAACCAGGGCAGCGCGGCGCTGGACTTCGCCCGTACGGACGCCTCCGACGACGGTTCCGCGTCGGCCGTCGTGGTGGGCCGGGCCGACAGCAACGTCCGCTATCTGACGGCGCCCTGGGTGAGCGCGGTGACCGTCCGCGACCTGCTGAAGCCCCGGGCGGCCGCGCAGCCGCTGCGTCTGGCCGACGACGGCGTGACCGACCCGACGCTCAGCCCCGCCCCGACGAACGACTGCCGGAGCTGGCCCGCGCTCCAGATGGGCCGGCGCCTGGTGACCGACCTCGGCGAGCTGACCCCGGCCCGGCTCACCACCGGCGCCCCCGGCGGACCGCGCGACGTCAACTCCGCCGCGGCGCTGGCCGGCTGGGGTCACACCGCCTGCCACCTCCAGGGCATGCGGTCGCAGGGCGTCCGCTCGGTCAACGCCTGGCCGTTCGCCACCCAGCCGCTGCCCGGCGGCGGCAGCGGCGAGTGGACGTGCGCCCGGGCCGAGACGTGGCGGGGGCCGGGAAGCCGGGTGCTGACCCTGTTCCAGGGGCCGGGCGGCCGACCGGGCGCCCCGAGCGCGAGCGTCACCCGCGCCGAGGACACCCCCGCGTGCGGGGCCCGCGACCCGCACGTCCTGGCGGGCGCGCTGTGGAAGTCGCCGGCCGGCGCGTGGTACGCCCTGGCGGCGGGCAGCCCCGACGTGCGGTCGGTCGAGGCGACGGGCGGGGTGCGGGGCACCGCCCCCGGGCAGGTGCTGGCCCTGCCGGCGAAGCCGGGCGTCCGCACCGAGCTGAGCGCGCGGCTGGCCGACGGCAAGAAGCTGACACCCCTCAAGTGACGCCGGCGATCCCCCGAACAGCCCCCTGCGCGACGGGGATCCGGGCGCCGCTCCACCCCTGCGGCCTGGCATTAGTATGACCGCCATGACGAACGGGGTACGGCGCAGGATGGGTGTCGAGCAGCGGCGCGAGCAGTTGATCGCGGTCGCCCTCGATCTGTTCGGCCACCGCTCCCCCGACGACGTCTCCATCGACGAGATCGCGGCGGCGGCCGGGATATCCCGGCCGCTCGTCTATCACTACTTCCCCGGCAAACAGAGCCTGTACGAGGCGGCCCTGCGCCGGGCCGCCGACGAACTGGCCGCGCTCTTCGACGAGCCCCGCGAAGGTCCGCTGGGTGAGCGGCTGTTGCGGGTGATGCGGCGCTTCTTCGACTTCGTCGAGGAGCACGCGACGGGCTTCTCGGCCCTGATGCGCGGCGGCCCCGCGGCGGGCTCCAGCCGGACCTGCGCCATGATCGACGGAGTGCGCCAGGCCGCGTACGAGGAGATGCTCGACCACCTCTCGGTACGCAGCCCCGCACCGCGCCTGGAGCTGGCCCTGCGCTCCTGGATCTCCCTGACGGAGACGACGGCACTGCTCTGGCTCGACGGCCGGCGCATCCCCCGCGCGGAGCTGGAACTCCAGCTCGTGCACGCCTTCGCGGCGCTCACCGCGGTGAGCGCCGCCTACGACGCGGACATGGCGGAGGTCCTGCGCCGCATCCTCGCGGACGAACCGGCGGACGGCCCGCTCGCCGACCTCGTCGGCCGGCTCGGCGCGCTCGCTCCTCAGCCGTCCTGACCCGCCCGGAAGACGGCCACCGTGCGGCCCGGGACCGTGAAGGTGCCGGTTGCCGGGGTGTAGGAGGCGGTCTTCACCACCGGGTCCGCGCCGGTCGCCTGGACCGGGTGCAGGGCGTAGGGGTGGCCGGCGAGTTCGGTGACGGGCTGGGTGCGCTCGTCCGGGGTGGCATTGAGGACGACGACCAGGCCGGGCAGGCGCATGGTGATGACGCCGGGGGTCTCGTCCCTGCCGGAGAGCGGGAAGGACAGGGACGCCTGTACGCCCTCGGCGGTCGCCAGGCCGAACGCCTTCTCGCTCGTACGGATCCGCAGCAGGTCTCGGTAGGCGGCCGAGGCCGAGTGGATCGGCGCGCAGCCGGGCCGGAGCGCCGGGTCGGCGAGGAGGGGGGCGGCGTAGGGCCACTTGGGCTGGTTGTCGGCGGCGGGCGGCAGGCCGCGGCCGAAGCCGTTGCCGTCGGCGCAGTCCCAGTGGAGGGCGTTGAACCAGTCGCCGCTGTCGAAGGAGTTGCGGTCCAGGGACTTCGAGCGCAGCAGGTCCGTACCGGCCTGGGAGAGCGAGGGCCCCTGGGAGAGCGCCGCGGTGGCCATGGCCAGGACCTGGGCGCGGGCACGGTCGGCCGACGCGGTGCCGCGGGGCAGTTTGTAGGCGAGGGCGTCGTAGAGGGTCTCGTTGTCATGGGCGTCGGCGTAGGCCAGGGCGTCGCCGGGGGCGGCGGCGTAGCCGGCGGGTGAGCCGTTGTAGTCGACGTCGGCGCCGGTGACGGCGCGGCCGGCGGAGTCGGTGAAGCGGTAGCCGGCGAGGTTGCCGGTCAGGCCGACCTTGATGAGGTCCTGGGCGTGCAGAAGCCTGGCCCGCTGCTCGGCGGGGGTGCCCGGGGTCGCGCCGTTGGGGTCGGTGAAGAGGCCGGAGGCGAAGCCCTGGACGCGGGGGTCCTCGTCGAAGGGGCCACCGCCCCGGATCGCGTCGCGGGCTCGGTCGGAGAAGGTGGCGATTCCGGTGCCGGCCATGTTCTTCTGCGTGGCCTGGACGAAGCGGGCGTCGCCCGCGACCTCACCGAAGTTCCAGCCCTCGCCGTAGAGGACGACCGCCTTGCCGTCGACGCCGTCCTTGGCGACGGTGAGCGCGTCGAGCGCCTTGCGGACGGCGAGGATGTTGGCCTTGGGGTGGTGGCCCATGAGGTCGAAGCGGAAGCCGTCGACCTTGTACTCCCTGGCCCAGGTGACGACCGAGTCGACGACGAGCTTGCCCATCATGGCGTTCTCGGGCGCGGTGTTGGCGCAGCAGGTCGAGGTGGCGACGCTGCCGTCGTCGAGGAGGCGCTGGTAGTAGCCGGGGACGATCCGGTCGAGTACGGACTTCTCGCCCTGGCCGGAGGCGGCGGTGTGGTTGTAGACGACGTCCATGACGGTCCGCAGCCCGGCCCGGGACAGGCCCTGGACCATCTGCCGGAATTCCCGGGTCCGGCCCGGGCCGTCCGGGTCGGAGGCGTACGAGCCCTCGGGAACGGTGTAGTGGAGGGGGTCGTAGCCCCAGTTGTAGGCGTCACGGGCGGCCGTGCCGGCCACGCACCGCTGCTGCCGCTCGGAATCGGCGGGGAGGGCCGCCAGGTCGCAGGGCGGCTCGGCCTGGTCGGCCCGGCGCTCGGGGACGGTGGCCATGTCAAAGACCGGCAGGAGGTGCACGTAGGAGGTGCCGGCGGCGGCGAGGCGCGTCAGGTGGCGCATGCCGCCGGAGTCGCGGTCGGCGAGGGCGAGGTAGCGGCCCGGGTGCGCGGAGGTGCGGTCGGCGACGGAGAAGTCGCGCACGTGCAGCTCCTGGATCTGCGCGTCGCGCAGCGGTACGGCCTTGGGTTTGCGCAGGTTCCGCCAGCCGGGCGGGGCGAGCGCGGGGTCGGCGAGGTCGGTGACCAGGCTGCGGGCGGAGTCGGCGGTCAGGGCGGTGGAGTAGGGGTCGGTGACGAGGTTCGTCACGGTCTTCCGCACGGTGGGGGCCCAGACGGTGACGGCGTAGCGGTAGGGCTTGCCGGCCCAGTCGTGGGGGCCGGTCGCGCTCCAGACGCCGCTGGCGTCGTCGCGGCGCATGGGTACGGTGCGGCCGTCGAGCTCCAGGGCGACGCGGCGCGCCGTGGGCGCCCATACGGACAGGGTGGGGCGGCCGTCGCGGAAGACGGGGCCGAGCCGGGCCTTCGCGGCGGCCGCCGCGTAGAGGTCGTCGAGGACGCCGGGGATCTGGACGCCGGTGGTGACGCCGTCCGTCTCGGCGAGGAGGGGGCCGGTGAGGGCGGTGCGTTCCTGGCCGTGGGCGTTCAGGTGGAAGGCGTCGTAGGTGGCCAAGTGGGGGTATTTGGCGCGCTGTTGGGGTGTGAGTCCGCCGGGTTGGGGGGTGAGTTCGAAGGTGCCGTGGGTGTGGGTGAGGTGGTGGGGGTGGGTGGGGTTGCCGAGGTTTTTGGGCCAGGCGATGGTTTCGCGGTCGATCCACTGGACCCTCGCCCCTTGGGGGGCTGGGTCGGCGTGTGCGGTGCCGGGGCCGGTGCCTGCGAGGGGTAGGGCGAGGGCTATGGCTGCGGCCAGGGTGGCGAGGCGTCTCATGGAACGGTGCTCCTTCTGGTGGAGGTTGGGACGTGGTGTTCTCCCCTGACCCGCCCCTTCCCGTAACCGGGGCTGCGCCCCGGACCCCGGGCCGCGCTGCGCGCGGTGTCCTCAAACGCCGGACGGGCTTGTTGGAGCGGGGGAATCGTCACAGCTACCCGCACACCCGCGCCCCCGCGTGCAAGGCCAGCGCCGTACCCGCGGCAAGCGAAGCCGTGAAGCGGCCCGCCCCGTCCACCGTCACCCGGCGCCCGCTCTGCACATCGCAGTAGTCACCGCCCGGCAGCGACGTCTGGAAGGTGCGGCTCAGCGCGAACGTCTCGTGGTTGATGGCGACATACCCCTTGTCGCCGCGGCTGAAGGCGATGGCCTGGTAGCCGTTGTCCCACCAGTCCTTGACGGGGGTGCCGCGCACCGCCGTGCGGAAGGCGACCATGGACTTGATCTCCGGCCACTTGTGCTGGCACTTCCAGCCGTCCTGCCAACAGGCGTTCACCGCACCACCGTTGGGCGGTCCGGCGTCGCGGTCGGTGAACTCGTAGCCGGAGTGGATGTCCGGGGAACCGTAGGGCCAGGCGAGCATGAAGACGTTGGCCAGGGTGTAGGCGGCGCCGTCCTTGTGGCTGAGGGTGTCGCCGCCGCGCTCCGTGTCGTGGTTGTCGACGAAGACCGCCGCCCGGTCGCCGGGCAGATAGCCCCAGCCCTCGCCGTAGTTCTTGAGGTAGGCGAGGCGTTCGCCGAGGAACACCCGCTTGAGGTCGCGGGCGTAGCGGAACTCCTGGACGTGGCCGGTGCCGAGGTATTCGTCGGGCTGGACGGCCTCGCCGGCGCCGAAGATGGTCTCCTGCTTCCACAGCGCGTCGGGCCTGGAGGTGCGGGCCTTGATCGCGGCGAGGTCGCCGGCCGGTATGTGCTTGGCGGCGTCGACGCGGAAGCCGTCGACGCCGAGGGAGAGCAGGTCGTCGAGGTACGACGCGATGCGGTCGCGGACGCGCTCCTCGCCGGTGTCGAGGTCGGCGAGGCCGACGAGCTCGCAGTCCTGGACGTTGCGCCGGTCGCGGTAGTCGGTGACCACGGTGGTGCAGTCGTCCATGTCCTGGCGCTGGTAGAGGCCCGGATAGTCGTACTTCGTATAGGCGGAGCCGCCCGTCCCGGTGCCGGAGCCGGCGGCCATGTGGTTGATGACCACGTCCGTGTCGACCTTCACGCCGGCCGAGTGGCAGGCGCCGACCATGCTCGTGAACGCGGCCCGGTCGCCGAGCCGTCCGGCGATCCGGTAGCCGACGGGCTGGTACGAGGTCCACCACTGCGGCCCCTGGATGTGCTCCTGGGGCGGGGAGACCTGGACGCGCCCGTATCCCGCGGGGCCCAGCGTCTCCCGGCACTCCTTGGCGACGGAGTCGTACTTCCACTCGAAGAGGACGGCCGTCACGTCGCCTTCCGGTGCGCCACCGGCCCGCGCGGGAGGCGCGCACGCCAGGGCGCTCGCCACGAGGGCGAGGACGGCGGGCAGTGCCCTGCGGGCGATCCGGGGCATGGCGGTGGGAGCCATGGTGCCTCCTGAGTGGGGGGATGAAGCGACCTCGCACGGCAACGCGCCGTGCCCGAAAGGCCCCTGAAGAATCTTGCCGTTCTTGCAGCAAGCCTGTCCGCACGACAGGGGGTGACGTGCCGCGGAGGTGACCGTACGAGCCGCGTCCTCGCCGGTCAACCCTTTGGACACGGTCCGGTTACGACCCGGAAATCTCACCGTTTCCTTCTTGCAAGCCCTTTCGCAAGAGATTGCAGCCTGTTAACTTCCTCCACAGCTCGGGCCGCCCGCGACAGGTCGGCCTCCTTGAAGAGGAGATCCATATGCGAAGAGGCATATCGGTCGCCGCCGTCGTCGGCGTGCTGACCCTCACCGCGACCGCGTGCGGCGGTGACAGCGGAGGCGGCGGCAGCGACGGTTCCAAGGCGGCCAGTGACCCGGGCAGCGTCAGCGGCACCGTCACCTGGTGGGACACCTCGGACGCCACGAACGAGGCACCGGCCTTCAAGAAGCTGGTCTCGGCCTTCGAGAAGAAGTACCCGAAGATCAAGGTCGACTACGTCAACGTGCCGTTCGACCAGGCGCAGCAGAAGTTCAAGACCGCCGCCGCCTCCGGCAAGGGCGCGCCCGACGTGCTGCGTTCGGACGTCGGCTGGACGCCGGGCTTCGCCCAGCTCGGCTACCTCAAGGACCTGACGGGCACGCCGGCGCTCGACAAGAGCGACGACTTCCTCGAAGGACCGCTGAAGAACGCCGCGTACCAGGGCAAGACGTACGGCGTCCCGCAGGTCACCGACACCCTGGGTCTGCTCTACAACAAGGAGCTGTTCCAGAAGGCGGGCATCGACAAGCCGCCGGCCGACTGGAAGGCGGTCAAGGAGGCCGCCGAGAAGATCAAGGACAAGACCGGCGCGGGCGGCATCGGCCTCAGCCCCGACAGCTACTACTCGCTGCCCTTCCTCTACGGCGAGAACAGCGACATGGTCGACGCCGGCAAGAAGAAGATCACCATCGCGAACGCCGCCTCCCGCAAGGGCATCGAGACCGCCGTCGACCTGGTGAAGTCCGGCGCCGCGCCCAAGCCGGCCGGCACCGACGGCTACAACGCCCTGAAGACGGACTTCAAGAACGGCAAGCTGGCGATGCTCATCGACGGTCCCTGGGCGACCAAGGAGATCTTCGGCGGCGACGCGTTCAAGGCGAAGGAGAACCTGGGCATCTCGGCCGTCCCGGCGGGCTCCACCGGCACCGCGGGCGCCCCGGTCGGCGGCCACAACCTCGTCGTCTACGCCGGCTCGAAGAACTTCGACGCCTCCTACCTCTTCACCCGGTTCATGACCGAGACCGCGCAGCAGGAGGAGGTCTCGACGGGCATCGGCGTGCTGCCGACCCGTAAGTCCGCCTACACCAAGGCCGTCCTCGCCGACCCGGTCCGCAGCTCGTACTACGCCGCGCTGGCCAAGGCCCACCCCCGGCCCCCGATCCCGCAGGGCGGCGACCTCTTCACGGAGTGGCTCCAGCACTACACCAAGATCCTCACCCTGAAGGAGGACCCGAAGGAGGGCCTGGCCGCCACGGCCAAGGCCTGGAACTCCGCCCTCCTGAAGGACTACGCGATCGAGGACTAGGCCGTGTCCGGCGGATCATGGGAGCGGGCGGCTGCGGGCCGTGTCGTCCGCACCACCGCTGCGCGGCGGTGTCCTCAATCGCCGGACGGGCTGAGATCGGCTGAGC
>NZ_JAGGOL010000003.1:12703-47218 GCF_018614525.1 Streptomyces sp. ISL-11
CGGGGGTCCCCCGCGGACCCCCGGCCGGCCGGTCCCCCGCCACCAGCCGCCCCCGCCCCCGCCCCCGCCCACCGCAGAAAGCCGCCGCCACCATGACGACAGCCGTTTCCGAAACCGGCAGCCCGCCGACACCGGCGGCGCGACGCCGTCCCGGCCCGCTCGCCCGGGCCAGGCGCTCCTTCGACACCCACTGGTACGCCTGGGCCATGGTGCTGCCGGTGGTCGTGGTCCTGGCCGTGCTCGTCGGCTACCCGCTGGGCCGGGGGATCTATCTGTCCTTCACCGACGCCAACGAGGCCAACATCGGCCGCACCATCGGCGTCAACCACATCGCCGCGACCTACAAGTCCGTCGGCCTGGACAACTACTGGAAGGTGCTCTCCGGGCAGGAGGGCCACTTCTACTCGCGCCTGTCGTGGACCGTCGTCTGGACCGCGTCCTGCGTCGTCCTCCACTACACGATCGGCCTCGGGCTGGCGCTGCTCCTCAACCGGCCGATGCGCTTCCGGGCGCTGTACCGCGTGCTGCTGATCCTGCCGTGGGCGGTTCCGGCGTTCGTCGCCACCTTCTCGTGGCGGCTGATGTTCAACGAGAAGTACGGCGTCTTCAACGCCTTCCTGACCAAGCTGGGCCTCGACCCCGTCGACTGGCTCGGGGACAGCACCCTGCAGAAGGTCTCGGCGGTCGCCGTCAACGTATGGCTGGGCGTGCCGTTCATGATGGTGGCGATCCTCGGCGGACTCCAGGCGATACCCCGGGAGTTGCACGAGGCGGCGGAGATGGACGGCGCCTCGCCCTGGCAGCGCTTCCGGCACGTGACCCTGCCGGGCCTGCGGCCGGTGAGCGGGACCGTGATCCTGCTCGGCGTCATCTGGACGTTCAACATGTTCCAGGTGATCTACCTGCTGATCGGGCAGGGCGCGAGCTCGGAGAGCGAGATCCTGGTGACGTACGCCTACCGGCTGGCGTTCCAGGGCGTACGCGACTACGCGGGCTCCGCCACGTACGGCATCCTCATCCTCTCGCTGCTGCTGGTCTTCGCCGTCTTCCACCGCCGGATGCTCTCCCGACAGGAGGCTCAGCGATGAGCGCCCTCACCCCACGGCCGCGCGGCGAGCGTTCGCGCGGGGCGTCGGCCGCGCTGCACACGGCGCTGATCGCCGCGAGCGTCGTCGCGGTCTTCCCCGTCCTCTTCGTCGTCTTCGTCTCCCTGCGCGGGCGCGACGGCTGGCAGGAGCCCACCCGGTTCGTCGGCTTCGACGTCTCGAACTACACCCACATCCTGGGCGAGACGAAGTTCCTGACCTGGTTCGGGAACTCGCTGATCGTGGCGCTGGGCGCCACCGTCCTCGGCGTGTTCGTCGCGGCGACCGCCGGCTACGCCGTGTCGCGGATGCGCTTCCCCGGCCACCGGCCGCTGATGTGGACCTTCCTGGTCGTTCAGATGTTCCCGATGGCGGTACTCATCGTGCCGTTGTACAACATTTTGGGTGAACTCGAGCTCCTGGACTCCTACCTCGGCCTGATCCTGACCTACTGCTCGATCTCCGTACCGTTCTGCGCCTGGATGCTCAAGGGGTACTTCGACACCATTCCCGCCGAGATCGACGAGGCGGGGCGGGTGGACGGGCTGAGCCCCTTCGGCACCTTCTGGCGGCTGGTCCTGCCGCTCGCCCGGCCCGGTCTGGCCGTCACCGGCTTCTACTCCTTCATCACCGCCTGGGGTGAAGTCGCCTTCGCCACCCAGTTCATGAGCAGCGAGGAGCACTACACCCTGGCCGTCGGCCTGCAGACGTTCGTCGGCCAGCAGAAGGCCGAGTGGGGGCTGATGACGGCCGCCGCCGTGCTGATCACCGTGCCCGCCGCCGCGGTCTTCTTCTTCGTGCAGCGCCAGCTGGTCGCCGGGCTGACGGCCGGCGGCACCAAGGGCTGACCCGGGCTGACCTTGTGGGGCCGGCGTCGTTGACCCGTTCGGACCCCCGCTCCGCCCGTACCCCCGCTTCTTTCCGGCCCCCTACCTCGAACCGATAGGACGTACATGACCCAGGATCTCGCGCCCTCCGTCCGCAGCCAGGGCGCCGCCCCCTCCACGCCGCAGGCGGAGGGCTGGTGGCGCAGCGCGGTCATCTACCAGGTGTACGTGCGGTCCTTCGCCGACAGTGACGGGGACGGCGTCGGCGATCTGCGAGGGATCCGCGAGCGGCTGCCGCACCTGGCGGAGCTGGGGGTGGACGCGGTGTGGCTGACGCCGTTCTACGCCTCCCCGCAGGCCGACGGCGGTTACGACGTGGCGGACTACCGGGCCGTTGACCCGCTGTTCGGCGATCTGTCGGACGCCGACGACCTGGTCCGCGAGGCGCACCGGCTGGGGCTGCGGGTCATCGTGGACATCGTGCCCAACCACACCTCCGACCAGCACCTGTGGTTCAGAGCCGCGCTCACCGACCGGCCGGGCGGGCCGGCCCGCGGGCGCTACCACTTCCGGCCGGGCAAGGGCGAGAACGGTGAACTGCCTCCCAACGACTGGGAGTCCGTCTTCGGCGGCCCGGCGTGGACCCGCACGGCCGGCCCCGACGGCACGCCGGGCGAGTGGTACCTCCACCTGTTCGCGCCGGAGCAGCCGGACCTCAACTGGGACAGCCAGGAGGTCCGCGAGGAGTTCGAGTCCGTGCTGCGGTTCTGGCTCGACCTGGGCGTGGACGGCTTCCGCATCGATGTGGCGCACGGCATGGTCAAGGCGCCCGGCCTGCCGGACATCGGCCGCACGGAGCAGGCGAAGCTGATCGGCGCGCAGGTGCTGCCGTTCTTCGACCAGGACGGCGTGCACGAGATCCACCGCTCGTGGCGGCAGTTGCTGGACTCCTACGAGGGCGAGCGGATCGGCGTGGCCGAGGCGTGGGCGCCGACCTCGGAGCGGCTCGCACTGTACGTACGCCCCGACGAACTGCACCAGGCGTTCAACTTCCAGTTCCTCACGTGCGCGTGGGGCGCGGAGGCCATGCGCACGGTGATCGACGACTCGCTGGCCGCCACGCTGTCGGTGGGGGCGCCGACCACGTGGGTGCTGTCCAACCACGACGTGGTGCGGCACACCACGCGCTACGGCGGCGGCGAGCGCGGCCTGCGCCGGGCGCGGGCGGCGGCGCTGCTGATGCTGGCACTGCCGGGCTCGGCCTACGTCTACCAGGGCGAGGAGCTGGGCCTGCCGGAGGTCGTGGACCTGCCGGACGAGGTGCGCCAGGACCCGGCGTTCTTCCGCGGGGACGGCCAGGACGGCACCCGGGACGGCTGCCGGGTGCCGCTGCCGTGGTCGGGCGACGCGGCCCCGTACGGCTTCGGGACGGGCGGCAGCTGGCTGCCGCAGCCCGGGCTCTGGCGGGAGCTGTCGGTGGCCGCGCAGTCCGGCGACCCGCGCTCGACGCTGGAGCTGTACCGCTCGGCCCTGACGCTGCGCCGGGAGCTGCCGGGTCTGGGCGACGGGGAGATGACCTGGCTGGACGCGCCCGCGGGCGTACTGGCCTTCTCCCGGCCGGGATTCGTCTGCACGCTCAACACGCTGGACGACGAGGTGGAGCTTCCGGTGCCCGGGCGCCCGGTGCTCGCGACGTCCGCCCTCGAATTCGTCGGCGGAACGGTCCGCATCCCCTCCGATTCCTGTGTTTGGTGGGCAGTCTGAGATGCGCCCGGTAAGGTCCAGTCCTGTGACCGCCCGGCTAGCCGATATCGCAGCCCAGGCGGGTGTCAGCGAAGCAACCGTCAGTCGCGTCCTCAATGGGAAGCCGGGGGTGGCCGCCTCCACCCGCCAGTCCGTGCTGGCCGCGCTCGACGTGCTGGGCTACGAGCGTCCCGTACGGCTGCGGCAGCGCAGCGCGGGGCTGGTCGGGCTGATCACCCCGGAGCTGGACAATCCCATCTTCCCGGCGTTCGCCCAGGTCATCGGGCAGGCGCTGACCCGGCAGGGGTATACCCCGGTGCTGGCCACCCAGACACCGGGCGGGTCGTCGGAGGACGAGCTGACGGAGATGCTCGTCGACCGCGGGGTCGCCGGGATCATCTTCGTCTCGGGGCTGCACGCGGACACCTCCGCCGACATGCAGCGCTACGAGCGGCTGCGCGCCCAGGGTGTGCCGTTCGTGCTCATCAACGGCTTCTCGTCGAAGGTGCGGGCGCCGTTCGTCTCGCCCGACGACCGGGCGGCGGTCCGGCTGGCCGTCACCCATTTGGCCGCACTGGGGCACCGCCGGATCGGGCTGGCGCTCGGGCCCGGACGCTACGTGCCGGTACAGCGGAAGATCGAGGGCTTCCTGCGCAGCATGCGGGAGGTGCTGGGCATGGAACAGGCGGAGGCCGAGCGGCTCGTCGAGCACTCGCTCTTCAGCCTGGAGGGCGGCCAGGCGGCCGCCGCGGCCCTCATCGACCGCGGCTGTACGGCCGTCGTGTGCGCCAGCGACATGATGGCGCTGGGCGTCGTACGGGCGGTGCGCCAGCACGGCCTGGAGGTACCGCGGGACGTCTCGGTGGTGGGTTTCGACGACTCGCCGCTCATCGCCTTCACGGACCCGCCCCTGACCACGATCCGCCAGCCCGTGCAGGCGATGGGGCAGGCGGCCGTGGGGGCCCTGCTGGAGGAGATCGGGGGGACGCCGGCGCCGCACAGCGAGTTCGTCTTCCTCCCGGAGTTGGTGGTTCGGGGTTCAACCGCCTCCGCTCCGGGCGCCCGTGCGGCGAGCCCGGTGGAGCCCGGGGAACAGGCCCGTACTGACGCTCGTACGGGCGCTCGTACGGTGCCCCTGAATCGTACGGAAAGCGGCGAAGACCAGACTTGGGGATGATCTGCCCCAGGCCGCTTTCTGGCAGACTGTTTCCCTATGGGTGAAGCGACAGTAAGGACACTGGAAGGCCGGACGGCCGCCCCGCCACCCACCGAGGAGCGAGCGGACCGGCCGTCGGCCGATCGGGCCGGACGACGCGTGCTCGGCCTGTGGAAACCGCGCTCGCCGCGCCGACCACGCCTGTGGTTCGAGGTGTTGCTGATCGCGGTCAGTTACTGGACGTACTCCCTCGTGCGCAACGCCGTCCCCACGCAGCGGGCGGCGGCGATGCGCAACGCCGACTGGATATGGCGCGCCGAGCATTCCCTGCACATCGCGGTCGAGAACACCGTCAATCACGCCGTCGATTCGGTGACGTGGCTGATCGTGGGGATGAACTACTACTACGCCACCTTGCACTTCGTGCTGACCATCGGGGTGCTGGTGTGGCTCTACCGCTGGCATCCCGGCCGCTATGCCGCCGCCCGGCTGGCCCTCTTCGCCACCACCGGCGTCGCGTTGCTCGGCTATTACCTCTATCCTTTGGCCCCGCCCCGGCTGATGAGCGGTGTCGATTTCGTCGACACGGTGGTGGTGCACCACACGTGGGGCTCGATGGCCTCGGGCAATCTGGCCAATGTCTCCAACCAGTACGCGGCGATGCCGTCGATGCACATCGGCTGGTCGACGTGGTGCGGCATCACCATCGCGCTGCTGGCGCGCCCGGTGTGGGCGCGGGTGCTCGGGGCGCTGTATCCGCTGGCCACGCTGGTGGTGATCGTGGCGACGGCGAACCACTTCTGGCTGGACGCGGTCGGCGGTCTGGTGTGCCTGTCCTTCGGCTTCGGCCTGTCCTTCGGCTGGTACCGCTCCTTCCCGCACCGGCTGGCCCGCCATGTCGCGGCAGGAGCCCCGGCCGCGGCCGAGGCGAGCGCGGGGTCTCCGCAGGCGCCGTAGCGTCTCCCGGCCGCCGTGGTTCCGTGCTTCTCCCGGCAGGGACGGCCGGCGTCCCTCAGGCCCCGTAGAACAGTTCCTCGACAACGGCCCGTGCCCGCCGGGTCGTCCGGCGGTAGTCGTCCAGCATCTCGCCGATGTGTCCCGGTTCGTACCCGAGGTAGCGGCCGACGGCGGCCAGTTCCCGGGCGTCGGTGGGGAAGGTGTCCTGCGGGCGGCCGCGAACGAGCATCACGGCGTTGCGCACGCTGGTGGCCAGCACCCACGCGTCGTCGAGGATGGCGGCGTCCTCGGTGCTGAGCAGCTCGGCGGCGCAGGCGGCGGCGAGGGCCTCGCGGGTGCGCGGGGTGCGCAGGCCGGGCTCGGCCCAGCCGTGCCGCATCTGGAGCAGCTGTACGGTCCACTCGACGTCCGAGAGGCCGCCGCGGCCCAGCTTGGTGTGGGTGGTGGGGTCGGCGCCGCGCGGAAGCCGTTCGCTCTCCATGCGGGCCTTCAGCCGGCGGATCTCGCGGATCGCGCCGTCGCCGAGGCCCTCCGCGGGGTAGCGCAGGGGGTCGGCCAGCTCGATGAACCGCTGCCCGAGCTCCGCGTCGCCGGCGACCGGTCGGGCGCGCAGCAGCGCCTGGCTCTCCCACACCAGCGACCAGCGCCGGTAGTAGGCGGCGTAGGAGGCGAGGGTGCGCACGATGGGGCCGGACTTGCCCTCGGGGCGCAGGTCGGCGTCGATGAGCAGCGGCGGGTCGGTGGTGGGCAGTTGCAGCAGCCGGCGCATCTCGTTGGCGACGGCGAAGGCGGCCTTGGCCGCCTCCTCGTCGGCCACGCCCTCGCGCGGTTCGTGGACGAAGAGGACGTCTGCGTCGGAGCCGTAGCCCTGCTCGTGGCCGCCGAAGCGGCCCATGCCGATGACGGCGAAGCGGGTGGGCAGGGTGTCGCCCCACTCGGCGCGCACGGCGGCGCGCAGGGCCCCGGCGACGGTGGCGGCGTTGAGGTCGGAGACGGCGTCGCCGACGGTGTCCACGCGCAGGTGGGTGTCGCTGGGGACGGTGTCGGCGGCCTTGCCGGAGGTGCCGTTGCGCCAGGAGGGTTCGGGGCCGCCGCCCCCGTAGGCGCCGATGATGTCGGCGGCGGCGGTGCGGAACAGCTCGCGGCGGCGCACCCCGCGCACGGCGACGATCCCGGCCTCGGCGCTCTCGGCGCGGCCGACGGCGGCGAGCACCTCCTGTTCCAGGGCCTCGCGGCCGCGCGGGCGCAGGCCCTCGGGGTCGCCGAGGAGGGCGACCGCCTCGGGGGCGCGCAGCAGCAGGTCGGGGGCGAGGCGGCCGGCGGAGAGCACGCGGGCGAGGTTCTCGGCGGCGGCGCCCTCGTCGCGCAGCAGCCGCAGGTACCAGGGGGTGCGGCCGAGGGCGTCGGAGACCTTGTGGAAGTTCAGCAGCCCGGCGTCGGGGTCGGCGGAGTCGGCGAACCAGCCGAGGAGGACGGGCAGCAGGGTGCGCTGGATGGCCGCCTTGCGGGTCACGCCGGAGGCGAGGGCCTCCAGGTGGCGCAGGGCGGCGGCGGGGTCGGCGTAGCCGAGGGCCTGGAGGCGGTGGCCGGCCTCCTTGGCGCTGAGGCGGATCTCGCCGGGCTCCAGCTGGGCGACGGCGTCCAGCAGGGGGCGGTAGAAGAGCTTCTCGTGCAGCCGCCGTACCTCGCGGGCGTGCCGCTTCCACTGGCCGGTCAGCTCGGCGACCGGTTCGGTGCCGGCGGGCCACCGGAAGGCGCGGGCGAGGGAGCGGCCCAGGCGGCGCAGGTCGCTCTCGGCCTCGGGCATGAGGTGGGTGCGGCGCAGGCGGTGGAGCTGGATGTGGTGTTCGAGGGTGCGCAGGAAGCGGTAGGCGGCGTCGAGGTGCGCGGCGTCGGTGCGTCCGACGTAGCCGCCGGCGGCGAGCGCGGTGAGGGCGTCCAGGGTGCCGCCGCCGCGCAGGGTGGCGTCGCTGCGGCCGTGCACCAATTGCAGGAGCTGTACGGCGAATTCGACGTCGCGCAGGCCGC
Organism: Streptomyces sp. ISL-11; assembly: GCF_018614525.1. Taxonomy (GTDB): domain Bacteria; phylum Actinomycetota; class Actinomycetes; order Streptomycetales; family Streptomycetaceae; genus Streptomyces. The sequence continues at coordinate 20,500 of NZ_JAGGOL010000003.1, forward strand.
CGGGGCCGAGCTTGAGCTCGCGGTCTACGTGGGTGACGGGGATGGAGGCGACGACGCGGCGGCGCATCTGCTGGACGTCGGCGACGAAGTTCTCGCGCTCGGCGGCCTGCCACACCAGCGGGGCGACGGCGTCGACGTACTCCTGCCCGAGGCCGAGGTCGCCGGCGACCGGCCGGGCCTTGAGCAGGGCCTGGAACTCCCAGGTCTTGGCCCAGCGCTGGTAGTAGGCCAGGTGGCTGGAGAGGGTCCGCACCAGCGGGCCGTTGCGGCCTTCGGGGCGAAGGTTGGCGTCGACGGGCCAGATGGTGCCCTCGGCGGTGACGTCCGAGCAGACGCGCATCATCCGGGAGGCGAGCCGGGTCGCGGCCTGGACCGCCGAGCCCTCCGGCGTGCCGCCGGTGGGCTCGGCGACGAAGACGACGTCGACGTCCGAGACGTAATTGAGCTCCTGGCCGCCGCACTTGCCCATCCCGATGACGGCGAGCCGGCAGGCGGCGGCGTCCTGCGGCTGTTCCCCGGCGGCGATCGCGAGGGCGGCGCGCAGCGTGGCGGTGGCCAGGTCGGCGAGCTCGGCGGCGGTGCGGGCGACGTCGGTGGTGCCGCACAGGTCGCGGGCGGCGATCGTCAGCAGGCAGCGGCGGTAGGCGGCGCGCAGCGCGTCGGCGGGCGGGAGGTGGGCGCCGCGCTCACCGCGCACGCCGTCGGCCAGGGCCCTTTCGAATTCGGCCGTGCCGGGGTTGAGGTCGGCCGCCTCGTAGGAGATCAGGGCGTGCCAGTCGCCGGGGTGGCGGGCGAGGTGGTCGCCGAGCGCCTCGGAGGCGCCGAGCACGCCCAGCAGCCGGTCGCGCAGCGGCTTGGCGGCGACGAGGGTGTCCAGCAGCGTCTGCCGGTCGGCGCTGTGCAGGGCCTCCACGAGGCGGACGAGGCCGTGCAGCGCGAGGTCGGGGTCGGCGGTGGCACCGAGGGCGTCGAGGAGCAGGGGATCGGAGCGTACGGGCGCGAGCTCGGGGGTCTCCAGCAGCCGCTCGGCGGCGGCGGTGTCGGTGAAGCCGTGCCTCAGCAGCCGGGTGTACGAGCTGCTGCGGCGCCCCTGCGGCACTGTCATCGGAACCCTCTCGTCCGCTCGTCCGCCGTCCGCGGTGCCGGTCCCGAGGAGCACCGCCGATGGCCGGTGACGTCAGCGGCCCTGATGGCGGCCCGCGCGTGTCCTTGATCCTGCTCAGCATGATAGCCCCAGGGGCCGGGGGGGCGGGCTGCGGGCGCAGCCCCCGCCTCGGCGCGCGCTCCCGTACCCGCCCCCCAACTCATCGCTCCCCGGGGATTTTGTCCTATGGCCCGGAGATACATGTAGTTGTAAGTTAACTCGCTGCCTGGTGATCTCCGAGCAACGCAAGGAGCGACATGACGCCCGCTGGACTCGCGTATCTCCCCACCACTCCCCCCACAGGCTGCCCCTTCGACCCGCCCGAGGGCCTGGTGCGGCTCCGCCGGGAGGAGCCCATATCCAGGACCGCCCTGCCCGACGGCAGTTGGGCCTGGCTGGTCACCCGTCACCAGGACGCGCGCGCCGTCCTCGGTGACCTGCGGTTCAGCTCCGACACCACCCGCCCGGGCTACCCGCTCAGCGGCATGACCGGCGGCACCCCCACGGCCGCCGACCGCGGCTTCATCCGCATGGACCCGCCCGAGCACAGCCGGCTGCGCCGCATGATCATGCGCGAGTTCACCGTCAAGCGGGTCGAGGAACTGCGCCCGGACCTCCAGCGGATCACCGACGAGCTGTGCGACGCGATGGAGCGCTCCCCCGAGCGGCCCGTCGACCTCGTGCGGGCGCTCGCGCTGCCGATGCCGTCGCGGGTGATCTGCGTGCTGCTGGGGGTGCCCGGCGCCGACCACGACCTCTTCCAGGGGTTCACCTCGCGGCTGTTCTCCCGCGAGGTGCCCGAGGACGTCAAGGCCGCGACCCGCGAGGAATTCAACGCCTATCTGGAGGAGTTGACGGCCGCCAAGGCCGCGGACCCCGGGGACGACATCCTCAGCCGGCTCATCACCGGCCACGAGGCGGCGGGCGAGCTGGCCCGCAAGGACGTGGCGACCTTCGGCGTCCTGCTGCTGATCGCCGGCCACGACACCACGGCCAACATGATCGGCCTGAGCGCCCTGTCCCTCATGGACGACCCGGAACTCTCCGGAACGCTGCGCCGCGACCCGTCCCTGCTGCCCGGCGCCGTCGAGGAGTTGCTGCGCTTCCACAGCATCATCCGCAACGGCCCGCGCCGCGTCGCCCTGGAGGACGTCGAGGTCGGCGGGCAGGTCATCCGGGCCCGCGAGGGGGTCATCGTCTCGGTGCCCGCCGCCAACCGCGACGAGGACGTCTTCGAGGACCCCGACCGCTTCGACATCCGGCGGCCCGGCGGCCGGCACCACCTGGCCTTCGGCTGGGGCGTCCACCAGTGCATCGGCCAGGCGCTGGCCCGCGCCGAACTGGAGATCGTCGTCGCGACGCTGCTCCGCCGCTTCCCGCGCCTGCGGCCCGCCGTCCCGCTGGAGGACCTGCGCTTCCGCACGGACCAGGCGATCTACGGCTGCCACAGCCTGCCGGTGACCTGGTAGGGGTCCCGTACGGGCCGGCGGACACCCCGCCGGCCCGTACGGCCTACAGCACCGGCAGCATCTTCCGCAGCTCGAAGGCGGTGACCTCGGAGCGGTACTCCTCCCACTCCTGCTTCTTGTTGCGCAGGAACTTATGCTGCATGAAGCAGCCCTCGGATGACTCATGCCGAAACGTCAGTAACCTGCAACCGAGCGGTTGTCTGTGGTCGTTGATGGGCGATGGGAGCCGCCGTTCGACGGCCCCCAGACGGCCCGACTTCGGCGCACGTCCGTGCGATCACCCATGGCCGAAGTGATTGACCGCGGCTAACGGCTTGATCGGGCACGACTGTGGCGCGGGCGCCCTTCGCTCCCAACTGCTAGCTGGGACCGAGGCCAGGGCATCCTCAGCGGCCCGCGCCGTGGATGGTGGTGCTCGTACCAACCATCACGCCGTTCACCATGCTCGCACACTGTGTTGGCGGGGTGTGGGGCTGGTGCAGGGGCGTTCGCCTGGGTTCGTGGGCGGCTGACCGTCGGTGCGGGGATGGCTTCGCGTCTCGTCTGAACGGTCGCGAACGGGGCTGAATGAGACGGAAACTGAGACGGAAGCACGCCACTCAACTTCAGGACCTGAGCCGGTTTCCTTGAGGGCGAAGCAGACCAGCCCCATGGAGTGCGTGAGGGCCCTTCTGGACCTCAGCCGACGACAGCCAGCCAGGACGGCGGGCGCGCCGACCGACCACGCAGGCGTGTGCCTTGCTCCATCCCCACCGGCCTCAGCCACGTTGCCGGTTCCGTCGACCAGAGCAAGCCGCGACGGCCGGCTCGTGACGACGGCGCGGAACCCCCTCTAGCGTCGTCGAGCTTCTTTGTGGAACTCCTGCCACACGCGTCCGTTTGAGTCCAGAATGACCTGCATGACACCGCAGCAGCGACGCAGGGCGTTGTGGATCACCAGTGCAGTGATCGGAGTTACATTGGTGGGCTTGGGCGCCTATTTCATTCACATCGGCCTGAATCGTTCAAGTAGCATTTCTGGTGTGCTCGGGTTCTTTGTTTCCGCAGCCGGGCTCGCCATTTCGATCTTCTCCCTGATTCAGACACGTCCAAACCAGCAAGGAACTTCGCCTCGATCTGTTCGAATGAGTCAGCAGAGCGGCGCTAATTCTATAAATTTGCAGTCGGGTGGCGACATGAACCTTGGCGACAGTAACCAGCTTGGCGGATCGTGATATGGCATGGCTGAGACAGAGGGCCGGAGATGGGTCCCAGCTCGTCCAAGCGCAAACTGTAAATTACGGAATCAGCGTCCAAGACGCAGAGCACATCTGCTTGAGGCTGATGAAAGAATACCTTGAGCGTTATTCTCAAGAAGCTTTCGAGGTCGCTGGCAAGCGCGTAGAAGAGTTTGCCGTAAATTACCTCAGTGAACTAAACAAGCAAGCGCCTGAAGCAATCTCCAACCTAAAAGACCCTGGAGTTCAGTCCGCCGTTCTGGATGCGGAGATGGGTTACGCCAAGAGTGGTGACGAAGAGCTTGGCGAAGTCCTTGTAGAAATGCTCGTGGCGAGGACCCTTGAGACCGAGCGAAATGTGAAGCAACTGGCGCTAAACGAAGGAATTGCGGTAGCGCAGAGACTTACCTCAAAGCACCTTGCGGCACTCTCCCTGATCTTCTTCTTCAAGAATGTTCAGGTGAACCCCCCTACGGCAGAGTCTTTCCTAGAGAGAGTGAAGGTCCTACTGCGTCCCATGTGTGCCGATTTCGGAAGCTTTACAGAATCGGATAGCCAGTATTTGATAGCGACCGGTTGCGCCGTTCGCTCCATCGGCACAATTTCATGGCAATCGATTATGAAGCAGCGTTACCCGGGTCTTTATTTCCGAGGCTTCCGGCCGGAAGAGACTCCTTCCGTGGCGGAAATCCTCGGCAGCTTGGAAAATCCAAGTTCAGCAGCTGTTCTATTTGGACCGGCAGGAGATGGACTTCTTAAGGTCAATGCAGTCAGCGAGGAGGGTGCTAAAGTCCTTGGCGCGGCAGTTGGCCTGACGGAAATCGCCCCTTTGGTCGAACTCATGAAGCACAATCCGATTCCCGATGCCGAGATCGCTGAATCCGTGATGCGCGATATACCAGAGCTCTCAGATTTTCTTGAGGCTTGGCCAGTTTTGGGGCTTGGCGGTCTTGATGTATCACTGACGGGAATCGCTGTGGCGTATGCTAATTTTAAGAGACTCACAAAGGGAGCTTTTAACGCGAAGATCGATGTGTGGATTAGCTAAGGATCGACAGAGAAGTGTTTGGCTAAACCTTTGGGCGAGTGATCACGACCCCGTAAGCTCACTACAGTGCCCCGGGCACCCTTTGGACCTGCCCGGTGCGCACGGTCTACCCCCTCTCACGCATCAGGCGGCTGATTGCTGAGAGCGCGGCGCGGGTGCCGGCCGGGCTGGAGCGGGGCGGAGGCAGGACAGGCCCGGCCGGGGGCCGGGCCGCGCGGGGAGCGGAGCGAGCCGCCTTGATGAACTAGGGAAACTTGTAACAGATCCTCGCCAGGTGGTCTTCGCTGCAGGCACTCCGGCGTGTGAGCGGGCCGTGCGAAGCTGGAGCGAGCGAGCGCCGCCGGGAGGTCGCCGCCCAGAGCGAGGAAGAGGGGGTCCTGTGCCGCAGGTCAGTCCGCGGGGGACGTACTTGCAGATCTCTGAGTCCCTGCGACAGAAGATCGCAAAGGGCAAGATCAGTGAGGCGTTGCCCTCTGAGGCCGAGCTGATGCGCACGTACGGTGTCGGGCGTTCCACGGTCGGGCGGGCTCTGAAGGCTCTGAAGGCGGACGGGGTGATCGAGTCCGTGCAGGGTGCCGGCTGGTACGTGACTGGGACCGGCGACCGGCGGCCGCTCGTCGACAAGGTGACGGATCTGCTGCGGGTCGAAGGCGCTGCCGTTGGCGACACCTTCCCCTCCGAGAGTGAGCTGTGCGAGCGGTTCAGCGTCTCCCGGACCGCGGTTCGCTCGGCAATCGCGCAGTTGGAGGGCCGCGGGCTCATCGTGATGGGCCCGAACCGCCGGCGACAGGTTCGCGCCCTGCCTGGTGACAGCGGCACCTCGTAGCCTTTGTTCCTATGGGTCTTACTGAGCGCGCCTACGGCCTCGCCGAGTCACTCCTGTCCGAACCGCTTCCGCGTCGCTGGTCGCACTCTCTCGGGGTGGCTGAGCGGGCTCGTTCCCTTGAGCCGATCCTGGGGCAGGAGTCTGCGCTGATGGAGGCGGCTGCTGTTCTTCATGACATCGGCTACTCGCCTCAGATCGCCTCCACCGGCTTTCACCCGCTCGACGGCGCCAGGTTCCTCCGTGATCAAGAGGGCATGGACGATCGGATCGTGCGTCTCGTGGCCCATCACTCGTGTGCGCTGCTGGAAGCCGAGGAGCGGGGCCTCCGCGAGGAGCTGGAGACGGAGTTCGCGCTGGAGCGCCCGGAGCTGGTGGACGCGCTGCTCTTCTGCGACATGACCACGACCCCTGACGGCGGTTGTACGAACTCGAAGGCCCGGGTTTCCGAGATCGTCGGGCGGTACGGACCCGACACCATCGTGGGTCGCTTCATTCAGCGCGCCGCCCCCGAGATCCATGCGGCCGTACGTCGAGTCGAAGGGCGACTCAGCGCGGCGCAGGAAGCCTCTCAGCCGATATAGGGCGCCCCGCGCGACTCGTCCAGTCCGTGAGCGATGCGGAGCCGCATCGACGGGTGGATGTCGAGCTTGTCGAGGTCCGCTGGGGAGACCCAGCGGACCTCTTTCGATTCGGAGCTGGTGCGGAGCGTGCCGGCGACGGGGCGGGCGTGGAAGCAGATGGAGAACTGCTGGCGGACCTCGCCATCGTCGTACGCCATGACGTGTTCCGGATCGGTGTAGAGACCGACGATGCCCTCGACGGTCACCGAGATGCCGGTTTCCTCTGCGACCTCGCGCACGACCGTCTGGGCGACGCTCTCGCCGACGTCGTGCCCACCACCCGGAAGGGCCCACAGGTCGTTGTCCGTCTTGTGGATGAGCAGGATGTTTCCTTGCCCGTTGCGGACGACGGCCGTGACGGACGGTACGACCGAGTTGGCTGCGGGGGCGTGCGGGTCGCGGAAGTAGTCGATTCGGCTCATGCTGTGACGCCTTCGTAGTCGGTGGGCGAAGTGATCGCACGGGCGCTCTCCCAGACGCGTTCCATGCTCTCGGCGTAGGTATCGAAGAGCTCACCGCCCGGGACCCGCTGAAGGTGGAGGACGGGCGCCATGTAGGCACCGACGCCGTAGACGTGTCCGTTCGCCAACAGCTCGTTGTCGGCGCGGTAGATGGAGTTGTAGAGCGTCGTGTCGTGAAGCCTGAACTCCACGTTGGGCAGGGCGAATAACGGCCCGTAGTTCAGCAGCGCGTTGCGAATCTTGGCTGCCATGGCAGACCCGATGCCTTCGTCGTCACCTCGTACGGCTACGGCCGTACTGCTCGGGTCGCCCATCATGAAGCGCACGGGCACGCCGGCGGCTGACTTTTCCCGTACGAGCCGGTGGAACCGCGGGTCCTCGGTCAGCCAGAACCCCGAGTACACGAGGATGTCGAAGTGCGTCGTCGACTCGGCGTAGAGCTGCGTCCATGCCTCTGAAGGCACGACGGAGCGGTGGGGGTAGATCTTCAAGACCTCTGAGTCGCTGGACGCTGTCACCTCGGCGGATGTCCGCTCCTCCGGCCAGAGGTAGGAGACTTCATGCCGCAGTAATGAGGCGGCCGCGTACTGAAATCGCCGGTACGGCTTGCGGTTCGGCTCCGAGGTCCAGCGCTCAACCGTCTTCGGGGAAACCCCGAGGCGCCCCGCGACCTGGTCGAGCGTGAGACCGCTCGCCACAATCGCCCCACGTAAGCGCTCATTTGCCATACGACCTCCCCTGTCTGGGACGTCCTGGGACGACTTCGACTGTAGCGAGTCGGGTGCAAGTCGTACATGCGCGGAGTCCAACGTCCTCGGTCTCATTGCCATGCTGGTCGTGTCGCTGATCGAGGCGGGACGCGGCACGTCGAGGAAACCAAGGGTTGACGACGGCGTCGCGTTCTGCCACCTTGAGAGGCATGTAATACATGCATCGCTTCGGTGATGTGGACGTGCAGTGCTCGCGCCCGGAATCCCGCGCCACGGGACGAAGGAAGCGTCCGTTCCTTGAGAACTGAACAGTGTGCCGCCCCAGCCGCCTGCACATGGGTGGTCGATGGGGCCCACCTCCGGCCCAGCAGTACCGGGCCTGGGAGGACGCCTCCAACCCTCGCAAGGTTCGGGAGGTCGCCCGGAGCGATCCGGGCCACAGGACGCTGCCCCCTGTACAGGCGGCCCGGGGCCACTGACCTCCCCGGGGTGAAAAAGGAGCGCTGCCCACTGGCTTTCGGGAGTGGGCGGGGGTCGTCGCTGCTCCGGCCCTCTGGCCGGCGGTATCTGACGGCTAAGGATCACCCGAGATCCGAACCGCTGAAGGGGCCCCATGGGTCGCCGACATACGCGGGCGCCACCGTGGTGGACCGGCACGGTGGCGCCGCTCAGCAATCCGTTCGCGAGCAACAAGACCTCGCCGCGAACAACCGGTCCCATTCGATCGCACCGCGGCGGCTCGCTGCGGCCGGTTGCCTCCTCTGCCCGTCCGGCGCTCTTTCGCGCTGTACGGGCGGGGTTGAGGGGAGCCGGAGCCTGTTCTGGTTCTCAACGGCGCGCGGCCCCGGTGGGCAAACACCGGGACCGCTTCGGGCCGTTCCCGCCTGGATGAGAGGCATCACGACCCATGAAGCACATTGTCGCAGGGCAAGAGGCGGCTTCAGCCGCCGAGTTCGTAGAGCTCGCCCTCGGTACCCCGTTGGAGTTATGGCTGGGCGTGCCGGGGGAAAGCGCGGAGGAGCGGGCGGCCCGGGTGGACGCGGCCCGCGACATCATCGGCGATGACCCGGGGCTGTACGACCGGGTGACGCGGATCGCCGCGACGCTCATCAAGGACCGCACCCCGCACCTGTTCGACCTGGACGCCGGCCGTCGTGTGAAGGGCTGGGCGCGCGGGACCGAGGCCGCGTGATGGACACGATCACTTCACTGTCCGCGACGGCTGGCCCGCTGCTGGCCGGCTGGTCCGTCCACGCCGCACTGCTGCGCCGGCGAGCCCGTCAGGCCCGGTTCGACCCGCTGACCAACCTGCCCGGCCGTGACCTGTTCACCCGCTCCGCCTGCCGTGACCTGCGAAATGTGGGTGCGGTGGTGGTGATGGTGGACCTGAACGGCTTCAAGGACGTCAATGACAACTGCGGCCACGCCGCGGGGGACGCGGTCCTGGCCACGGTCGGTGCCCGCTTGCAGAAGTGGGCCAACCTGCGTAAGGGAACCGCGGGGCGGCTGGGCGGGGATGAGTTCGCCGCCACCGCCCTGATCCCCAATCCCAGCGCACTCTCCAACGAGCTGGGCGGCTTGCACTTCTCCCTCCAGCGACCGGTGCCGTTTCGGGGCAAGGAGCTGCTGGTAGGCGCCTCCATCGGTGCGCACCCCATCGCCTTTCACGCCCCCGCTTTGGATGTCGCGCTGCGGCGGGCGGATGAGGCGATGTACGCGGCGAAACGATCCGGTGGCGGCTGGCAGATCTCGTACGGCCCGGTGCCGGAGATGACCACCACCAACGGCCGCCGCACCGGCCGCCCCGGCACCGCACCCCGTGCAGGAGGTGCCCGATGACGGCCCTACGCCACCACCTCTACCGCCGTCTGCACCCGCGCCGCTACCGGGCCGGGCAACTCGCCGAACAGCGCCACCAGCTCTACGACCCGCCGGTCCCCGCCGATGGCCCCCGCGCCGTCGACGGGCACCTCGACCCCGCCGCGACGCCCGTCGGCATCCGCCCCGTGACGGTCCCCCTGGCCGGTCGCAGGGTTCGCGCGAAGGGGGCGTTGTGAGGTTCTCGCCGCGCGGGTTCGTATCGGGCAAGCGCCGTGGGCCGCGGGGCGTCGACGGGGGGTTGACGGCCGTCACCACGCCGTCGACGCCCGTCGCCGTGCAGGTGGCCATTACCGCGCTGGCGAGCCAGCTCACGGTCGTGCTGACCGCGGTGGCATTCTGGCTCTCCTACGAGCACCTGCAAGAGCTGGCGGCCCGGCACGGCATGGCCGACGCCGCGGCCCGGTCGTGGGCCTGGCCTGCCACCGTGGACCTGTTCATCGTGATCGGTGAGCTGCTGATCCTGCGCGCGTCGCTGGCCAAGCGCGTCGACTTGTGCGCAATCGGCCTGGCCACGGCGGGTTCGGGCGGCTCTATCGCCCTGAACGTCGCCGCGGTCGGCACGAATGCGACCACGCTCGATTACATCGTGGCCGCGGTGCCGCCGGTGGCCGCGCTGCTGGCGTTCGGTGCGCTGATGCGACAGGTCCACGCCTACCTCTCCCGCCGTACCCAGACCCGCCCGCACGGTTCGTCGACGCCCGTCAATGCCCCTCCGACGCCCGTCGAAGAGCCACTCCCGCCCCCGGCCGTGACCCTCGACCGCGCCCCCGGGGGGCAGCCCCCAGCTGAGGCGGTTCCGACGTCGGCGGCCCCCACGCCGTTGCCGGCGTTGACGGCCTTCACCACGCCGTCGACGCCCGTCAATGCCCCCGTCGACCACACCCCCGCGGCCAGGCCCGAACCCGTGGCCGCCGACCCGCCGCCGGAGCCCGTCGCGGCGCCTTCGCCGACGGGCATCGACCGGCCGTCGACGCCCGTCGAACTGTGCGCCCCGGTGATCTACCCGAACCGGGTCGATCAGCTGATCCGCGCGCTGTACGGCACCGATTTCGTCCAGCCGAGTACGGCACGGATGACGGAGTCCATGGCCGCCGCAGGGCTGGGCGGGTCGGAGTCGACCGCGCGCACCGCCCGCGGCCGGGTCAAGGCCCGCGAGCCGTACCTGGCCGCGCTCCCCACCGCCATCGCCGGCTGACCTCCTCCTCGACAAGGAACCCGAGATGAATCCCGAGATCATGGGTGACTTCAGGCCCGTCATCGATGCCCTGTACCGCCTGCTGGGCCAGTTCCCGAACCTGCCCGCCGCCGAATTCTCCTTCGGCACCATCGTCTACCGCGGTGAAGTCATGCCCGGCATGGAGATCACGCGGCACGGCTCGTTCGCCGACTTCGAAGCCTGGCGGGAAGCGCTCAGTATCGACGCCACCACGGTGACCTGGAAATCCAACAACTGCGCCAACGCCCCCTACCAACTGCTCCGGGCCGACGGGACGTTCAACGGTACGCCGGTCCTCCTGGCGTGCTTCACCTCCGCGGCACTCGCTCCCGAACCTGTGACCGCCCCGGCCGGCTGATGTCGCCGGCATTCGGCAAGTGCTACGACCCGACCGGGGCCACCCACGGGATTCCTACCTTCCCGTGGCGTCTGGCCCCGGACGGCCTGGCCACCCGCCGCCAGCTCCGCGCCCGCGGTCTGCGCCCCGGCGGCCAGGAAATCGCCGCGCAAGTGATGCGCGGCAACCGCCGCCGTGGCGGGGTCCAGGTCGCGTACCTGTACCCGGTCGCCGGGGCGAAGAAGGTCCGCCCGATGACCCCCGCGAAGCGCGCCGCCCTGGCCAAAGCGATGGCGGCGCGCCGTACGTGTCCCGCCTGCCGCATCGACGCCGGTTACTGCATCCCCACCTCGCTCGGGCTGTGCGTGACCTGCGCGTATCCCGAGGAACAGCGCGCTGCTTGAACTGTCCCGATGAGGAAGGAAGCGCATTGCAGTACCAACGTGTTCGTCTCCCGGCCGCCGCCCTTGTCGGCGCGGCCGTCGCTCTGACTGCCGGATCGCGCCTGCGCGGCTACGACGTGCCGGTGGCCTTGACCACGGCGTGCGCGCTGGCCCTCTTCGCCAACGTCGCATGCTCGATCAACCACCTGGTGGAGGTCGCCTTCGCGACCACGCACCGGTGCCGTGTGCCCGGCTGCTCCTTCCGCGTTCGCCTGCCGGACGCGGATGCGGCGGAGAGCCGCCGCTGGCAGGAAGCCGCCGCCGCGCACCCCCACCACGTTCCCGTCCATCGCGCCTGACGCGTGGGCTGAGCTGAGCCGCCCCCGGCCCGCTTTTGCAGGGCCCGGCCGGGGGCGGCCTTTTCACTCCTCAAGGAGCGCAAACAGTGTCCAACACCAAGTCTGCGGGGGCACCATCACCGCCCGCACCGGCGCAAGAGACAGAGCCTGCCGCTGTCACGGCCGTGGCCGACGGCGGGCAGACGGTCCCGATCGAGTTCACCGTCACCCAGGCCCCTGAAGCGCAAGCCCAGACTCGCTCCCGTCCGGGTGCCGGGCTGCCTGTTCTGCCCGCTGCCGTGTTCGGGGCGGAAGCCGTCTCGACCAGTTCGGCGGCCTTGTATGCGACGGCCGGTCTGGTCGGCACGATCGCCGCGGCCGGTGTCGTGGCGGGTACGGCGGCGGGTTTCGCAGTAGTCAGGTCACGGCGTACCCGCCGTGCAGGACTGGGCGGTTCAGGCAGCGCCTTCCGAGGGGCGAGGCGGGGCGGTCTGGGCCGGGCGTCCGGCATGTTCGGCAGTACAGATGCTGGCGGTGGCCGCCGCCGTTCGGTGGGTGGCCGCGGGTCCGGCGCGGGGCGGGGTGGTGGACGGATCGGCCGCCAGCGCCGCGTAGGTTCCCTGACCGCCGGTCCGGTCAACGCTGGGGCCTCGACACCGCGCAGCAGCGGCAGGGGCGGCGCCGGCCGGGGTGTGTCGCTGACCAAGCAGCCCCGCGTGGCCACCGGATCGGTTGCCGGCACCCGCGGCCCCGGTGCCCGGGGCGGGACGCGGGGCGGTGGTTCCCGCAGCGCCCTGGGTGGCCCCGGTATGCGTTTCGGAGCCCGCGCGGGCCGCGGCACAGGTGGCGGGAAGCCCGGGAGAGCAGGCAGTGGGCACGCCCATCGCGGCGCCGGTGGCCGCAGCAGCGGACGGGGCGGGGTACTGGGACGTCTGGGCCTGCGCCGTGGCGCGGGTTCGGCCCGTTCGACCGACCGGCCGGGCCGGAGTGGCAGCCCTTCCAAGGGGAGTACTGCCGGACGGAGCCTGGTCGCTGGCCGGGGCAGGGTGCGGCCGGCGGTTGTGGCTGCCGCGCGCCGGGCCGGGCGTGCGGCGGTGCGCGGTCTGGCCTCAGCCCGGCGGGCCACCGCGAAGGCCGCACAGTCCCCTGCCGCACAGAGCCTGCGGGCGCGGATTCGTACCGCCCGGCGGGAGCTGGTGAAGAAGGGGCGGGCGGTGGTGCCGTATCTGGCCCGGTCCGCGGGGGCGAAGCTCACTGCCGGAGCCGTTGGTGCTCTGGCCGCAGTGCCGGGCTTCCTGCTCAAGACGCTCGCCGCCGGCGGCGGAGCGGTGCTCCGGTGGCTGCACCTTGCCCCACGCACCGGAAGGCCCTGGGGTGCGCACTTCCTGACCTGGGGCCCGAAGGCCGCCAGGGCGGTGCACCGGCGCCTGATGCGCAGGGCGAAGAGCAAGTACACCGAGGCCACCCGCCCGGACGTCGCCCTGCGCTTTCCACAGCCGGGCCGTCCGTTCGCAGGTGCCCTGACCGCCCCGGGCGGGGCGCATTTCGGAGGAGATCTGGTGTCCGTCTTCAAGCGGGAGACCGAGGGCGTGCGCGAGGCGTACGCACGCTATGAGCCGCCGATGATGCTGGCGGTGGCGGCCGAGTACTGGGGCCTGCCCGAGGGCCTGACCTCGACCGCTGAGGCGGTGCGCCAGCTCGCGGTCAACACCGCCGACAAGTACCCCGCCGACGCCCGCATGGCGGACCTGGTCGCCCAGGTCTACGCCCTGATCCACCGGGCCGCGCAGAAAGCGGCCGAGGTCGGGCCGCTGTTCGCCAAGGTCCACGAGCACGACTTGCGCCGCTACGAGGAGCCCCGCAACGGGGAGCACATGTGGAACATCCTGGAGCGCCGCCAGGATGGCAGCTTCGGGCAGCGCCAGCCCTCGCAGTTCGTGGCGGTGTGCCAGGACATCGCGCACGTCTACGCCCGCTACGAACCGGGCCACATGAAGCAGGTCGCCGCCGAGTACGAGGGCATCCCCGACGGCATCGAGAACATCGCCGCAGCGGTGAACCTGCTCCAGGTCCGTTCCAACGACCACTACCCCGTCGACAAAGCGGTCGTGGACGCGATCGCCGATATCCACACCCTCCTCATGCAGGCCGCGTCCGCCGCGCAGGAGCTGATGCCGAACTTCCGACGCCTGCACGCCCCCGACATCTCCCGCCACGAAGCACCCCGCAACGGCGAGGAAGGCGAGGCCATGTGGGACGCCTGACCAGCGCTCCCTGACCATTCCAGACACCCCTGACAGGGCACAGCGCCCCATCCCACTCGCGCGGGCCAGGCACCGGTTCCCCTGGTGCCTGGCCTGCCCTTTCCCCGCCGTGAAGGAGACCGATCCTGATGGCACGCAACACCTCCCGCCTGGACTGGGGCTGGAAGGTCACCCCTGCTGCTGGGGCGGCCATGGCCGCTGGCGGTGCCTACAGCGTCGCCGCCACCGGCGGCCTGGCCGGGCTCCCACCGGGCTACGCTCTCCTGGCCGCCGGGACGGGCGCCCTCGCACAAGGCGGAGCCGACCTCTACCAGCGCCGCCCCCACGGCCACATCATCACCCGCTGCGCCGCCTGGCTGGCCGCCGGCGGCTGGACCGCCGCCGCCCTCACCGATCACAACGCCTTCACCTGGAACAGCGCCGGATGGTGGGGAGCCGGTACCGCGGCCGCCGTGGTCCTGGCCCGCGCCCTGGCCGGCGCGGAGCAGACCGCGAAGACCGAGCGGGTCCAACGCAGCCTGCAGAAATGGGCAAACGGGAAGGCCGGCGAATGGCACAAACGCCTGGCTGAGCTGTTCCGCTTGGACGGGCACAAGGTCGACGGGGTGACGCCCTGGAAGGGCGATGTCGGCTACACCGTCCGCGTCCAGATGCCCGAAGGCACCCCCGAACTCCCCGCCAACGCCGACCGCACCCTCGCCGCGGCCCTGCGGCTCCCGCGCGGCGGCGGCATCCAGATCACCGACGGCATGGTCTACGGCGAGATCCAGATCCGGGTCACCACCAAAGACGTCATAGCCGAGGAGATCCCCTACCCCGACGAGACCACCGTCACCAGCATCAATGACCCCCTCGCCCTGGGCCTGCACCCCGACGCCGAAGACGCCGCCATCCGCCTGGCCGCCGACTGCGCCCTGTTCGTCGGCCAGGTCGGCTCCGGCAAATCCAACCTCGTCAACGTCGCTAACGCCGCAGCCCTGCGCACCAACGACACGCTCTTATGGCACATCGACACCACTGGCGCCGGCATCTCCATGCCCTGGCTACGCCCCTGGGCCGTCGACGGCACCGCGCACGTCCCGGTGATCGACTGGGCGGCGGACACGGTCGAAGAGGCGCACATCATGCTCGATGTGGCCATTGCCGGGATCGAGTCCCGCAAGTCCGGCTACCAGGACCTGATGTACGACGCGAACGACGACAAGATCCCCGTTTCCGAGGACCTGCCGGAGATCGTGATCCTGGTGGACGAGATCGCCGAACTCCCGGTGAGCATCCTGGGCAAGCTCGACTCCGTCGTCGACACCGGGAGGGCGGCACGGGTCCGTGTGGTGATCTGCGGACTGCGCGCCACCCAGGACGTCATCACCGCCGCGATGAAGAAGCAGTCCCGCAACCGGGCCGCCATGCGCGTGTCCGACCCGGAAGAGCTGCACCACCTCTTCCCCACCGGCACCGGCCGCCTGGACCCCAAAGCCGCCCCGCACCGCGGCTGCGGCTTCCTCTCCTCCCCCGGGGCCGAGGACATCGAAACCGCCCCGGCCCCTTTCAAGGCATACCGGCTCACCCCCAAACGCATCTCCCACCTCGCCGTCACCTTCGCCGGCCGCCGCCCCACGCTGGACCCGGTATTCCTCGACACCGTGCCCGCCCGCTTCTACGCCTCGCGCTGGGGCCGCATCCTGCCCCGCCGCTACAAGGACAAAGAGCTCTCCACCGCGACCCTGCCCTACACCGACATGGAGATCCTGCGCCCGCTCATCGACGAGATCACCGGCATCCCCCTCACCGGCACAGGCGAGAAGGCCACCACCAACCCGGCATCCCGCACCCCGGCCGCCAGCGCCGTGGACGCGAGCGACGGTGAAGGTGAGAGCGGCCCTCAGATCCGGTTCAGCGGAGACCTGCTCTCCCAAATGCTCGATGCCGCCCGCACCGTCACCGGCCGCCACGACCAGGCGCCCGAAGATGAAGCGAACGTCATCCGGGCCGAGTTCGGGCGCGTCGTCCAGCAGACCGGCGGGCCTGACAATCGCCCCGACCCTGTACCTCAGCTCCTGCGCGACGCCCACCAGGCCGTCATCGCCGCCGGCGGACGGATGCACTCCGGCACGCTCGCCGCGGCCCTGGACCTCGAACCCAGCGCGTTCGGCGCCGAGCTCAACAAGATCCTGAAAACGGTCGGCGTCACCCGCCCCGGGGCCGGGACAGTCCGGATCGGGGACGACTCCAAGGTCGGTTATCTGGCCGAGACCCTCGCGGAAGCCATCACCCGGTACCGCAACGCGCAGTGACCGCTACGGGGCGTGTGACCCACACGCCCGCCGCTCATACGCATCCCGCAGCACGTGTGTGAGGCATACGCCCCGTGTGAGCCGCTGACCAGCACGTGTGGGCCGTGTGAGTCACACAGGACGAGAGGTGAAACCCCGCGTGCCCCCTCCGAAACCCGGATGCGGGTTCCTCCTCCGCCGACCGTATGCCTCACACGAAGCGCTCACTCCACGTCACCGAAAACAGGAGAACACGTGAATCTCTCACTCTCCGCCGTCGTCGTCCTGGGCGTCATCACCGTCTTCATCCTGCGCGCCCGCACTGTCGGTCCCGGTACCGCCGTCGTGCTTTTCCTCTTCGGCTTCTTCGCCGCCGGCACCGGCGCGGCCGGGCCCATCAACCGCGTGTGCGCCGCGCTCATCCACGCCATCCCCAACCTGACCTCCTGACAGGGGAAAGCTTCATGCGCCAACCGCCCCCGCCCAACGTGACGTTAGGGCCCCTGGCCCCGCACATCCCCGCCGACCTCTACCGCCAGGCCGATGGCCGCCCCTTCGTCATCGTCCAGGCCGCTCCTGCCCCCGAACGCACGGCCCGCGTCTACGCCCGCCCCGTCTTCATCGGCCTGGCCGTCGCCTTCGGCCTCATGGGCATGGCGGCCGCCGCCCTGGCCCTGTTCGAGTTCGCCGTGCGCACCGCGGCCGTCGTCGGCTCGCTGACCGGCCCGATTGGGGTCGGTCTGAGTCTCAAGCTCTTCCACTCCAAGAAGTAGCCCCAGAGGTCCCTTGTGATCCGCCGTTTCCTCGCACGCCGACGCCTGGCAATCCGCTTCCACCCTGCGTGGTACTCCCACCGGTTGGGTCATCGCCCCATCGGCCCCCGCCCCATGCTCGCCCTGCACCGCCTCCCCGACCCCGCATGCCCCACCTGCGGAGGTGACGGCGCCGTAATGTCCGGCTACCCCGGGGCGGAAGAGCCCGACTTCGAGGACTGCCACTGCGCACCGTTCCTGCCCCTGGCCCGGGTGTGGCTGCCCCACAACACGGCCACGCTCCAGCGCTGCTCCGTCTGCAACCACCGCCGCCGCGCATGCGCCTGCACCTTCGCCACCGAACCGCCCTTCTGACCTGCACCGAGGAGACCGGCATGTCGTTCGGAGAGACCCCGATCACCGTCATTGGCAACTTGACCGCCGACCCGGAACTGAAGTTCACCGACGTCGGGGCGCCGCTCGCGAAGTTCACGGTCGCCTGTACCCCACGCACCTTCGACCGCGAGGCGAACCAGTGGAAGGACGGCAAGTCCACGTTCTTCCGCTGCGCCGCATGGCGCTCGCTCGCGGAGCACGTCGCCGAGTCCTTGGTGAAGGGCTCACGGGTGGTGCTGTCCGGCCGGATCCGCCAGCACGACTGGCAGACCCCGGAAGGTGAGAATCGCTCGATGCTGGCCGTCGAGGTCGACGACATCGGCGCATCCCTGCGCTTCACCACCGTCACGGTCAACGGCAAGCGCCCCGCCGCGTCGGCACCGGCCGGTGCCGACGCGTGGGCCACCGACGGCAAGACCGCCGAACCGTCGTTCTAGACGTGCCCGGGGCGACCGCCCGATCTCGCCAAAGACACGCGGTCGCCCCGGCCAACCAGTCCACAACAGACCTGTTGGAGGCATCCAGCATGACGCATCGCACCACCACGCGGCGAGCACATCTGCTCTCTGCCGCTCTGGCTGCCGCAACGCGCGGCTGGCACGTCCACCCGCTGCGCCCCGGCGGCAAGGGCTCCGCCCTGCACGGCGAACACGCCTGCCCCCGCACCGGCGAGTGCGCCGGCGGACACCGTAAATGGGAGCAGCGCGCCACCACCGACCCTGACCGCATCCGCGCCGCCTGGATGGCCGGCCCGTTCAACATTGGTATCGCCACTGGCCCCTCCGGCCTGGTCGTCGTCGACCTGGACATCCCCAAGGAGAAGGTCGGGAAGGGTAGTTCGGACGCGCCTGACGGCGCGACGTCCTTTTCGGCGCTCTGCGAGCGCGCCGGACAGCCTTGGCCCGCCACCTACACGGTGCGGACGCCCAGCGGCGGCATGCACTTGTACTTCCGGACGCCGCACAGCCTCCACCTGCCCAGCACCACCAAGTCCGTGGCACCGAACATCGACACCCGGGCATGGGGCGGCAATATCGTCGCTGCGGGCAGCACCACCGCCGCGGGCGCGTACGAGGTGGTCGACGACGTCCCGGCGGTGGCCCTGCCCGGATGGCTGCTGCCGCGACTCCAGAGCGTGCCCAAACCCGCCACGGCGTCCGCCCCGCTGCTCATCCCGGGGCAGGCCACGCGTCGGGCTGAGGTGGCCCTGGAGCGCGAGACCGCACGGGTCAGGAACGCCCCGGAGGGTCAGCGGCATCACCTGCTGCTGACCCGCGCGATTGCGATCGGGCGGTTCATCATCTGGGGCGAGATCGCCCAGGACGTGGTCGAGGAGGCATTTGGGGTGGCGGGGGAGGCGGCCGGACTGCCCGCGGCCGAGTGCCGCGCCACGATTCACGACGCGCTGACCTACTCGGCACGCACCTGCCGCGGCCGGGAGACGACATGAACCCCGACCCACCCCGCCCGCAGCCCAAATGCCCGCCCGACACCGCCGACCGGCAGAACCGCGCCAACATGGCGCCACCGCCCGTTTCGCGGTGCGGCCGGGTGAAGGCCGCCCGTCAGGGCGTCCTTTCAGCCCTTCGCCCTGACCTGCACCCGGTCACCGTGACCGGCATCCGCCCCGGACTCCACGTCCGCGACATGCTGACGCGCAACCCCATCGCGGACTGGCTCTGCGCCTGCGGACACCACGAACGCGCCCACGGGAAGGCCAACGTCGCCGCGCTCGCCGCACGCGTTCACGTCGGCAACTGTCCCCACCACTCCACGGCCACCGCCGCCCCCGCGAGGAGGACCGCAGCGTGACCACACCCGACGCCTCCAGCACGCCCACGATCGACGGCGCCGCCGTGCTGGAAGACGTGAAAGCCTTCCACCGCCGCTTCAACGTCTTCCCCACCGAGGCCGCCTACGTCGCCGTCACGTTGTGGGACGCCCACGCCCACCTCATCGACGCCCTCGACGGCACCGCACGCCTGGCGTTCCTCTCCCCGGAACCGGGCTCGGGCAAGTCCCGGGCCCTGGAGATCGTCGAAACCCTCACCCCCCGCGCCGCGACCACCGTTAACGCGTCCCCCAACGCCCTGTTCCGGCTGGTAGAGGCAGCCGAGGGCCCTCCGACCCTCCTCTTCGACGAGATCGACACCGTGTTCGGCCCCAAAGCCGGGGACAACGAGCCGGTGCGGGGTTTCCTGAACTCCGGATACCGGCGCGGTGCCAAGTCACTGCGCTGTGTCGGCGACGGCTCCAACCAGACCGCGGCCTGGTTCTCTTCGTTCTGCGCGGTCGCCATGGCCGGGCTCGGCTCCCTGCCCGACACGATCCTCACCCGCTCGATCATCATCCGCATGCGCAAGCGCGCCCCCAACGAGACGGTCGAGCCCTACCGCCGGCGCATCCACGAAAGGGAGGGCAACGCGCTGCGCGACCGGCTCGCCGAATGGGCCGACACCGTTCGCGATGACGTCGCAGACGCCTGGCCGGTCATGCCCGAAGGGGTATCCGACCGCCCCGCCGACGTGTGGGAGCCCCTACTCGCCGTCGCGGACGCCGCTGGCGGGCACTGGCCCACGCGGGCCCGCGCCGCCTGCCTGGAGCTGGTCCACACGGCGCAGGACGACGCGGCAGCGTCCCTCGGGGTCCGGCTCCTGACCGATCTGCGGGACGCGGTGTTCCGCGGCGCCGACCGGATGCCCACCGCGACCATCCTGGAGCGGCTGATGAGCCTGGACGACGCCCCGTGGGGCGACCTGGACGACAAACCCATCAGCTCCCGCACCCTGGCGAAGTTGCTCGGCCAGTACGTCACCGCGGCGAACAAGCCGATCAAGCCGCGCGGGGTCCGGGTCGGCTCCGACACCCCGAAGGGCTACTACGCGGAGGACCTCGCCGACGCGTGGAAGCGGTACTGCCCCCCACCCCCCGGAAAGTTCGCAACAGCCGCAACGTGCGCCACACCGCAGGTCAACGGGGGTGAAACTGTGGCGGATCCGCTCCCCGACAGCCGCCACACGCCCCCGGAACCCGCCACGCGCCCGCTCAAGGTCGCCAGCTGACCAGCCCGGATTCACCGGTGCCGCCACGCGCCCGCGTGGCGGCACCGATCCGCCACACAACCGCCAGCCGCCACAGAACCAGGCCGCTGACCAGCGGTGTTGCGGTGTGGCGGATGTTGCGGACCTCGGAGAGGGAAAGGAAAACCACCGCCCCCGCCTCGGATGCCAAGGAGAGATCACCCCATGGCAACAACATCTGCCACGAACGCGCTGCGCGGAGGACTGCCGGACCGCTACCTAACCCCCGATGACATCGCCGAACTCCTCGACGTGCCCGTGGAAACCGTCTACCAGTGGCGCAAGAAGCGCACCGGTCCGCCCGGGTTTCGTGTCGGCAAGCACCTTCGCTACGACCCCACCGACGTCCACCACTGGATAGCCGAGCGCAAGGCCGCCGACACGGCCGCTTGATCCCACCTCGCCAACAGCAGGGGCACGCCCGTACGGGTGTGCCCCTGCCGCATTCTCGAAGGAGCGTCCTTGGCCGGCCACATCCAAGACCGCTGGTACAAGACCACAACCACCCCTGGCGGGGAGACCGCCCGAGTCAAGACCGACCGCCACGGCACCGGGATGCGCTACCGCGCCCGCTACGTCGGACCCGACGGCACCGAGAAGAGCAAATCCTTCCCCGACCGTCAGAAGCGTCTCGCTGAACAGTGGCTCACTCACATCGAGGCCGACATGTCGCGCGGGCAGTACATCGACCCGACCGCCGGCCGAGCCACCTTCCGCCAGTACGGTGAGAAGTGGCTGGCAGCGCAGACCACCGACATGACGACGCGCACCACGGTGGAGGTTCAACTCCGGCGCCACGCCTTCCCGTATCTCGGAACGCGCCCTCTCGGATCTTTCCAACCCGGGCATATCAGAGAGTGGATCAGCGAGCTGGAACGTGTGCTGCCAGCGGCGTCCTACCGTCGTGTCATCTTCGCGAGCGTGTCAGCGGTCCTGAGCGCTGCCGTGGACGACGGCCATCTTCCCAAGAACCCCTGCAAGGCCAATTCGGTGCGTGCACCGAGGTCGGCCGCGCCCCGCGTGCAACCTTGGTCGGTCGAGCGCACCTTCGCCGTGCAGGCGGCCCTCCCTGGGCGCTACCAAGCAATGGTCGACGTAGGCGGCGGGGTCGGGCTCCGTCAGGGAGAGATCTTCGGCCTTCCCGACGACCACGTGGACTACGAATCGGGCTGGCTGCATGTGTCTGTCCAAGTGAAGGTCGTGAACGGACACTTGGTGTTCGCCCCACCGAAGGGCAGGAAGGAGCGGGACGTGCCCCTGGCCGGGCGCGTGAGCCGCGCCCTCAGGCAGCACCGGATCGACTTCCCTCCCGTGGATGTCACGCTCCCGTGGTTACGCCCGGACGGCCCGCCTGTGACCAAACGGCTGTTCTTCTCCCTGCCAAGCGGCGGTGCGGTCCGGCGTACCGACTTCAACACCCGCGTGTGGAAGCCTGCCCTGGCGGCAGCCGGCGTCATACCGGAGCCTAAGGTCGGCGAGCGCTACGACTCGGCGCGCGAGCACGGGATGCACGCCCTGAGGCACTTCTACGCCTCGGTTCTGCTCGACGCCGGGGAAAACATCAAGGCCCTGAGCCACTACCTCGGGCACACGGATCCCGGCTTCACGCTCCGGACGTACACGCACCTGATGCCCAGCAGCGAGGGGCGCACCCGGAAGGCCGTGGACAGCGTGTACGAGGCCGCCGATTCCGCCCCGGACGGCCCACAGACGGCCCGGGGCGAGTGAGGCACCTCCGGGCCGACGGTTCATGACCGTCGGCCCGGAGTGCTGTCAGCTTGCGAGAACGCCCTGACCTGCCCTTACAGCACCGGCAGCATCTTCCGCAGCTCGAAGGCGGTGACCTCGGAGCGGTACTCCTCCCACTCCTGCTTCTTGTTGCGCAGGAAGAAGTCGAAGACGTGCTCGCCGAGCGTCTCGGCGACCAGTTCGCTGCGCTCCATCAGCTCGATCGCCTCGCCGAGGTTCTGCGGCAGCGGCTCGATGCCCATGGCGCGGCGCTCGGCGTCGGAGAGCGCCCAGACGTCGTCGTCGGCGCCGGCGGGGAGCTCGTAGCCCTCCTCGATGCCCTTGAGGCCGGCGGCCAGCAGGACCGCGTAGGTCAGGTAGGGGTTGGCGCCGGAGTCGATGGAGCGGACCTCGACGCGGGCCGAGCCGGTCTTGCCGGGCTTGTACATCGGCACGCGGATGAGCGCGGAGCGGTTGTTGTGGCCCCAGCAGATGTACGAGGGGGCCTCGCCGCCCGCGCCGGCGCTGCGGGCCGAGCCGCCCCAGATGCGCTTGTAGGAATTGACCCACTGGTTGGTGACGGCCGAGATCTCGGCGGCGTGCTTGAGCAGGCCCGCGATGAAGGACCGGCCGACCTTGGAGAGCTGGTACTCCGCGCCGGACTCGTAGAAGGCGTTGCGGTCGCCCTCGAAGAGGGAGAGGTGGGTGTGCATGCCGGAGCCCGGGAACTCCGAGAACGGCTTGGGCATGAACGTGGCCTGCACGCCCTGCTCCAGCGCCACCTGCTTCATCACCAGCCGGAACGTCATGATGTTGTCGGCGGTGGAGAGCGCGTCGGCGTAGCGCAGGTCGATCTCCTGCTGGCCGGGGGCGCCCTCGTGGTGGCTGAACTCCACCGAGATGCCCATGGATTCGAGCATGGTGATGGCCTGGCGGCGGAAGTCCATGCCCACGTTCTGCGGGGTGTGGTCGAAGTAGCCGGAGGAGTCGGCGGGAACCGGGCGGGTGCCGTCGACCGGCTTGTCCTTGAGCAGGAAGAACTCGATCTCGGGGTGGGTGTAGAAGGTGAACCCGAGGTCGGAGGTCTTGGCGAGGATGCGCTTGAGGACGTAGCGCGGGTCGGCGTAGGACGGCGAGCCGTCCGGCATGAGGATGTCGCAGAACATCCGGGCGGTGCCGGGGGCCTCGGCGCGCCAGGGCAGGATCTGGAAGGTGCCCGGATCCGGCTTGGCGATCATGTCGGATTCGTAGACCCGGGCGAAGCCCTCGATCGCGGAGCCGTCGAAGCCGATGCCCTCGTCGAACGCCTGCTCCAGCTCGGCCGGGGCGACGGCCACGGACTTCAGATAGCCGAGGACATCGGTGAACCACAGCCGTACGAACCGGATGTCGCGCTCTTCGAGCGTGCGGAGCACGAACTCCTGCTGCTTATCCATATCTACCTATCCTTGCAGGTCGGACGGCTCGTACAAGCGGTGTGGGCGGGCGGCCGGGCCTTGAGTATCGCGTTCTCCGGTTACCTCTGGGTTTCCCGGAGACGCCCCCTACTGATGCATCGTACTTATGCCCGGATCGGAGGCGTGGCCAGCACGGCGGCGGCGATCGACTGCGGACGGTCGTACATCAGCAGATGGCCGGCCGGCGCGACCGCCTCGAAACGCGCGTCGAGGCGGGCCGCGAGGCCGCGCTGGCGCGCCAGCCAGCGGCGCTCCAGCCCGGAGCCGGTGCCGGGTGACGCCGCGAGGACCGTCACCGGGACGGGTGGCATCGGATGGGCGTCGCGCAGGCCGTGCAGCTCGGCGGCGACGTCGCGGTAACGGGCGTTCTCCATGAGCAGTGCGCGCAGCACCCGGCCGGTGCCGTAGGTGCGGCGGACCAGTTCGGCGGGGGCGGGGTCCTGGCGGCTGACGGACGAGGCGCGGACGGTGAGCCGGCGCAGGGAGGGGCCCAGCGCGCGGGGCAGCCCGGCGGCCGAGAGGACCAGGCCGCGCGCGTGGGCGGCGGTGGTGCGCAGCTCGCGGGCCGGGGCCGGGCGGGGCTCCTCCTCCACGCTGCCGTCGACGAGGACGATGCCGGCGGTGCGGTCCGGGTACAGCCGGGCGAACGCCTCGGCGTGGAAGCCGGCCAGGGAGTGGCCGACGACCATGGCCGGCTCCCGCAGCCCCAGCGCGTCGAGGACGCCCGCTATCCGGGCGGCCTCGCCGGCCGCGGTGGGCGGCTCGACGGGCGGCGCGCTGAAGCCCAGTCCGGGGCGGTCGAAGCGGACGACCGTGCGGTGCGGGCTGAGCAGGGGCACCACCGGCTCCCAGTCGAACCAGCCCATGCCGAGCCCGGCGCTCAGCACACAGGCCGGGCCCGCGCCCTCGCGTACGACGTGCAGCGGCACCCCGCCGACCCGCAGCATGCGGCCGGGTGGCCGCCCCTCGTGGTCCCTGCCGTCCACACCGTCCCCCTCAGTGGCTCATGTCCCGTCTCCGGCGGCCCGCCGGTCGGCGGTGGCGGAGAGGCCCACCGGCCGGGACGGGACGTGACGACCGTACCGGCGTGCCCCGTCGGGGTGGGCCACGCCCCCTGGCGGCTCAGTCGCCGGCCGGGCCCGTGCGGTGTTCGGGGGCCACCCAGTGCGGCTTGCGGAACTTCAGGAACGCGAGCGGCGCGAGGAAGCCGAGGACCAGCAGCCCGCCGCCGACGGTCAGCAGATAGCGCCACAGCGGGCCGCCGCCGAACTGGTCCGGCGGGACGAAGCCGATGCACATGGCCGCGAGCGAGGACACCAGCCCGGTGCCCGCCACAAGGCGCAGCGCCGGGACGCGGAAGCCGCGCGGGTGGTCCGGCCGGGTGGCGCGCAGCCGGATGGCGGCGGCGAACATCAGCAGGTAGACCACGAGGTAGATCTGCGTGGTGATCACCGAGAAGATCCAGTAAGCGCTGGAGACATCGGGGATGAAGGCGTAGAGCAGGGCGATGAGGGTGGTCAGGACGCCCTGCGCGACCATGATGTTGCGCTGTACGCCGTGCTTGTTGAGCCGCTGGAGCACGGGCGGCAGATAGCCCTCCTGCCGGGCGACCATCAGCAGCCCCTTGGACGGGCCGGCCAGCCAGGCGAGCATGCCGCCGAGCGCGGCGACGACGAGCAGCACGCCGACGACCTTGGTCAGCCAGCCGACGTGGAAGTGGTCGAAGAAGCCCTGGAACGCCTGCATCACGCCGGCGGTCAGGCTCAGGTCCTCGCCCGGCATGACCCAGCTGATGGCCAGCGCCGGCAGGACGAAGATCAGCAGTACGAGCCCGGTGGCCGCGAAGACCGAGCGCGGGAACTGCTTGCCGGGGTCGCGCAGCGAGGAGACGTGGACGCCGTTCATCTCCATGCCCGCGTAGGACAGGAAGTTGTTGACGATCAGGACGAGGCTGGCGAGCCCGGTCCACGGCGGGAGCAGGTGGCCGCTGTCCATGGGGGCGGCGGAGGGGTTGCCCTGGCCGAGGAAGACCAGGCCCAGGACGACGAGGACGGCGCCGGGTATCAGGGTGCCGATGACCAGGCCCGCGCCGGCGAGTCCGGCCACCGCCTTGGTGCCGCGCGAGGAGATCAGTACGCCGGCCCAGTAGATGACGACGATGACAATGGCGACGTAGACGCCGTTGTCGGCGAGGCGGGGGTCGATGACGTATGCGAAGGTGCTCGCCACGTAGGCCAGGAGGCTCGGGTAGTACGCGATGGTCATCGCGAACTGGCACCAGACGGCCAGGAAGCCGAGGGGCTTGGAGAGGCCCTCGCTGACCCAGCGGTGGATGCCGCCGGTCCAGCCGGAGGCCAGCTCGGCGGAGACCAGGGCGGTCGGCAGCAGGAAGACGACGGCCGGCACGAGGTAGAGGAAGACGGCGGCGAGTCCGTAGAGCGCCATGGACGGGGAGGGGCGCAGGTTCGCGACGGAGGCGGTCGTCATCATCGCGAGGGTCACCCACGAGATGAACTGCCTGCGATCGGCGCCCGCGGCGGTCGCGTCCGTGGCGAGGGGACGGTCGTCCCTCACCTGTTCCGTGATGGTCATGGGAGGGGGAGCGTCCTTCGGGCCGGGCGTCAATCGTTTTCGCCCAATGATCCCACTTCCGGGGGCCTGGAGAAGGAATACCCCGTGGGGGTAGGGTGCGGGGAAGATCGAAGAATCAAGGGCTCGGGAGAGAGACGCGATGATGGACGGACAGCGGAAGGCCACCGCCTGGTGCGGGCGGCTGCTGCTGTTCGCGGCGCTGCTGCTGGGCATCGTCACCATGCACACGCTCGGCCACCCGACGACGGGCGGGCACGGCCCGGAGCGGGCCGGCGCGAGTGCGGCGACCGGGCACGGCATGGGCGGTGGTGCGGCGTCCTCGCACGAGGCGGCCGGGCCCCACACGGGCGGTGGCGCGGCGTCCTCGCACAAGGCGGCCGGGCACGACATGAGCCGTGGCCCGGCGCCCTCGCACGGTGCGGCCCCGCACACGGCCGCCGTCCCCGACGGAACCCCGCGGGCCGTCTCCCCCGCGCACGGCGGCATGGACCCGATGTCCGTCTGCCTCGCCGTCCTCGGCGCCGGCC